>JBLHMA010000140.1:0-12356 GCA_047621545.1 Cognaticolwellia sp. | reverse complement strand
CAGCAATGACGCCGGCAACGTGTCCCGAAGGGGGGATGATGATGTACTTGTCACTGGGGCTGCTGGAGCTGGGGTTGTCCACGACGAGCCAAGGTGCGTAAGCAGCACCGTAGCCGGAGTCGTCGCGAGGGACGCATCGGTCCAGCAGTGCATCGGCCGAGTAGCCATTGAAGCGCAGCTCGGTCATGGCTGGGGAAGACAGGGTCTCCAAGACGCCAACTTCGTAGGGGCTGTCATCCTCGGTCCAGCGGAACTGGTTGAGCTTGGTACCGAAGGGCTCCTTGGTGAGCAGGTACCGCGGGGTCTCGAGGACAGCGAAGATGTCTCCGCGACCGCGAGGACCAGCGTACTCATGGATGGCCTGCTGCCAACTGAACTCGAGGCCCGGGGCTGCCAACATTGCGACTGCAGCGACGCCATCGAAGCTGTCTTCGAGGAAGCGACGCTTGTCAGGGCCAGCGGCTCCGTGGTTCTGGATGGCCACCGCCAAGAAGGCAGTCTTGCCACCGTTGGAGAAGAATCCATTGACGCTGAGCTCAAAGCGCTTCATCCCAGGATGCTGACGAAGCCAAGCAAGCCAGGACTTCTTGGCGCCAGCTCCGAGGGTGCGCCAGACCAATTCGGCCTTGGTCGGGGTCATACCCTTCTGGGCATCAACGAGAACCTGCTTGAAGAGGCCGCAAGCGTAGTCGCTGAGCCATGCTTCGAATCCGTCCATGCCGGTGATGGCAGGAGCGGTCCCTTGCAGGCGCTTCTGGATGGCAGTGATGTCCACCGAGGTGGGCTTTGCGGTCGGGTCCACGGCGGTGATGTTGCCGGTGTGACCGATGCCTTGCTCGATCGCGTTGACGGCGACCATCTCCATGATGTGCTGCTGGTTGGCGCCGAAGGCCAGGTCCCACTTCGTGGCACCCTTTTCATCGACAGCAACGCTCAGCAGGCTCTTGCGTGCGGGGATACGCAGCAAGTTGCCCTTGTCGTCGCGGAGAACCACTGCACCGGTGTCGGAGGGCGCATCGGCCGTCCATGCACCTGGCAGAATCTCAGCGACGAGTTGCTCGAAAGCGTTTCCGGCGGCTGGCTTAGCCTTGGCCTTGGGGTCCTTGGCTGCACCATCATCACCGGCATCGGTGAGGAGGGGGCGAAATGCCAGGGCACGGTTCCATGCCAGCATTGCCTTTTCTTCGGCGGCTGGAATGAACATTCCGGCGGCTGGGCCGCGCCCTGCGAGGAAATTCCCCGGCATGGTAATGACGCCGACAAAGCCGGTGTCAGTGGTAGAGGAAGCCGCTACCGGACGTGGTCCGGTGGAGATCTCTTCAATGTATACGCCTGGTGTCCTGTACTCCGGCATTCAGTGCTCCGATTCAGGTGAGAAAGCTATGCGCTCTCGGGTTTCTGAGGGCTCCCTGGGAGCCTTCCAAAGGGGGGAAATACTACCATCTCGCCGCTAACGACGATCTGGCTAAGTGCGTGGCGCACGGGGCCCATGTCCATCTGGGTCCTGAGTGCCATGAGGGGGTACCTTACGACATGTGCTGTGCCGTAAAGAATGTTTTGCCGGCCAGCTTTGTTCGACAAGGCCAACGCTGCTCGACCGATGCGGGTCGAGAGGGTGTACGAGTGAGAGAGTAGCTTGGCTTTCAGCATTAGTTGATCTTCACCATGGAGCCCTTGATCACGACTCCACCGGAGTCGATGACAATCTTGTTGCCACCGACTTTGGCGACGATTTCAGTACTGGCTTCGACCAGCGCCGTCTTGGTGTCGATGGTAGCGGACTTTGTCGCGGTTACCGTGGCTTCTTCGCAATCGACCGTCACGATCTTGGATTTGACGACCAGCTTTTCGGCGGACTCAATCGTGATCGTTGAGGTTTCTTCTTCGATCTTGATAAAGTTCTTTTCGTCACCGCTGACAATGGTGATCCAACCTTTCCCCTTGTCGTCGTAGAACTGGAGAAGGTGATTGGTCGGTGTTCGAATCTGCTTGTAGAGATTCTTATCCGTTGCCTCGGGGACGTTTTCCGGCTTGTTGATGCCGTTGTAGACGGAGCCCATGATCATCATCTCTGTTCCGCCTTTCAGGACAACGACTTCGTCGTCGACTTCGGGCAGCCAGACAAAGCCGCTGGCCTTGGAGGCGTGAGGCTGGACCATCCGGATCCAGGGGTACTTCGTCTGGGTGGTGAACCCATGCACGCTGACCTGTACGCGACCGAGCTTGTCTGGGTCGGCCGTATCAACCACTTTCCCCACGAGGAGGATTGGAGCCGAAGACGGCGGTGATGTTCCGCTCAAGGGTGCCTCCTGAGTCAGCTTGTAAAGTAGGTTGCCGGAGAGATCATTCGCGGTTTTTGGGGTTGCCTGTCAACTGCGTTCTTTTCATTCTCTATGATTCTCCTGTCAAGTGGTCGTCGGAGTGGGCATTCACCCAGGCGAGAAAGCCCTCAGGATCGGCTTGAATGCGGTCCAGGCAGTGTGAGGGAAGCGCTCGAGCACGGAGAGCGATCTGCAAGTGATCGATCCCCCAGTGCTTTGCCAAGCGGTGCAGGAGGTCGTCTTGCGCTGGACGCAGGTTTGTCTCGATTCGGGACAGGACTGATGGGGAGATCTCGAGGGCGCTGGCAAGCGTCCGCTGGGATTCGTGGCGCGACTCCCGCATTTTCCGAAGCCATGTTCCGAAAGGTTCTGGCTCGGGAGGGCGCTGTAGCTTTGCGCAGCGCTGGCTCCCGATGTCGCAAGGGTCGATGACCGCCCAAGCTGAGTGGTTGTGGATCGATTCAAGGTTCTCCACCTCCAGGTACACAGCCTCGACCCCGTCAAGTGCATGGAGGGCGATCGTCACGTCTCGAGCCAAGTCCTCAACGAAGCGGGGATTCTCGTATGCCTTTTCCGTCACCCATTTCTCGTCTTCGCGCTTGAGCAGGGCGTAGAGGGGAGAACTGGCACAGGCCTCGATGGCGTCGACTACATCTTCGATCCACACCATGTCACTCAGGGTGATGCGGGCTCGAACGTGTCCCCGCTGGTTGTGTGCCCCGTACTTTGAGACAGCCTTTGAGCACGGGCAAAGAGTCGTGACTGCGACGTCCACCATCAGCTCAAAGCGCAGGTCCTCTCCCTTGAGCGCTGCGCGGAAGCCGCAGGCGTACTCCATAAGGGAGCGCGCACCTGAGACAGGGGCGGTGCGTTCCAGAAAGTAGGGGAAGTGGGCTTCAAAGAACGCCGCGTCGCTCTCCAACCTGCGTTGGATCTCCCGAAGAATGGTCGGGATGGTGTGCAGACTGATCTCTCCCCGATGGCTCTCTAGAATCTCGATGAAGCGGCTCATGTGCGTGCCCTTCTTTTCAGCCGGCAGGTGCACTGACAGGGCCAAGTCGGCGACGGTTGGCTGTGACTGTCGCGCCTTGTCCCAGACGGTAATCGGGTAGCGAAGATCACGAATACCAACCTGAGATATGGCGAGTTCACGTGTATCCAGATCCGATGCGTGATCTGGGAGGGTCTCTCTGATGCGTGTCATAGGCGCTCCAAGGCCTCCTGAATAAGCCTGTTGCCAGATGGCGCAAGTCCATGTTGCGGGCTTGTCTTCAAGGTCGAGGCCAGGACTGTTGTCTAGGAGGCTATCCGGGGATAGAGATGGGCATGCGCTACGAAAACGTCTGCATTGAAGCCTTGCGCTACGAACTGCCCTCCCAGTCGTTGCAGACCAGCGCGATCGAGGGGGCGCTGTCCGGCCTATACAGCCGGATGGGCATCCGGCCTGGATGGCTTGAGGCGGTCACTGGGGTCAAAGCGCGGCGGGTCTGGGCGGCGGGGGAGGATCCAGCCACTGCTGCTGCGAACGCTGCTCAAGAAGCGCTGGACTTGGCAGGTATCGCCCGGGCTCAAGTAGATGTTTTGGTGAGCACCTCGGTCTATAAGTCGCAACTCGAGCCCAGCGTGGCCTGCCACGTTCATGGCCGTTTGGGGTTGAGGGACAGCTGTCTTAATTTCGATGTTGGGAATGCTTGCTTGGGCTTCTTGTCAGGCATGGGTGTGGTTGCGAACATGATCGAGCTCGGCCAGGCGCGAGTCGGGATCGTGGTCGCTGGTGAGAGCAGCCGCGAGGTGACTGAGAACACCTTGGCCCGGTTGGGGCAGCCCAATGCCGACATGTCCACCTACAAGGACAACCTGGCGACGCTCACTTTGGGGTCCGCCGCGGTTGCAATGGTTTTGGTTCACAGGGATCTGAGCACTGCACAGCATCGTTTCTTGGGTGGTGTGCAGCGGGCCGCAAGTCGGCACCGGGACCTTTGCTACGGCGGGCTGCAAGGCATGACGACAGACCCAACGCGGCTGCTTGCCGAGGGTGTGCGTCTGGCCAAGCGTACGTTTGACGACTTCCGTTCAGACCGGGGCCTTCAAGCTGACAAGGTTAGCCGCTATGCGCTGCACCAAGTCGGTCGTGCAAACCACGAGGCCGTGATCAAGGCGCTTCAACTGCCTCGGGAGCGGGCCTTGGCCATCTACCCGGAGATTGGTAATGTCGGGGCCGCTGCAGTTCCGCTGGCACTCGCGAAAACACTGGATCAAGGCTTGGTCGCGCGTGGGGACACCCTTGCAATGATGGGTATTGGAAGCGGGCTAAACGTAGCAATGATGAGTGTGGAGTGGTGAGCCCGCTCCCGGCCCAAGCGAAAGCGCTGTACCCCTGGCAAGGCAACACCCTTCAGGTTGACGGGGGGGCACTGCACTACCTGGACGAGGGCCCAAAGGACGCGCCGGTGATGCTCGCGGTCCATGGCAACCCTACTTGGTCATTCTATTGGCGTGCTTTGGTCTCTAGGTTCTCGGGCGAGTTCCGGGTTGTGGTGCCAGATCACATTGGGTGCGGCATGAGCGACAAGCCCCAGGATTGGGACTACCGCTTGGAGCAGCACATCTCCAACCTTGAGAAGCTCGTCACTCACCTGGACCTTCAGCGGGTCACGCTGGTGGTCCACGACTGGGGTGGTGCCATTGGAATGGGTGTCGCTGGTCGGCTCTCCGACCGCTTTGAGCGTTTGGTCGTCACCAACACGGCGGCCTTCCGATCTGAGCAGATTCCGCCCTCTATTGCCAGTTGTCGCATCCCGGGGTTCGGCACTCTGGCCGTTCGGGGTTTCAACGGCTTCGCGTGGGCGGCGAGTTGGCGCACGACGGTTAGGCCCTTGGCCCCAGCAGTAAAGCAGGGTCTTCTTGCTCCCTACGACAGCTGGCAAAATCGAATTGCCACGCTGCGCTTTGTCGAGGATATACCTCTCAAGCCACAGCATCCTAGCTACGACACTTTACTTGGCGTTGAAGATGGTCTGGCCAAGTTGGTTGATCTGCCAATGCTCATCTGCTGGGGTGAGCAAGACTGGTGCTTTACACCGGAGTTTCGTAAGGAGTGGCAACGGCGCTTCCCCCAGGCCGAGGTCGAGGCCTGGGAAGATGCGAGTCACTATTTGATAGAGGACGTGCCCGAGCGCCTCCTCTCCCGCATGGAGCAATTCATCGCTTCAGCCCCCTGAGGTCCCATGAGCAACTTTGTCGCCCGATTTGAGGCGCATGTCGCCCGTGACCCTCAGCAGCCTGCTCTGATCCTGCCCGAGGGAGGGGGCTGGGCGCAGCGCAGCTACGGTCAGGTTCACGCGCGTGTCATGGCCGCAGCGGCCGGCTTGAGGGATGAGGTAGGCCTTCGGCCTGGTCAACGCGTGATGATGCTGGTGCCCGCTGGTTTTGAGTTCTTCGAGCTGAGTCTGGCACTCTGGAAGTTGGGCTGCGTCCCGGTCCTGATCGATCCCGGAATGGGATTGGACGGCTTTCTGAGCTGTGTGGCGCAGGTCGAACCGCAGGCCTTGGTCGCCATTCCCAAGGGAATGGTTCTCTCCAAGGTCAAAGGCGCAGCGTTTGCTTCGGTTCAGGAGCGGGTCACCGTCAACGGCTGGACCTGGTTCTGGGGCGGCCACCAATACGAGAAATGCCTCAAGTCGGATGTGCAGGTTGCCAACCACGACGCTGACCCGGACTCCTTGGCTGCCATCCTCTTTACCAGCGGGTCCACCGGGCCAGCCAAGGGCGTGCGCTACACCCACGGCATGTTCTCCACCCAGGCTGACCGCATTGCGGCCATGTACGGCATTGAGCCTGGTCAGGTTGAGGTCTCCTGTTTCTTGCCTTTTGCCATGTTCAGCATGGCCATGGGCTCGACCTGTGTTCTACCCGAGATGGACTTTGCCAAGCCTGCGACGGCCTCACCCGCCAAGATTCAAGAGGCTTTGGAACGTTTCAAGGCGGACCAGCTGGTCGCCAGTCCGGCAGTTCTGGCGAAGATGGCCGTTGAGTTCCCAGCGAAGGGCCAACGCCTGGAGAGCTTGAAGCGCGTGCTGACTTTTGGGGCGCCCATCCCGAGGTCTCTCCACCTCAGCTTTCGGGAAATCTTGTCCTCGGGCGCGGAGATTCACACGCCCTATGGGGCTACCGAGTCGCTGCCGGTTGCCACCATCTCCAGCCAGGAAATCCTCGATGAGACCGGTGCGCGTTCCGCGGCAGGGGAGGGGACGTGTGTTGGACGAATAGATTCATCGATTCGTGTGGAAATACTTCCAATTTCAGATGAACCCATTCCTCAGTGGGACCCGAAAAGCCCTCTGCCCGTCGGCGAGGTCGGTGAGATCTGCGTTCAAGGCCCGCAGGTCTCCAGGGGCTACTTTGAGCGCCCGGATGCGAATCTTGCTGCCAAGATTCCAGATGGGGACGCCTTTTGGCACCGCATGGGTGACCTTGGCTACCTGGACTCTGAAGGGCGCCTCTGGTTCTGCGGCCGCAAGGGACACCGGGTCCAGACCCCAGGAGGTCCAGTGTTTCCGGTGCCCTTGGAGGGCGTGTACAACGAGCATTCTGCTGTTCGCCGCAGCGCCGTTGTCCAGGTGGGCGAGCAAGCCGTATTGGTCGTGGAACTCAAGCCGGGACACTCCGCTGGAGAGTCGCTGGGGCTAGAGATTCTGGCCCTTGGAGAGCAGGTCGCAGTGTGCAAGCCCATCTCCACGCTCTATTTCCATTCAAGCTTTCCGGTGGATCGCCGGCACAATGCCAAGATCCACCGCCCCGAGCTGGGCGCCTGGGCAGTGGACCAGCAGTCCGCCGCCACGTTGTCTTAGGAGTCCGCGATGAAAGCCTTGGTGACTGGCGGCGGCGGATTCTTGGGAGGCGCAATCGCCAAGCAGCTCATTGAAGCTGGGCACGCGGTGAGGGTGTTGGGGCGGAATCGCTACCCGCATATGGAGGCATTAGGCGCTGAAAGCGTAGTCTGTGACCTGAGTGTCGGGGAGGGCTTGGAGGCGGCCTTAGAGGACATGGACGTGGTCTTCCACGTTGCGGCGCTGGCGGGCATGTGGGGACCTCGGGAGCGCTATTATGCTGCAAACGTCACGGCTACGGAGCGCTTGCTGGAGGCGGCTCGAGCGGTTGGTGTGCAACGCTTTGTTTACACCTCCTCCCCGAGCGTGACCTTCCACGGCGAGGATGAAGAAGGGGTCAGCGAGGCCGACTGTAGCTACCCGGAACACCACGATTTTTTCTACTCCGAGACCAAGGCTATCGCCGAGCAGACGGTGCTGGCGGCCAACTCGGAGGACCTGGCAACCACTGCGCTCCGGCCCCACTTGATCTACGGGCCCGGGGACCCCCACCTTGTTCCTCGCCTCCTTGCCCGCCACCGCGCCGGACGCCTAAAGGTTCTTGGGGACGGGCAGAATCAGGTGGCTCTTACCTACGTGGAGAACGCCGCCGTTGCGCATCTTCAGGCTGCAACAGCGCTCAAGCCAGGGAGTGTCAACGCTGGAAAGGCCTATTTCATCACCGATGGCACACCGGTTCCGGTTTGGGGCTGGTTGAATCGCGTGTTCTTGGAGCTAGGGGAAGGAGAAATTCGTGGTCGGGTCCCCAAGTGGTTGGCCATGCCGCTCTCTGGGGTGGCTGAGACCGTCTGGCGTGTGTTTTCGCTTGAAGGGGAGCCGCCCATTACGCGCTTTGCCGTCTCCCAGATCAGCACGAGCCATTGGTTCGACCTGAGCGCTGCCGAGCAGGACTTTGGCTACGAACCGCTGGTCACCGGAGAGGAGGGCTTTCAGCGAATGATCAAGTCCTTGAAACTGACCCAGGGCTAGTTGGTCTGACTCCGCCTTGGGGGCCGGTTCAAGTACCATCACAGGTGACCCGCCGGTCAGAAAACAAACTTTTGGGTATTTTTCCCCTCCAAGCCCCCGATTTTCCATGGGCTCTGAGCCTCCGGCGACGGGCACGTGTCAGCGGCAGGTAGTTGAATCTCTTAGCAACAGCGCGGTTCAGCGGCTTAGCTGCGCCTGCTTTGGAGAGTCTGTGTCCTTGCCCCATCTTGGAAACTGGTCACCACAAGACCAAGCCCCGGCCTTGAGTCAAGCGGAGCTGAAGGGCGCGGTTCACCGCATCCGAGAACCTGTTTTCGTTGTTCAGGCTGCCAACGGTGCGGTTGGGTGTGGATTCGGAGGGCAGTTCAATACCGGTGGGAGCTGGCCAGTGCTCGCGACCCTCCCTGCGCTTTACCCTGAGTGGCTGGGCGACCGGTCGTTTTGTGAGGTACACGGGACGCGCTATCCATACGTCAGCGGCGCGATGGCAAATGGCATCGCCACTACACGGCTAGTACGTGCGATGGGCGAAGCTGGTTTTATGGGTTTTTTCGGGGCGGCTGGTCTGCCCTTTGAGCGAGTAGAAGCCGCAATCGCAGAGCTGAAGGGTGCTTTGGGGGAGCGGCTGCCTTGGGGCTCAAACCTGATCCACAGCCCCAACGAGCCGGACTTGGAACAGGCCATCGCCGACCTGTACCTGCGGGAAGGTGTTCACCGTGTGAGCGCAGCCGCCTACATGGCCCTGACACCGATGATTGTGCAGTACGCGGTCACCGGTTTGAGCGAGGGGCCCGACGGACAGGTTCACCGCAAGAACTTTGTGTTTGCGAAGATTTCAAGACCAGAGGTTGCCCAGCACTTCCTGTCCCCGGCGCCCAGAGCCATGTTGGATGCGCTGCTGGCCAATGGACGCATCACCGCCGATGAGGCCAGGCTGGCCCTCCGCGTTCCTGTCGCCGAGGATTACACGGTCGAGGCGGACTCCGGCGGGCACACCGACAACCGCTCTCTGAGCGCGCTCTTCCCCATCATTCTTGGCCTGCGTGACCGCGTCGCCGAGAAGCAGGGCTACACACGGCCCATTCGTGTCGGCGCGGCTGGTGGATTGGGAACCCCCGGTGCCGTTGCCGGTGCCTTTGCATTGGGTGCCGCCTACGTCCTGACCGGAAGCGTCAACCAGGGCGCCGTGGAATCCGGCCTCTCTGAGGAGGGTCGGGTGCTGCTCGCAGAAGCAGGAATGGCCGACGTCGTGATGGCCCCTGCAGCGGACATGTTCGAGTTGGGCGTTGAAGTGCAAGTCCTGCGTCGGGGCACCATGTTTGGTGTTCGCGCCAAAAAACTGCACGAACTTTACCTGGCTCATTCCTCTATCGAGGACATTCCGGCCGATGAGCGAGAGCGCCTGGAGAAGAACGTTCTCCAGAAGAGCTTGGACCAAGTCTGGTCGGACTGTGAGTCCTTTTTTGCCAAGCGGGACCCCAAGGAGTTGGTGCGAGCCTCTCGGGACCCAAAGCACAAGATGGCCTTGTGTTTTCGCTGGTACTTGGGCCAGAGCAGCCGCTGGGCTATCGCCGGCCAGCCCGGGCGTCGCTTGGACTACCAAATTTGGTGTGGTCCGGCGATGGGCTCCTTTAACGATTGGGTGCAGGGGAGCTTCTTGGAGAAGCCTCAGGCACGTCAAGCCGTTCAGATCGCTAGAAATCTCATGGAGGGCGCAGCCGTCATCACACGCGCGCAGCAGCTGCGTAGCTACGGCGCCCCCATCCCTGCATCCGCATTCCGTTTTTCCCCGCGGCCCTTGGCCTAAGTGAGCACAAACATGTCCAACAAGCGCCCTTCTATCGCAATCGTCGGCGTCAGCGCCCTGTTCCCCGGCTCCACTGACGCAGGCGGATTCTGGACCGACATCCTGGCCGGAGTGGATCTCATCGAAGAGATCCCCAAGAGCCACTGGCTCAAGGATGACTACATGCATCCTGAGCTGAACACGCAGGACATGACCTACGCCACCCGCGGCGCCTTCATCGAGAGCGTGCCCTTCGACGCACTCGAGTGGGGAGTGCCCCCCAAGATTGTGCCGGCCACCGACTCCGCGCAGCTCCTGGCGCTGATCATGGCGCAGCGGGTGCTGAACGACGCGACGAATGGTCAGTTCAAGGAGATGGACAAGAGCCGCACTTCGGTCATTCTTGGCGTGACTTCGGCCCAGGAGCTGCTGGGCACCATGGTGAGCCGGCTGCAGCACCCTGTGTGGCGCAAGGCCCTGAGAGACTCCGGTCTCCCGGAGTCGAAGGTGGAAGAGGCTGTTCAGCGCATCAGTGACCACTACGTTCCTTGGCAGGAGAGCACCTTCCCGGGTCTTCTGGGCAACGTCGTCGCGGGTCGCATCGCCAACCGACTGGATCTGGGCGGCACCAACTGTGTCACTGACGCTGCCTGCGCATCGGCCTTTGCCGCTGTGTCCATGGCCGTAAACGAGCTCTACTTGGGGCAGTCCGACCTGGTCATCACAGGCGGCGTCGACACCATGAACGACATCTTCATGTATATGTGCTTCGCTCAGACCACGGCGTTGAGCCGTACGGGCGATGTAAAGCCCTTCTCTGATCAGGCCGACGGAACGCTGCTTGGCGAAGGCCTAGGCATGGTTGCGCTGAAGCGCCTCGAGGACGCAGAGCGCGATGGGGACCGTATCTATGGCTTGATTCAGGGTGTGGGCAGCTCCTCCGACGGACGCTCCAAGAGCGTCTATGCACCGGTTGCCTCAGGTCAGGCCAAGGCCATTGACCGTGCGTACGGGGAGGCAGACTATTCTTCAGGTACGGTCGAGCTGGTCGAAGCCCATGGTACGGGAACTCCTGCAGGGGACTACGCGGAGTTCCAGGGCTTGTGCCTGGCATTTGAAGAGGAGGGTTCTCCTCGCCAGCGCTGTGCGCTCGGCAGCGTGAAGTCCCAGATCGGACACGCCAAGGCTGCTGCAGGTGCAGCAGGGCTCTTCAAGTCCGTCATGGCCCTGCACCACAAGGTTCTGCCGCCGACCATCAAGGTGGAGCGGCCCAATCCCAAGATGAACCTGGGTGAGACCCCCTTCTACCTGAACCTACGGTCGCGTCCCTGGGTTCGAGGAAGCGACCACCCCCGTCGTGCGGGTGTGTCCAGCTTCGGCTTTGGTGGCTCCAACTTCCACATTGCCGTTGAAGAGTACGCGGGAGCCGTTCAGGCTACCCGTCACCGGGTCGCATCTCACGAGCTCTTCGTGATGGGCGCTGACAGCGCAGATGCGTTGGTGAGTGCGCTCAAGTCCGTTGAGATTCCTGCCGAGATGTACCGCCGCAAGGGCTTGCTCCCTTGGCTTGCCAAGGACAGCCAGCTCAACTTCAAGGCCGGCGCGCACAGGGTTGGTATCGTTGCCGCGGACCTGACCGAGCTGACCGCCAAGCTGGGCCAAGCCGCTGATTTGATTCAGAGCAAGGGCAAGGCTTTCTCCACTCCCAAGGGCATCCACTACGGCCTGGGCGAGAAGCAGGGACAGACCGCGTTCCTCTTCCCTGGACAGGGCAGCCAGTACTTGGACATGGGCTCCGAGTTGGCCATGACCTACCCCCAAGCCCTGGCCGCATGGGACCAAGCTGCTGATGTACACATGGACGATGTCCTGGGCCTTCACCAGGTTGTCTTTCCCCCAAGCGTGTTTGGCCAAGAGGCCAAGGACGCCCAGCTCGCCATGCTGACCAGCACCCAGTGGGCCCAGCCCGCGATCGGTGCCTGCTCGCTCTCCCAGCTGAACCTGCTGCAAGCCCTGGGTATCCAGGCCGATGCGGTGGCGGGTCACTCCTATGGAGAAGTGACCGCACTTCACGCTGCTGGAGTCTTCGATGCGCCCACCATGTTGCGTGTCGCCCGCAAGCGCGGCGAGCTGATGAACGAGGCTGCCTCCATTCCTGGTTCCATGACCGCAGTCGCAGCGGAGCTTGAGAAGGTGATGGCGGCCCTGGAAGGCCAGAACATCGCAGTCGTCCTGGCCAACCACAACAGCCCACGACAGGTTGTTCTCTCGGGTCGTACCGAAGCCATCGAGCAGGCTGAGAAGGTCCTGGCCGATGCTGAGCTGACCTGTCAGCGCCTGAAGGTCGCTACGGCATTCCACAGCGAGGTCGTCTCCGCTTCGGTCGCGCCC
>JBLHMA010000139.1:0-12357 GCA_047621545.1 Cognaticolwellia sp. | reverse complement strand
CACTTGATGTCGTCGGTCACGATGCCGGTCTGATCCCCGTTGATCTTTATGCGGGAATCAGAGGCCGGAACCTGCTTAAGCAGAACGCCGATTTTCACGGTGCCTCCATGATTGTTGTCTACTGAGAATGGGAAGGGTTGGGTTCGACCGCTATGCCGCGGATGAAGATCTCCGCAACATCCAAGGCCGCTTGGTCAAGGTTGAACTTGTCTTTGTTGCGAGCCAGCACCCATTGCATGCCAATTTGATCGAGAGCGCCAAAGAAAGCCCACATGGTGGAGAAAGGAACCACCTCGGGACGGATGAGCCCCTGCTCTTGCCCCTCGCGCACGCACTGCGCGAACACACCCAGGTAGTCCCAGAGGCGCTGCGGTCGGTAGTCCTTGATGAACTTGGTCGACAAGCGCAGCTCCACTTGGAGGACCTCGGCCACGTTCCGGTGGTCACGGACCATTCGGAAGTGGTAGGTCGCGAACCGCCGGATGCGCTCCAGCGGGTCGTCTACCCCTTGGAGAGTCTCGTCCAGCCCGGAACGAAGCAAGTCCATCTGGTCCTCGAAGATGCTGAGGAGCAGATCTTCCTTGTTCTTAAAGTAGAGGTAGATGGTGCCGTCGGCCACGCCTGCTCGGCGCGCGATGTCGCTTACACGGGCGGCGTGGAAGCCCCGCTCAGCAAACACGGCTACGGCTGCATCGGTGATGCGGCCGCGCTTCTCGCTCTTCCTGGACTCCGCCTTGCTCAAGTGCCGATCGCTCGCTGAATGAAGGTTCATTCACCTAAGATCGAGGCCCACCGGCGGCAAGGCTCAGCGCTTGTTCTTCTCCAACCATGCGCTCACCTGACCCACGATGTCCTTGTTCGGGACACCATCCCAGGCTGCAGTGAATTGGGCGTTTCCACTGTCGGTCAACGGATGAGCAAAGAGCTTGTTCATGACGTTGAAGGGGATTGTCGCGACGTGGGCGCCGGCCAGAGCTGCCTGCAGCACGTGCTGCGGATGGCGGATCGACGCGGCAAGGATCTGGGTCTCCAGCGCGGGATAATTGGCGTAGAGCTGAACCATGTCTTCGATCATCATCATTCCATCACGGCCCACATCATCGATGCGCCCAACGAAGGGGGAGATGTAGGTCGCACCAGCCTTGGCAGCGACCAGAGCTTGGATAGGCTGGAAGCAGAGGGTGACATTGGTCTTGATACCCAGGGCGCTCAGCTGCGCTGTAGCGACGATGCCTTCCTTGGTCAGTGGCACCTTGACCACGACGTTGTCGTGGATGCGGGCCAAGAGCTTGCCCTGCTTGACCATGGTCTCCGCATCCTCGGCGACCACTTCAGCGGACACGGGCCCATCGATCAAGGTGCAGATTTCGGCAATGGTGTCTACGAAGTCCCCGCCTTCCTTGGCGATCAGAGCAGGGTTCGTGGTCACTCCGTCCACGATGCCCCAGCGGGCTGCGCGACGAATTTCATCCAGGTTCGCTGTATCGATGAAGAACTTCATTTGGACCGATCCTCGCCTTGGGCTGGGTTGTCGCAGGTCGACTTGTCGGGAGCAAGGCTTCCGACAACTATCGCTGCGGTGCCTGAGGTATGCCGCGCCCCTTCCCTGAGCAAGGGCCAGCGAGAGGGGGTCTCGGCCACACGGGCCCAAGGTTCCGGTAGCCAGAGCCCTTGGCAAGCATGGGGGCCGGGCGGCGATGCTCTGCCCATTGCGGGGATCCCTTGCTGCAGGCGCAATCTCCAGGAGCGGCGCAATGGCAAAGTCACGCTCCAACAGACGGAGATGGGGCAGGCTCAAGCCCGGCTGGTCGACGATCCGCCCGGGCGCCCAAAGCAGATCGATGTCCACTCGACGATCACCCCAACGCGGACCTCGCTTGCGGCCCAGGTCTGCTTCGATCTGAAGGACTTGCTCCAGGAGAACTCCGGGCTCTCCTTCTACCAGGACCGCAGCATTCCAAAACCATTGCTGAGCAACGCCACCCGCCGGGGCAGAGCGGTAGAGCCGGCTGTGACTCAGCACCCCAATACGAGCGTTGATCAAGGCGACCGCAGCGTCTATCCAACGTCGCGATTCGGCACTAGACCCCAACCCCAGGACGACCGCCGTGCGCAGCCTATCCGCCATCAGAGGGCACGGATGCGGGGATTAATCAACAGGGACCGGGCAGCTCTTAGGTCCTTGGCCGCTCCCTCCTGAGCGATGACCTCCGAGCGCACTTGACCGTCTACATCAAAAACCCAGACCGCACCCATGGGATCGGGAGGAAGGCGACTTCCCGCAAGTGACTCCAGCTCTTCGATGGTAGACACAGGGTGACCCAGGTTTCTCTCCAGCCCCAACCGAACCTGTCGAATCTGTGAGACCAAGCGCAGGTGGTCCAGTCGTTTAATGCGCTCCTCTATACGGGCCCTCAGCTCAGGATCTCCCGTTTGATCAAGCTGGGCCTGAAGGTAGAGAATCGAAGCCTCCTCGGTGTCCTGCTTCGCGCCGTAGGCTATCGCCGCCATGGCGTACCACTCGGGCGCCCCAGGGCACTCAGCTGCCCGAGCCACGCTCTCGGCCGCTCCCTGAGGATCGGAGAAGCTGAAGTACCGCACCATCCCAAGGGAGAACCAGAAGCGGTAGTCATCAGGAAACTGCTCGGTGGCTAGAGTGTAGAGGTTCTCAGCACCTTGTGGGGCTCCAGAGACCTCCAACATCAAGCCTCCCCATTGGTACGGCGTGCGCCAAGAAGGATCCAACTCGGCTACTGCAAGGAGGGAGCCTTCCAACCAAGCGGCCCACTGCTCATCCCGTGCCTCGTCCTGCCCCAGAGTCTCACCAAAGGCCAGAATGCTGCGTATCCAGAGCACATCCGCCACCAGAACGTGGAAGCCCGACGAGGCAACGCGAAGGACCGGCCCGCTGGGCACTGTGTCGCGCAGCAGCTCCTGCTGACCGGCTTTTCTGGCCGCGTCGATGCTGCGCTGTGAGAGGTGAGCCAGCGAAGCGAAGAGCAAGGCGAGCCCGAAAACTCCGACTTTGCGAAGCGACGTCATGGCTTGTCCTGGGGCCAGGCACCGGAGAGCAGCAGCAACTGCCCTACCTGTGCGTCGAAGGAAACCGGGTCAGGAACCTGAGCCCGCTGCAAAGCATAGGCGGTTTGGTCCCCATCCAACTTAGCAACGCTTCCTGCGACCAACGGCATCCGGGCGTCCAAGCCACCATCCCACAGCGCCAACGCTCTCCTGGTTCCTTCCAGATCTCCGGTCTGCAGGCGCGCCAAGCCCACCAAACCAAGGATCTCCGACGTGGGCGCGCACCGCCGTCCGACGACCTCCGCACCCTGTGCAGCAAGGTCCAGCCGCCCCGTTCTAAGGCCCACCTTAACCGCGTGGGTACAGGCGCGGTGATTGGCTGGTTCAACCTCTAGGGCGGCGCGAAAGAGCCCTGCAGCCCTATCGGTCTCCCCCTGCCGATTCGCGATGTGACCCAGGCTGGCCAAGGCAAAGCCGTTGGGGTCGGCTGCAACCGCGGCGGACCACAGCGCGTCTTCGCCTCGCCAATCCAAACTGCGCTGGGGGACGAGCAGCAAATGCACCCCGAGCAAGGGGAGACCTGCAAACAGCAGGGCAGACTTGGGTAGGGTGTCGGGCAGGGAGACCGCAAAGGCAAGCGCGACCCCCACCATGGGCATGTAGAGGTAGCGCTCTCCGAGTTGGTCCCGGACGCCAATAGCCACCACTGCAGGCGCCAAGCTGAGCCCTGCGATGAGCAGCCCACAAGCTGCCATCCACCTGCCCCGCCACAGAGCGATCACAAGACCGACAAGCAGTGGCAGCAGTCCCCACGCCCGCTGGCTGTCCAGGTACTCCATCGTCACCCCTACGTTCAACGGGGCTGGCCAGAGGAGCTTGAGGCTGTAGTGCCCCAGGATCGCAGGCAGATTGCTCAAAAGGAGCGCAAACTGATCGGCGTCGGGGACGGAGCTGCCTTGAATGTCCGCACTGAAGCGCATGGCAACCCAGATCGCCACGGGCAGCAGCGCGGCCAGGAGGACCGTTGGGGATGGCAGCCGTCGGTGCTCAGCCAGGATCAATGCAGTCAGAAAAATAGGAATGAGCACGCCGCTCTCTTTTGAGAGCAGTGCGCAAAACATCAAGGCCCCTCCCCCCAAGAGCGAACCCAGCTTGGGCTTTCTTGCCCCGAGCAACAGCAAAGTGGCCACTGCAAATGCAGTCACCATCAGGTCGTTCCGCGCTGCCACCCATGAGACAGCCTCGGACTGGACCGGATGGAGCGCGAAGAGCCCAGCCCCCAGCCAAGCGGCAAGCTCAGAGACCCAGCGGCGGAGCAACAGCCAGAGAAACACAACAGCCGCGAGGTGCCAAGCCAGGGAATGGAGGTGCGCCCCTCCTGCCCAGTCTCCAAAGAGACTGCGGTCCACCGCAAAGCTCACCAACACCAAGGGTCGGTAATATCCAGAGTCCACATCGGACTCCGCTGCGCTCTGCCACAGGTCTATCTGGAAGAAGCGGGGCAGGTTAGACCAGTCCCCGGTCATGGTGTTGTTCAGCACCAGGGGGATGTCATCCCAGACATAAGGCGCCTGGACCAAGGGGCCATAGCTGGCCAAGAGCACAAGGCTGAGCACCAACCAGAGCAAGACTCGCTCAGGAGTCCGCAGCGCGGGCCTCTTGTCCCGGGGTTCTACGCTCAAATCAGCCACCCCATCATGCTACCCCAGTCGCGTTACGCATAGCCGCACAACGCAGAAAGGCGAGCCCATTGGGACTCGCCTCTCGGTGGCACCCGAAGGTGCTTATCAAACGAAGCTTAGTAGACGTCGTTGGCCGTGTTGACGGTCGCGTTGACGCTCTTGGTCGCGGTGTACTGAGCGGTGGTGCTGTCACCATCGACATCACAGACGCCGGTCACGAGGAAGTCGCCACCAGGGGTGCTCGACGCGGTGGTGGTCGCAACGCCGTACTGGCCACGAACCTGTCCGTCGGGAGCCCAACCGAGCTTCTGGAACTCCAGGTTTCCGCCGGTCCAGTTCTGCTGAACCTTGCTGGCCGTTGTCGACGGGTGCTGTGTGGCGGTCAGGAAGGTGTCGAAGGCGGCGTCGTAGCCCATCTCCGAAGTCTTGATTCCCTTCACGTTGGAAGGAACCTCGGAGCGCTTGGCCCGGTACTGCATCTCGATGAAGTTCGGGATGGCGATAGCAGCCAGGATACCGATAATAGCGACAACGATCATCAGTTCGACGAGGGTAAAGCCCTTTTTAAACATCTTCAACTCCGGGAGGGGGGGGTATTTCTACTTTCACTTGAGATGTATTCAAGTCCCGTGCCAACTCACCGATGACCTATTTATGGGCCTTTGCTGCGCCCGGGTGACGCCGAGCGTCGATCTTCGGGTGACAAAAACCGTCACCTGACGAGATGCGTCACTCTGAGTCCAACTCCAGCTTGGCCAAGCGGTAGCGGAAGCTTCGGAAGCTCATGCCCAGGAGCGCCGCCGCCCGGGTCTTGTTGCCCTGAGCAGTCTTTAGGGCCGCTTGGAGGTACCGGGATTCCACCTCGGAGAGGATTCCGTCCAAGTCAACGCCCTGCTCGCCGACCAGGACTGACCCCAGCTCCGCTGTCGAGGCCACGTTGCGCTCACTGCGCAGCCGACGCGGCAAGCTAGACGGGGTGATCTGCGGTCCCTGCTCCATGGCCACCGCGCCTTCCATGGCGTTCTGGAGTTCCCGCACATTGCCCGGCCAAGTGTAGGCGCGCAGCACCTCAATGACCTCGTCTGCGAAACCGCGAACAGGCTTGGAGTGGACCTGGGCGTAATGGCGCACAAAGTACTCTGCGAGCAGGCTGATGTCCCCCCTCCTCTCTCGAAGCGGTGGCAGCTCGATGTGCACGACATTTAGGCGGTAGTACAGGTCCTCGCGGAAGCGGCCGGTCTGGATCTCGTCCTCCAGGTCCCGGTTCGTCGCCGCGATGATCCGAACGTCGATGTCCTGGGCCTGTGTGTCGCCGACCAAGGTCACCTTGCGCTCTTGAAGCACCCGGAGAAGCTTGACCTGGGCGGACAGTGGCATCTCTCCGATCTCGTCCAGGAACAGAGTGCCCTGGTTGGCTGCGGCGAAGTAGCCGACTCGGTCACGAAGGGCGCCGGTGAAGGCCCCCCGCCGGTGACCGAAGAGTTCGGACTCGATCAAGCCCTCGGGGATGGCCCCGCAGTTCACGGCGACAAAGGGAGCACCGGCCCGCGGGCTGCCGTTGTGAATGGCACGGGCGACCAGTTCCTTTCCCGTTCCGCTCTCCCCCCGCACCAGACAGGAGATCTGGCTGTCCTGGATGCGGCGGATCAGCGAGTAGACAGCCTGCATGGCGACGGATGTGCCAATGATCTCCCCAAACCCCTGGTTTAGCACCGTTTTTAGACTCTCATTCTCCTCTATCAGCGCTTGGTGTCCCAGGGCCTTGCGCACCACGATTCGCAGCTCGTCGTTGTCGAAGGGCTTGAGCACGTAGTCGCTGGCCCCCTCCTTCATCGCCTGGATGGCGGACTGGGTAGTGCCATAGGCAGTGACCATGACCATGGGCAGATCCGCATGCTGTGGGATGGCCCCTGAACGCACCAAGCGCACCAGCTCCAGTCCGCTCATGCCAGGCATGTTCATGTCTGTGAGTACAAGATCGATGGACAGCTCACGGAGCTTGACCACTGCCTCCTCCGCGCTGGATGCCACGCTGACCGTGTAGCCCTCACGCTCGAAGAGAATGGAGAGCAGCTCTCGCATCGAGTCCGCATCGTCGACCACCAACAAGTGCTCAGGCACAGGAGTCCTCCAAAGGAAAACGCAACAAGAACTGGGTGCCCTCGCCGGGCCGACTCTTCACACGGATGTCGCCGCCATGGGCGCGAACCACACGCTCCACTACCGCCAGCCCAAGGCCTGTGCCCCCGCTACGCTGGGTAAAGAAGGGATCGAAAATCAGCGGGAGCTGGTCGGCCGGGATTCCCGGACCCTGATCTTCGACGGATAGGAGCGCATGGCCCCCTTCCTTCTCCAGTCGGAGCCCGATTCGTCCCCCTTCTGGCATGTGCTGGGCCGCGTTGAGCAGCAGGTTCCAGAGCACCTGGCGCAGCTGGTCGCTGTCTCCCTGGAAGAAGTAGCGCCGCTCCATACCGCTAAGGTCCAAGCCAACAGCGGCATAGCGGGCGTCGTGAGAGAAGGTCTCGGCCACCTGCTGCACCTGCTCTCCCAGCTCTACTCGGGCCAAGCGCAGCTCAGGGGCCTGCCCGGCGTCGCGGTAGTCGGTCACCAAGCGATCCAAGCGCTCCACTTCTCGAAGCACGATGGCCCGTAGGCGCTTGTCCTGCTCGGAGAGTTCCATGAGCTGCAGCGCCCCAGACAGGCTGGTCAGGGGATTCTTGATCTCATGGGCCAACCCCTGAGAGAAGCGGCCTGCCGCGTTCATTCGCTCTTCCCGTGCGCCGCGCCGTTGGGTCTCGCGAAGCTCGGTGACATCCTCTATGACCAGCACAGCCTCTCCGGCATCGGCGGGTGAACGGGAGATGAGTAGAGTGCGGTCCTGTCCCGGACCAGCGTCCTCAACCTCCCAAGCCGCGGCCCCACCTTCCCCTTCAACTCCTGGAATCAACGAGGCCATCTGACCCTCCTCGAGCCCGGGGAACAGACGCACCGCAGCCGCATTGGCTGTTCGCACTCTTCCCTCTGGATCCAAGAGCACAAGCCCGGCACGCAGATGATCCAGAACCTGAGCCAGATCTCGCTCGACCGCTTTGCGTTCCCGGGTCTGAACCAAGAGCTTGGAGGCCAACTCTCCCGCAAGCAGTCCCACCAAAAAAACGCCGAAGACCTCGGTGAGCACAACTGCAGCTGCCTTGGCAGGATCGCTGAGGTCCGACACAAACAGCGCAACAGCGACCAATAGCAAAGCGTTCAAGGCCGCAGCCCCCAAGGCACCTCGGCGACCATCCAAGTACGCAGCCCCAAGCACTACAGCAGGAAAGAGGGGCACGAAAGGCGAGGCGGTGCCTCCAAAGAGCACCACTAGGCAGGTGACCACCAGGCTGTCGATCAGCAGCTGCAACAAAGTCAGGCGACCGGGCCGCTCGATTCGACGCACAGCCCAGGCCGAGAAACCCAGCAGGGCGTAGGTGCCCGCCACAACGGGCAGGGCCAACTCAGGATCGATTGTGGCCGGTGCCGAGACCCGTGCGCCCAAGAGCAGGGCCGCGTAGATCAACAGCGCGGTCACCAATACCAAGCGAAACAAGATGTACTGAACCAAGCGCTGCCGGAGCTCGCTTCGTACGCTTGACTCTGTACCATCGCGCCCGCTGACGCTGGAAGGCCCAACCCGAGGAGATACAGCCTGGCCGGGGTGTGATCCCGTCGGAGGAGGTACTGCCGGAGGAGGTACTGCCGGAGGAGGTACTGCCGGAGGAGGTACTGCCGGAGGAGGTACTGCCGGAGGAGGTACTGCCGGAGGAAAAACAGCCAAGGGCGCTATCCGATCGCGGACGCCATCGAGAAGATGGGCATGTACATGGCGATGACAAAGCCACCGACCACAACACCCAGGAACAGCATGATCAAGGGCTCCATCATCGACGTGAGGTTCTCGACCGACTGGTCGACCTCCTCGTCATAAAAGTCCGCGATTTTGGTGAGCATGATGTCCAGTGCACCGGTGCTCTCGCCGACGCTGATCATCTGACAGACCATGTCCGGGAACACGCCCGCTTCCTGGATGGGCTCCGCAATGGTGCGGCCTTCGGAGATACTCTGACGAGCACCCATTACCGCTTCTTCGATCACCACGTTTCCAGCGGTCTTTGCGCAGATGTCCAGAGCGTCCAAGATGGGCACGCCCGAGGACACCATGGTGCCCAAAGTACGGCAGAATCGGGCCACAGCTACCTTGCGCAGCAGGTCACCGAAGACCGGCAGCTTGAGCAGCAGAGTGTCCCAGACTTTACGGCCCCGAGGGACCCCGTAGGACCACTTCACCCCAAAGAAGAGGCCCACCAGAGCCGCGAGCAGGATGTACCAGTTGTGCTGCAGAAAGACGCTCATGTCCACGACCACCTGGGTAGGGGCCGGAAGGGCACTACCAAACTCCAAAAACATGGACTCAAAGGTGGGGACCACAAAGAGAAGCAGCACGATGACAACGATGAGCGCCACGCTCATGACGATGGCCGGGTAGGTCATTGCACCCTTGACCTTTCGAGTAAGCTTCTCGCTCTTCTCCATAAAGGCCGCGAGGCGGTTCAAGATGGTGTCCAAGATTCCGCCAACCTCGCCCGCTGCAACCAAGTTCTGGAAGAGGGTGTCGAAGGTGTTGGGGAACTTCTTCAGGGCGTCGGCGAAGGTCGTACCCGACTCAACGGAGCCCTTGATAGCAGTCAGCTCTTCCCTCAAGGTCGGATTGCTCGCCTGCTTGGCCTGGATGTCGAGGCACTGGATCAGTGGAAGACCTGAATCGATCATTGTGGCGAACTGGCGGACGAAGATGACCAAGTCCTTGGTGGTGACCTTGGGCTTGAGAAACTTCCAGTCTGGAAGCTTGAGCTCAATGTCCAGAGCGCTGGCCTGTTTCACCTCGGAGACCTGGATGCGCATCGTGCGCAGACGTACCTTCGCAGCGTTCAGATCGTCTGCATCGATCTTGCCCTTTTTGGCCGAGCCATCGGCCGTACGGCCCTCGTATGCAAAGGTAGGCATGTCCAACGCTCCAAGAGCCACTAGGGCCTGATCTCCGCCACTCTACAGCCTGCTTTGGAGTTTGGGCAAGCAGGGCATGCGAGCCGGCCGGCCCTAAGCCGCTGGCGAAATGATCCGTTGGGCGTGACATGGGCCCCATTCATGTCAGTCAGACCTCGCCGCTGCCACCTCTTCCTGGGAAGGGTCGGCGCCAAGCTTTAGAGCGCCCGAGTACCGCTGATCAAGCACCAGCGGTGGTCCTCAACTTGAGTCCCGAAGCCAAAGCTCAGCTGGCTCTGGGCGTAGACGAGGCCACACTTCCCGTGCAGCCCGTTCCACCGGTTCAGAGCCGCGAGCAGGAGCTGCAAGAGCTCAATGAGGAGCTGGAGAAGGCCGAGACAAAAGAAAGCAGCGCCCAGGAAGAAGAGGGGGAAGGCGGCTCTCTGGACGGCCTGAACTCAGAAGAGAAGGCTCAGGTCACGGCCATGGCCGCCCGCGACGCCGAAGTCCGCGCGCATGAACAGGCACACAAGGCTGTTGGTGGAGCACTGACCGGCTCGATCTCCTACAGCACGGAGAAGGGTCCCGACGGGAACGACTACGCAATCGGCGGCCACGTGCCCATCGATTCGAGCCCCGGCGCGACCCCCGAGGAAACCGTTCAAAAGGCGGCCCGCATCCAGGCAGCAGCCTTGGCTCCAGCAGACCCCTCCCCCGCAGACAAGTCGGTGGCCGCCGGAGCGGCGCAGATGGGCTCGCAGGCCCGGATCGCGGCAGCGGATCAGGCGCGCGCCGAGGCAGGTCAGCTCCAGGAGGCACAAGAAGCCGCCGCTGCAGAAGCTGGGGACCAGGGCGCCGAGACGCGGCCGCAGAGCCGTCCCCCGGGCTTGGCCAAGGCGGTCGCGAGCTACGCACGGTGGGCCGCGTAGCAAACGGGTTGCCGAGGCCACAGCGGAGTCGACCACCGCTGGAGTAGAGCGCAACCTGGGCGGGCAACTTCGAGCTGCTTCTGCAAGCCAAGCAAATCGCAGACATCTACATCACCCAGGATTCAGTGACATCAACCACCCTACAGGTCGGCGTCGGCTTCTGAGATAAGCCCCAGTACATGGACATTCCCGAGCACAACGCTTAGATCGCGCGCCCCACAGAGGCCACAAGATGCGCCTCCACAACGAGAGGGACGCTTGAGTTTCGACGATCTCGGCCTGTCCGAGCCCCTTCTGCGCGCCATACGCGACCAGAACTACGACACCCCAACCCCAATCCAGCTCCAGGCCATTCCGCCCCTGCTGGACGGACGCGACGTCTTGGGGGTTGCCCAGACTGGCACCGGCAAGACCGCTGCATTCTCCCTGCCGGTGCTTCAGCACCTGCATGACAGCCAAGACGAGGGCGGCCGTCGCCACGTTCGCTGCCTGATCCTGACCCCTACCCGCGAGCTGGCTACCCAGATCGGCGAGAGCATGCGGGTCTACGGAACCTACCTGGACATCGAGCACCAGGTCATCTTTGGTGGCGTGAGTCAGCACCCACAGGTCCAGGCCCTGCGCCGCGGATTCGACGTACTGGTCGCCACCCCAGGCCGCTTGCTGGACCTGATCAATCAGGGTCACTGCCGCCTGAACAAGGTGGACTTCCTGATTCTGGACGAAGCCGACCGCATGTTGGACATGGGCTTTATCCATGACCTAAAGAAGATCCTGGCTCTGCTTCCAAAGAAGCGCCAGAACCTGCTCTTCTCGGCGACGATGCCCCCCTCCATCGCCAAATTGGCCCAGGAGTTCCTGCACAACCCAGTGCGCGTCGAGGTGGCCCCTCAGGCCACGACTGTCGAGCGCATTGACCAGTCCGTGATGTTCGTGCTGCAGTCCAACAAGCGCCAGCTGCTCTCGCACCTGCTCGATGAGTTGGACGTGGAAAAGGCCATTGTGTTTACCCGCACCAAGCACGGCGCAAACCGCTTGGTGAAGAGCCTGGAGGTCGATGGTCACAGCGCCGCAGCCATCCACGGCAACAAGTCCCAGAACGCGCGTACCCGCGCCCTGGAAGGCTTCAAAAAGGGCAAGGTCAAGGCTCTGGTCGCAACCGATGTTGCCAGCCGTGGCATTGATATTGACGGCGTGACCCACGTCTTCAACTACGACCTGCCCAACGAGTCTGAGTCCTACGTGCACCGCATCGGACGCACCGGACGTGCCGGACGTGAAGGTGTGGCCATCGCCTTTTGCGATGAGACGGAGGGCGGATACCTCAATGACATCCAGCGGCTGATCGGCATGCCCGTTCCCCCGGACATGGAGCAGCCCTTTCACTATCACGAGGCCATTCCAAACCCACGCGAGACTGGTGGACCGCACGGTGGCGGACGCGGAGGACGTGGCGGAGGACGCGGCGGCGGTGCTGGCCGTGGTGGCCATGGCGGCGGTGGACGTCCAAGTGGCCGTGGTGGACCGCGTCGCGGACCAGGCGGAGGCGGCGGTGGTGGCCAGCGCAGCAGCGGCGGCGGCGGCGGCGGCGGCGGCGGTGGTCAGCGCAGCAGCGGTGGCGGTGGCGGTGGCGGTGGCGCCAACCGACGGCGCAAGCCTCGTAGCTGAGCCCATCAGCTGATGGCCCATCAGCCAAGCAAAGAAGC
>JBLHMA010000138.1:0-12367 GCA_047621545.1 Cognaticolwellia sp. | reverse complement strand
GATGGGCTCTTCGGCCAGATGCCGCTGGTCCAGCCACAAGCCGGTCTCGTCTTGGCTCAGGGTCTGGCCGCCTTCGAGCTGCCAGCTGCCTTGCCAGACTGGGAGGCTGTCGGTCTCCGGTGGGAGCTCGGACGCCCACGAGGCTTTTGGGGCCGGCGACTGGGCCAGATCGGGTAGTGGGCTGTCAGTGGGAGCACAGGCGAGGAAGAAGGGGAGCATTGGGACAGGTTACACCCGGACGAGCCGCTTTGAGCACTTCAGCTGCAAGCGCGCGCCGCATCCACCAACGCCCCATAGACCCGGCCGGCATGGTCGAGCAGCTCCGGATGCCACTGCACGCCGAGAGCAAAGGGGTGGTTTGGGAGCTCAATGGCCTCGATTACGCCATCGGGTGCTGTGGCGCTCACGCGGAGCTGACCTGGGTCGCGCACGGACTGATGGTGGGTGGAGTTGACCACTGGCCTCTCCCCCAACAGGTGTCCCAGGATGCCCCTGTGGGTGTGCAGCAGGTGCCACCCCTGAGCTGGGTCCGTGGGCTGTTCGTGCTCCAGAGCCCCCTCTACTTGTGCGCCGATGTCTTGGTAGAGGGTGGCTCCGGAGACCACAGCCATGGCCTGCATGCCGCCGCACACGCCCAGTACCGGAATGCCACGCTCCAGACACAGGCGGGCGAGCTCCAACTCGGTGTCGGTGCGGCTCTCCTTGATCTCCCCGAGCTGGTCGATGGCGCTCTCGCCGTAGTGCCGAGGGTGGATGTCGAAGTTGCCGCCGGTGATGACCACCCCGTCGATGTGTTTGAGAAGCTCTTCGAGTCGGCGTTCGCCAGGAGCCAACAGCAGAGGCATGCCGCCGGCCGCGCGCACACAGTCGATGGTGGCCATGCCTACGTGGGCTCTGGGGCGGATGGGACGGACGCGGGGGGAGGTTGGCCCAGAGGGAGACAGTCCGCCGCCTGCTGAAAGGTCGGTGCTGATCAGGATACGCATGGAGGAAGCTTACAGGAGCGTACGTGCCCGGCATCGGTGTCATCACCAACCCACACTCTCGCCGCAACAGGCGCAACCCCGAGCTGGCCCGACAGCTGGCCTACATCCTGGGCGAGCGGGGCACTCTGCAGATGCCGCATGACCTGGACGCCTTGGACCAGGTGGCCCGGCTGTTTCTGGAGCGGGAAGTCGAGGTGGTGGCCATCAACGGTGGCGACGGCACCAACCATCGGGTGCTCAGCGCGCTGGTGCGGGTCTATGGAGAGAAGCCCCTTCCGATCATCGCGATGCTGCGTGGGGGAACGATGAACACCGCAGCCGGCGGCTTGGGAATCAGGGGCACGCCCGAGGGCTTACTAGGCCAGCTGACCGGCTATTATGCCAGCGGCGCCCCTCTGCCGCTCACGGAGCGAAACCTGGTTCTGGTGGACGATAACGCTGGGTTCATCTTTGGAAATGGGTTGGTCAGCCGATTCCTGGAGGCCTACTACGAGGGCTCGGAGCCCACTCCGGCCAAGGCAGCTTGGCTCTTGGCAAAGGCGGTTGGGTCCGCCGCGATTCAAGGGCCCTTCGTCCGCCATCTCACGGCGCCTATTCAGGCCGAGGTGACCTTGGATGGGCAGCTCTGGCCCGTTCTGCCCTGGACGACCATCGGCGTGGCCACGGTGGACGACATCGGGCTTGGGTTCCGGCCCTTTCATGAGGTGGTGCAGCACCCGGGCACCCTTCAGGCGGTGGGCTTTGGCTGCTCACCCCTGCGCTTCGCCAAAGCCTTGCCGTCGGCCTATCGGGGGCGGCCCATCGACGACCCGGCGATAATCTCGGGCTTGGGGACGGAGCTTGTCATCTCAACCGAAGGCCCGCAGTCCTACATGATCGATGGGGACTTTCACCAGGGGGGGCAGAGCGTCTGCGTGCGTCTTGGTCCCAGGGTGCGTCTGGTGACCTTCCAAGCTTCGGGTAGATCGGCCGCCCTTTCCAGCTGAGTCCAGGGTCACAGTCCGCCGGCTGGGTGCGGGATGTGGGGCAGATGCTCCTCTTGGCACGGTGGGCTTATGTCTCGGGCATGAGATTCCGCTTTGGGTGCTGTAGGGCAATCCCGCCCCGAGGACCTTCCAATGAGCCTCCGAATCGAGCCCCTTGAGGGTCTTGACCAAGCCCGCGCACTCTCGCGCTGCGTCTATGAGACCTGTGGACTCACCCACCACAGGCGCTGGCTCTATGAGCCCCAGCAGGCGCTTGCCTACAATCACGCAGGCTACGTCTCCAGCTTTGTTGCGATGGAAGGTGATCGCTGCGTGGGCCACCTGGCCGGCATTCGTCCCTTCTTCGAGTTCGACTCCTTTGCTCCGGCCACCGTGGAGCCCAAGTACCGAGAGATCGGTCTGAGCATTGTGGCGGGGTCTCACCCAGCCGGAGAGGTACGAGCGCTCTTGACGAGTGCACTCTATGGATGGGCGATCGAGGCCGGCTATGAGGGCTTGGTGAACCGCTGTGCCACTCACAACCCAGAGGAGCAGGCTCTTGAGCGCGCCATGGGCGGTGTTCCGACGGCCATGATGCTGGGCTCCGTGCCCCGTGCCGCAGGCGGCGAGATGGAGGGCCGCTCTCTGAGCACGCTGGTGAGTTGGGTACCGATGCGTGGAAGTCAGGCGCAGAAGGTCTATGTGCCGCGCATCGATCAGGACCTGTATGCAGCGATCTACGAGGAGCTGGATGAAGAGCGCGAGCTCTGCGAGGTCAGCGACCTGCCGTCCATCGGGCCCAGCACAGAGCTGCGGGTACACTTTGACCCCAACCGACAGGTTGGTCGGGTGCACGTGCTCGACGCGGGGCCGGATCTGGCTCGGCGGGTCCTGGAGCAAGTGGAGTGGATGCTGGGTGGGAACATCCACCACGTCGCGGTCTACTCGCCGATGACGTCTCCCTTCACAGCCAAAGCTCTGCTGGAGCTCAAAGGACACGGCCTGTGCTTTGGAGGCGTCGTGCCAGGCCTGGATGGGGAGGACCTCATGGTGCTCCAAGGCCTTCGAGACCTGGACATTCGAGAGGAGGGCATCCACGTGATGGATCCACTGGGCCAGCGCTTGCTAGACCGGGCTTTGGCCGACTGGCGCCAGAGCCGCGGACTGCAGCATCGACCCCGTTGGATCGAGGCGGTTTAGGCTTGTTCCACGGCTTGAATGACCGTTGCGCAAAAGTCAACGCCTGCGAAAGCCCCTGCGTCGGTCAGTCCGCCGGTTGAGAAGACGTTGGCCTCTACGATCTTGCCGCTGATGACATCCAAGCCGGCGAGCAGGATGCCTTGCACGAGGAGGGCCGCTCCTGCCCTGCGCCCCAATGCCAGCAGCGCCTCCGAGGGCTGTACGGCGGTGGGATGTCCCCCGAGCGCCACGTTGGAACGCAGCTCGCCTTTGGCTGGAACCCTGCCCACGGCTGCGTAGTGTCCGTTGATCTGCAGCGGCTCTCCAGCCAGCACGATCAGGCGCACGTCCCCTTTGGCGGCGTCTGGCATGAAGTCCTGGCAGATGGCCGCGCCGTCCCGGGTGAGCACTTCAATGATCTGCCGCAGGTTTGCCGGGGCTTTTGGATCGATAAAGAAAACATCTCGGCCTTGGGTCCCGCGCAGAGGTTTGAGCACGACGCGGCCTGGGGCTTTGGCAACCCAGTCTCTGATCTGCTCCGCGTCGCGGCTGACCAGGCTCCGAGGGCTGCAGTCGGCCGGCAGCATGGCGAGATTCAGCTTGGTCATGCTGCGGTGCAGGGCCATGGGATCGTTGACCACCCGCACACCCTGGGACTGGGCGATGGCCAGCAGCTCCAGGGCCATGGAGTGGGCCCAGATCTGGTCATCATGTCCAGGGTTTGTACGCACGAGAACCCGGTCTGCGGCCGCCAAGGGCAGCAGGAGACGCGGCGCCCGGAGAAGCTCTGCGACAAGCTTCTCCAGCCCGTCCGCAGGCTTTGCCCTTTTGGGGAGATGTGCCTGTGCTGCGCGCACATGCACCACCCGCTCGGGGCTCAGGCTCAGGGAGCGCATATCGCTGACCCAGACCTGGTGGCCTTGTTTTAGGGCAGAGGCGATCAGAGAGGTGGTGCTTTGAGTCGGCTTTAGGCCGGCGGTCTCATTGACCAGGACGTGTAGCCTCACTCTTCCTCCTTTGGTGCCATCACTCCGAGGTGCAGGATTCGGCCACCGGTGGTGGTGACGGGATTCACGCTGTGGCCGATGACGACGCCGGTGTGTGGGGCCTGATAGCGCGCGATTTCATCACCGAAGGGATTGCGCAAGATGGCCACGTCGTCGCCGGCCTGGACGATGTCGAGGAGCTCAGGAAGGATCTCCAACAGTCCGCCAACGTCGGTGTACATCCAGGCGGACTGGCTGCAGAGGATCGGCTCTGGCGCGGGTGCCTGGGGCCGCTTGCGCAGCATGCCTTGGTTGGCCAGGATGGCGCGGATTCCCGACACGGAGCGGCGGATAAAGTCTTTGTTGTAGCGCTGGGGATTGCCAACTTCCAAGGTCACCGCGGGCACATCCAGGTCGGCAGCGGCTCCTCGCAGCGTTCCGTCGGTGGGTGGGTTGTGCACGATGAGCTGGGGACGCAGCAGCATGGCCATGTGCCGGGTCTTGGGACTGCTCATGTCGGCGCGCACATAGAGACTGTTCACGCGACCAGCGCTGGCGGTGTGCAGATCGACGAGTACGTCCAGGTGCGAGACTACCTGATGCAGAAGGCGGTGGGCATAGAGCTGACCGGAGTGCCCCCCTTCCTTGCCGGGAAAGAGGTGGTTCAGGTCCCAGCCGTCCATGAAGAGACGGCGGTTGCCAAGGAATCCTGGGATGTTGGAGACGAGCACGCCCACGACGGTGCCTTTGAGGGCCTGAAGATCCATGCCGTGCAGGACACGCTGCACCACTGGAATACCGTTGATCTCGTTTCCATGAAGGGCCGCAGTCAGACCAAGAGTGGGTCCGCTACGGCGACCCTTGGCGACCAGGATGGGCAGCTCAATTGGGCGACTGAGGGCGTCGCTGCCGATGCTGAGGAGGACCCGGGTCAAGCTGGCCGGTGGCAGGTCGGCCAGGTTGAGCGCGTCCATATGACGTGGTGTGGTCATTCGCAGATCTCCGCAGCCAGGGCTGCGTCAGGGTTCAGTGCTTCGAAGCGACGCTTGCGGAAGCGACCCTTGGTAGTGATCAGCTCGTCTGCCAAACGGTCGATGGCTTGGATGGACATTACGGTCTGGAGGTAGCCCTCGGTTAGGTCGTCCAGGCCAATCCCCAGCTGGTTGAAGTCCTTGCGGTCCATGAGCAGGAGTCGGTTGGGCTCGGTGCTGAAGGTGCCGTCGCTGCTCTTTACGGAGAGGTTGGTTCCCAGCATGGACCAGCTGTCCATGTCTGGCGTGATGTGCTTGGCGAGTGGCTCCCGTGCGCGGCGGGCGTAGAGTGCCAAGGGATAAAAGCCCTGCTCGCTGGAACCGACCATGAAGCGAACGTCCGCAACGTAGATTCGACCACGGTGATCGGGTACGGTGCCCAAGTGGTAGAACTGGCCTTCTTTGCTCTTGGAGCTCCAGCTCGCGTTGCCAATTAGGGCCTGAACAATCAGGCGCCCGTAGCGCATCGGGCTGTTCATGAAGGCCTCGAGCTCAGCCGGCGTGGTCAGAGTGTAGACCCCTTGTCCGGCGTTGCTGTAAGGATCCTTGACCACAGCCACTCCGCCCATCTCAGCCACGATGGCAGGAACCTCTTCCCGGGTCACGTTCCAGCGGGTCTCAGGGGTGCGGATGCGCAGCCCGCTGCTGGCCAAGCGCAGGTTGGCTTCGTGGTAGGCGTGGGCAGCGAGCAGCTTGTTTCGGCCGCCGGCCAAGCAGGCCACCACAGGATTGAGCACCGCGGTGCGGGTTAGGGGTGGAATGCGGTCCCAGGGGCGCTGGGTGACGTAGCGGAAGGCGGCCCGGAGCGGGGTCCAGTTGCCTTTGGGGTCCTTGACGGAGAGCACGCCGTCGGCGCTGCAGCGCACTGCGTCTCTGCCTTCACTGGTGGGCAGTCGGGCCAGGAGGACTTGCTCTCCGGTCAGGTCTGCGAGCACGGCGGCGTAGCCGGTGACCTCCATCTCGTTCTTGTCCCAGAGCACGGCCAAGGCGCCCTTTGGCAGCCCGCGTCGCTTGAGCATGGGCAGGAAGCTGCGCTCGAGCAGGGTGGCGTAGCCGCCGCGCTCGTCTTCCTCGTTGCGCAGCGGCATGGACTTCTGCCCGGAAGGGGAGGAGTTGACCTCAATCACGACGTTGCGGCGCACGCCGTCTGGGGTGGTCGCGTGAATCAGGTCGGCGCCGGCCCATCGCAGATAGCGGGTGGGCTGGCTGAGCACCTCATGCACCGCTTTAGGACTCGCTTCCGGGTGCAGGTGGCAGTAGCGCTGCGCAATGCGCGCGTTCCCCAAGGAAAGAAAGTGACGCACCAGTGGATGCAGTTGCGCGTTGGGGACGCGTGGGTAGAAGTGGTTTTCAGCCTGGTAGCTACCAGGCTTTACCCAGATCGAGAGCTCAGACATGGACCCCCCTGATGTGGAGAGGTGTGGGAGCGTTGGAGGGCCGGGGACTTGACCCTTTTAGCGCGGCGCCTGTTATCTCATCTCAAAGCGGTAGACCGCTACTCCAGCCATTAATTCGTCACCAGGCTCCAACTGGATCGGGCGGCCGTCCTCGGGCACTGTCTGGAAACGCTGTCCAGCCTTGCGGAGAAAGAAGGGTGCGAATCTGCCTGGACCGAGTTGGTAGCTCTCCAGGTAGTCCATCATCTTGGCGCCAGAGCCGTCGAAGTGCAGGGTCGCGACGATGGGACCCATGCGCACCCGGTGGTCCGTTCCCAGCGGCAAGCCCTGGGTGAAGAGACTGGCCACGATACGGTCGCTCAGATCGATGGCAAGCAGTCGACCCCGTGGATCGGGGACCTCGGTCGTGGGGTCTAGCGCCAGCAGCACGGCAAAGTCCTCGTCGCCGTCCTCATCGCGTCGGATGATCTCGATCAAGACATCGTCCAGACCCTTGCCCTTGGAGATGGACTCGCCATTCTGGCTCAGTCGGGCTTGGTACTCGGAGAGCAGCTCGATCTTGCCGCGGTGGCCACGGATTCGCAGGCTGCAATAGGTCTGCTCCTCGAAGACCTGATGCGCTTCCATTCGGTTCTCGGGAACCACGACATCGCAGCCATAGTGGTTGCCGATCGTCACTTCACCGCTCAGTGCCCAGCCGATGTGGAGTAGGCGCGCCGGTCGGGCGAGCTGGAGTTGGATCTCGTCCTCGTCCACGATGGCCACGCCGGTGTACTCGGGGATGAAGGTGGCCTGTGTGGTCTGTTTTGGCGCAGACGAGGCCACTTTGGGCACCTGCAATGAAGCGGGTGCCTTGTCCTCTTCTTGCCGGAGTTCAGCGATTTGTTGCCGTAGCTCAGCGACAAAGTCCTGCACGCCGGGTGGGCTGAGCACCGAGGGACCAGGAAGGTCGGTTGCGGGGTCGCCTGTTTCTTCTACTTGGTCTTCTTGTAGACCGTGGTCATCGAAGGAATCGTCGTAGCTATCGTCGAAGGTGTTGCCATCCAGGAGGGCACCGTCGCGCTCCGTGGACTCTACTTGGACCAAGCGCTCATGGGTCTCCGCCTCATCGCCCATCACGTCAAAGTCTTGGCGCGGTGCCGTGGGTCCAGGAAGACCGTAGAGCACGCCGCTCTCGTCGGTGATGTAGCCGCTCTCTTGAATGGGGGCTGGGACTCTGGCTTGTAGGGGCTCTTGGGAGATCGCCGGGGGCTCTTGGGAGAACGCCTGGGGCTCTTGAAAGGTCGCCGAAGGCTCTGGAGTCTCGTCGAGCTCCAGTACGTCTGGTCTGCTGACTTCCAAGCCCATCAGAGAGTCGTAGCCGTGGGAAGTGATTCTTGGTTGTCTTGGGGGCAGGCCCTCTTCGCCCAGGCCTGCAGCCGCAGGAAGATCTGTAGTCTGAGGGGGCTTGCGCGCGTTGAGGAGAGCATCCAAGGATGGCGTCGCGGTATTGGGCTGCGGCTTTCTTTGACTCTCCGGACCGCGGGTGTCTCCAGCATTGCTGCGGGAGTTCAGGATCTCATCGATCAGGCTTGCGGGAGGCTTGCCCCTGCGTTGGGCGCGGCGACGCTCACGGTCCGAGGTGCTCTCCTCGACTGAGTCTGCCCAGGTGTCGCCGTCTGCGGCCTTGGCCAGGCTCTCAGCGGTCAGCTTGGGCGGGGGGGGGACGGCCTTGGGGGGAGTGGTCCCGGTTTCGCTGCCGTAGGAGACGCTGAACAAGCAGTTCCCGACCAGGATCTCATCTCCGCTCTGCAAGACCATCGTGCGGTCGCCGTCTTGCTTGGTCGGCACCAGGGAGTGCACGCGTCCCTCGCGGCGCACGTAGCTGTAGCAATGCTTGGCGATGCTGGTCAGAGCAGGTTCATTGGCCAAGTCGATCTCGGCGTGCTTGGAGGCCACCATGATCGAGTCGGTGTAGAACTGGCTCTTGCGGATCTCGCCAGATCGGGCGCGGATGACCCCAGAGTTGCTGTTGTCCAGCCACGCGATGTTGTCGTTGTGCGGCTCGTCTGGGAGCTGGACCTTGTTGCGTCGGTCCCGACCGATGCCGTAGGTGCCGCCAAAAACCATGTGCGTGCTGGTCGCTGGGCGCAGGATTTCGCCCAGATAAGGCCAGCCTGGCTCCTGCACAATGTTGCTCAGATCTCGGTACTCCAGCAGATGTGGGCCGACCTGGAGGCTCAGGTTGCCCCGTACTGGCTGAGGGGTCTCCAAGGGCGTTGCTGCGCCGTCCACTCGGACCTCGGGCTTGTGGACGACCAAGCTGACTTGGTTGGCGCGAACCTGAAAAGTGGCCGCTCGGTCCATGGTGCGGGTTGTCAGGTTGCCGTTGCCGCTGACGTAGACGTCGTAGCCGCGCATGAACTTGTGGAAGTGCACCTTCTGGAGCAGGGCGCCGCGCTCCTTGAGGGTGAAGATCTGCTCTTGAACCGACTCGGGAACGATGGTCTTGTGGCCCAAGGACTCCAGGCTACCGTTGCCTATGAAGCTGGGCGTTGGCTCGGCCACCACGGGGGTTGGCAAGGCGATCCCCGGGAGAGATGCGGCCGAGGAGGGGGGCGATGGATCTTCCTGGACGATCGAGTCCATCAGAGCCAGGATCAGGTGGGCGATGACCTCGCCGTTCGCGTCCATCAGGGTCAGGACGTTGGCCCCAGCCTCTTGGTTGGAGACCACCGAGTACCTTGCCTGCAGATCCGGGTCGATGATGTGGACGAAGCTACCGTCCAGATACTGCTGCAGTCGGTAGAGACCTGGCTCTTTCAGCGTAAAGTGACTGTAGCTGTCAAGCCAGTGGTTACCCAGGGTGAAACTGACTTGATCTGAGTGGAGTCTGCCGACTTCCTTGTAGCCTTCCCAGACATCCGGCAGGTTCAGGTGTACTGCTACGACCGGACGCGAGGTCGGACTAGGCGCGGTGTAGTGGTTGGGAAGCAATCCGGTGACGAACTCCCCAGGGTCCAGGTTGTAGTTCTCACCGGCCATCTCTGGGCCGCCGTCTGCAATCACATGAAAGCAGAGGCCGCGAGATGCGAAGAGCAAAGGAAAGGACGCTTCCCGCGAGAGCTGATCAAACTGGGTGTCCAAGGCGCGGGCGGCGGTGTCGGCCCAAGGCTCTTGGAGCTGATTTAGGCTTTTTGACCAGTCCGCGCTGTTCACGACGATCAGGACATCGGTAAAGTCCGCTGGGTTATCTCGGGTCCTGGCGCGCAGGTGCGCAGCTAGTCCGGTACCGCTGGTCGGCTGCCAGATCAGGGTGGGATCGGCGATCATATCGCCGCCTGCTCGGTGTCTTTGCAGACGTCCGTCGAACCACGGTGCCCCAGGTTCTAGCCCCGCAGACTCTCCTGAGAGACCCTGAGCGTTGCCAGACGAGAACAAGCGCGAAATCCAATCCGAGACAGCCATCGACCCTCCGTTGGGGTGTCGTCTGATGAACCTACTCCGTCCAGGGTCACTGTCGCAAAGACTGGAGGCCTTGGAGGGGTTAGCTTTGCCCGCCCAGGAGGTCTCCCATGGCTCAGATCCGTCCTTTCCGTGGCGTTCGCGCCAACCCAGAACGCGCTGCTGCAGTTGTCGCGCCCCCCTACGACGTTCTTGACGAGGCCGAGGCCCGAGCCATCCTTGCGCGACGTCCTGAGTCTTTCATTCAGGTGACCCGTCCCGAAGTGAACCTTCCCGCGGGAACGGACTCCCACAGTGCAGAGGCATACGCAGCGGCTCATCTGGCTCTACAGACCTTGCTCGCCAAGGGGATTCTGGAGAGGGAGGAGAAGCCCAGCCTCTACCTCTACGCCCAGCGGATGGGAGAGCACCGGCAGACCGCGCTGATGGCTCTGTGCCCAACCGCTGACTACGACGCCGGACTGATCAAGAAGCACGAGTTCACCCGCCCCGACAAAGAGCAGGATCGTGTTGACCACATCACCGGCGTAAATGCGCAGACGGGCTTGGTCTTTTTGGCCTATCGGCAGCAGGAGCAGGCCAAGTCTGCACTGGCTGGGGCCACAGCGGAGCACCTGTTCACTGTCACCAGCGAAGACGGGGTAGAGCATTCATTGTCCCGGATCTCGGATCCTGCTGACATTCAAGCCATTCAGGACGCCTTTGGAGGGATGGAGGCGCTCTACATCGCGGATGGTCACCACCGCTCCGCTGCCGCCAGTCGTGTAGCGAAGACCCGAGGGGGTAAGGGGGAGGCGAGCTGGTTCTTGTGCGGGATCTTCCCGGACGACTCGCTGTACTGCATGGCCTACAACCGACTGGTGCAGGACCTCGCTGGATTCTCGCCGGCTTCACTCAAGCGGGAGCTGGCCAAGAACTTTGAGATCCAGGATGGCGTGGAAGCACTTCCCACCGTCCGAGGCAGCTTTACGATGTACCTGGATGGCACCTGGTCTCTGCTCACCCCCAAGGCGGGCGTGGTGGACCAGAGCGATCCGGTCGCAAGGATTGACGCAGCGGTCCTTCAGGATCGGGTGCTCGCCCCGCTGCTGGGCATCGAGGACCCAAGGCGCGATGTGCGTGTTGGCTTTGTGGGTGGAATTCGAGGTGCCCAGTATCTTCAGGACGCGGTGGACCAGGGCCGAGCAGCAATCGCCTTCCACATGTTCCCAACCGGCTTGGACCAGCTCTTCTCGGTTGCGGATGCTGATCGGGTCATGCCGCCTAAGTCCACCTGGTTTGAGCCCAAACTGGCCGGCGGGATCTTGGTCCACACGCTGGACTAGGCCAAAGGCCGGGCGGCAGCCTCTGCCGCCCGGCCTTCACGCCACAACTACAGGGTGGGGGCCGCCTGTACGTGGAGCAGCTCGCCAAGTCCGCTGGCCCGCTCCATGGCAGCCATGAAGGTGGGGGCGGCGATCACGCTGAACTGAATACCCTGGGCGTTCTTGTACTCCGCAGTCCACAGCAGCAGTTCGGCGCTGCTGGGCTCCGTGGGGTCCGCCTGGCGCCTGAGCACACTGGCGCTGGGCTCAGCAAAGGTCTGAACGAGGGAGCTGGCCAGCGAGGCCACCGGGGAGAGACTCTCTTGGACCGTGTTGGCCAGAGATGCCACCGGGGACATCGCCTGTTCCACCTCCTTGAGCAACGCCTCGACTGTGGGGTGGGAGCGCCTTGGAATGGGCTTCCCCGCCGCTTGCACTACAGCCTTTGCCGCTGGCCGGGCCACAGTTTGGGCTGGCGGCTGGACGACAGTTTGGGCTGGCGGCTGGACGACAGCTTGTGCTTGCAGCTGGACGATAGCTTTGGCTTGCAGATCAGCCTGAAAATCAGGCTCGTTTGCCGGCACAAAGCGCGGAGGAGAAGGAGGCTTGCTCAGCTTCTTCCGCCGTGGCCTTTCGACGGGAGAGGCCTGTGGCTCAGAGTGCTGCGCGGCCCGTGACAGAGCCTTGGAGATTCTGGCTGCGGACAGGGCGCTGTGTCTGGCCCCGCCAGGCTCGTCGTCGCCCCCGCTGGGTGCGGCAGGGCCGGTCTTTCGTGTGGCAGCTTTGGGCATGCGCCGCCGACGTGTGCGACCGTCGCCCTCGTTGCTCGCTGAAAGGCTCGTAGGCGGGAGCATAGGCAGGCTCGGGGATGGGCCTGCCGGAGGGGTAGAGGGCTTCAGGCCTCGCATCTCCTCGCTGCGCTCGGCGCTGACCACCCGTCTGCGACGGTTGGTTTCTGGCTCGCCCGAGGCCCTAGTGGATGGAGTTTCTTCGCTGCGAATACGACCAAGGGTGTTGGCCAGCTTGCGGGCGCCTTCGTCCACGCGACTGACTGTGCGCTCGGGTTCCACGCGGC
>JBLHMA010000137.1:0-12407 GCA_047621545.1 Cognaticolwellia sp. | reverse complement strand
TAGCCATTTTGGCGTTGACCAACCTGCACAGCCTGGGCTGGATCCACACCCCCAAGATCGAAGCCGCCCTTCAGCGTGTGCGCCTGGCCCAGCACTGGAGCATGTACGCCCCCCAACCCATGAACTCCGAGGGGTGGCTACTGCTCCAAGGCCGGTTTGAAGATCGCCCCGACACAGAACTCTTCAGCGGTCAGCTCTGGAGCTTGGACAAGCCGCAGGACCTGAGCACCCACTACGGCGGCATGCGCTGGCGCAAGGCCATCCGCGCCCAGATGATCGACCCCACCAACCGCTACAGGGAGCCGATGGTGATCTGGGCCTGCCAACACTGGTCCCAGGTCCTGGCCGACGACCCACCCACACACATCAGCATGGTCTGGGTCTACGAGGACAGTGGACCGCCGGAGCGCGTGACGCAGGTGTTGCCGGTCGGCGGGATGGACTGTCGAAAGTAGCAAAGTGTTGCAGGACGGCACAATTCTATGTAGCCTGAACTCCGAGACGACCGGGCCAAGGCTTGGATGGAGGGAGTTATGAATGTCATTTTTCTGCTGGTGAGCATCGCCACAGCCCAAGAAACCGAACCCCATGTCAGAGTCCACGAGGTTGGAGACTGTAGTGGGGGGGGATTGATATTGATGGTGTAAACTGGAATATCTACTATGACGGCGGGACTGGAAGCTTCGCTATGGCGGCACTTCTACACGGCAGCTACCTGCTCCTGGGTTGTGAAGATGAATTCCCACAAATGCCTGCTACACCGAACCCCTTCAATGGCGGCCTGTTGGACATGGCCACCGGCAGTGGCGGCCAGCTCATCGCCCTAGCCACCTTCGATGAACTCAACTACACCACCGTCGATTTCAGCGGCCGGACTGCTATAGAAGCCGACTACGACATCGATCCGGACTGGTGGACAGCCCTGGACGATCCCCAGGACGAGCAGGCCTACTTGATCGCCTACAACGACGACCAGGACAAAATCCTTATTGTTGGGGCGAGCGACCAGGGTCTCAAACACGGGGTGATGGACTTCATCAAGAGCTTGGATCAGGTCACCTTCAGCAACGGTCGCTCCTGGTCACCGGACCCGCGAGGGCCCAGCCCAAACAACACCTGCAATGGCTATGGCGCGACTGACTGCGGGACTGGCACCCCGACAGATGCGGCCTGCTGGAGCTCAGGCGCTTGGGACAGCGCCACAGAGGCGAAGTGGTGCCCGGAGACCGCATTGAACCGGCCGGACATCGCCGTCCGTATGGGCCACCCATCCCCCCAATCGGACGACGGCGCTGGCGCGACCTTTCTAGGCAGCCTGTTTAAGCGCTCCGATGTAACTGGGGCCAGCTGTACCAGCGCCTTGAACTGGATGCAGAGCGTACTGACAAAATGCGACCCCAGCGAGCGCGACTGCGAGGAGCAGATAATGCGCTTCGACTCGTTGGTCGCCGGCAACTACACACACGCCTTGGACGAGTCTCGGCCGCTTCTAACGGTGACGCACGCAGGCTCCAAGCCGCTGGAGTGCCGCACCAACACCAGCATTAGCAACGCGGACCTGTACGAGAAGCTGTACGACTACTTGGCCGAGCGCCAAGTAGAGCTTCTTCCCAGTATCTACGGCCTGGAGACCCGCACCGGTGACGAGCCGGTCAACGGGCTCGAAGACGGGGGGATTTCCGAGCTTGGGCAGAATGGAGAGGCGGGTCTGGCGGAGGGCTTGTCGGTGATTCTCAAGCCATTCGAAGTGTGCGATACCGGGCTGACGGATGCGGATGGGCCGGTGTACTACCTCGCTCCTGTGCCGGAGGTTGGAATGGACTCGGACATGTCCCACGACCCGTGCGACTATCTGGAGGCAGGTGGGAGCATCGGCTGGTCATCGACTTCCACCACTCAAGGCCCAGGGCCCCACGTCTCTCTCATGGAATTGGGAGACCTCCTCGCAGACTTCCCCAACCGAGGTGCCGCGCCAGAAACCTTAGAACTCGTCAACATCGATGCCGGGTGGTCGAAATTCGACGTACTAGGGAACGGGACCGACATTGCAGACGACGCCTTGTCGCCAGCAGTGTCAACTTCTAGTTCCGCAGAGAGCCAGTTCATGACCATCAAGATGCCGATCTCCCCAGCGACAGGTGACCGCTTGTTCGTGGTCGACTTCGACACCTATGCCCCTGGTCTCGCGAAGGACAAGGACGAGTTGGAGATCATCGTAGAGTTCCACGCCTCCAGCAGCCTTCCCTACCCGCGATCGCACGAGAGCGGGCGATACACCATCGCACAGACAGGCAACAGCAACCGCTACCCAAGTGGCAACACGGACAACTCCATCCACGCCTCCGTGGTCTTCCGTGCGCCGGCCGACGCACCCGATGTGGACGAAGCCTGGATCGAGTTCAAGGCCGACAGCGACATGAGCAGCGGCGGGGTCTGGGTAGACAACATCCGGGTCACCGAGCTGGACGGCACCCTAGCCAACATGGACGCCGACTCGGTCTACATCGAAGACTCCTCCGGCGGCTACATCTGGCCGAGCTGCTACACGGCCAGCGGCCTGGTCAGCTCCGCCGTGCTGCCGCCCTTCGACATGAGCGGCGCCGAGCAGTGGGAAAAAGGCAGCGTTCGCGTGGACTCTTCATGCGCCAGCGTCGGTGACACACTCTACGTCTCCTACACAACCAGGACCCCAGCGGGTCTCACGCCGCTGGGTGAGGATCTACAGAGCTACAACGCCTCTCCGCCCGACGTATTCAACAGTGACTATTGGGCGAGCAATCTGTCCCCAGACGCGCAGCTCAGCGCTTACGCAACTCTGCTGGCCGACGAGCCAGACTTTGTGATGCTCTCCGACCTGGGCGGCGAGCTCCGTGGCATCGGCAGGGCGCCGGACGCCTACGGGGTCAGCTCGGCAGACACCCTCTCCACATATACGTGCATGGTCGACTACCTAGTCTGCGATTCTACCTTGGTGAGCTGTACAACCACAGCCACTCACGCTCCAACAACGAGCGGCACCGGCGGCGACCTGGAGAGCTGCTGGGCGAGCCAGGTCAGCCCCTCCCTGACCGAGTTCGATGCCTGTGACTGTTCAGGGTCCCTACGTCACCTCAGCGCTCTAGACGAAAGCACATCACCCGATCTGCTGGTCAGCGGAGACATGTACACCCAGTGGCACAACGGTGGACGTGAGCTCTACCAGCTGCCCTACGGCGGCTTTCAGGAGCAGCTCTACACTGCCCGGGACAAGCTGTCCAGCCACGTCACCTTCCTAAGTTGGTGGCACTTCTCGGCGTACAAGGCCAACTCCGGCTCCACTGATCCTGCAGAGATCGTGGGCCATGAGACTCTCTATGGCATCGCCAAGGACCTCTCCGATGCGGGCTTTAACACGGTCGGCGCCCCAGGTGGTGACCCGGACAACCTCCGGGAGTGGTCAGCCTTAGGGGGCGCACACGGCGCGCCCAATCGAAGCGCCCGCGACAACCCCAAGGTTGTGGGCACAGCAGCGTTCCTCTGGCAGGGCACAGACAGCGCGCTGGCCGAGTCCAGCCTGATCATGGCCCAGAGCGCGCGCTACGCTTGGCAGCCGGAGTGGATGCTTCTCAAGAGCTGGGAGCTCGCCATGGGCAGCGCCCAGCTTCAGCCCCGGCCCGGGGGAGTTGACACCAGCGAGTGGACCAGCACCGCAGGCACTGTCACTCCGAGTCACAGCACCCAAGCTTGGCCACTATGGGGCTGGCGCCTGAGTGGCTCCACCATCAACTGGGCTGGGGCTGACGTGGCGGTAGTCGATGAGCCCGGATGGATCTACGCCGACAAGAGCGCGTCTACGACCCCACGAACGGGAACGGGATTTGTTCTGCGTTGGTACGGCGAGCTGCCCAACGACGACTGCACCGTAACCAGCGCCGTCACCTACCACTTTGACTCCGGAGCGACCACAAGCACCACTGGCAGCGGCCTTGCCCCCCTGGGCCCAGACAACACCGGCGAACACAACATCTGGTCGATGCGCTTCGACGCCCCTGTGCTACCGACCAGCACTGCCGTCCTTGTTGATGCCGTGCCATCTATCGACATCTCATGTCCTGGAGAGCCGGCCAGCTTCGACAACCCATCTCTCTACCAAGCCATGCCCAGCATCGACTTCCCCGTTCCCTGGGACCAGGTCCTCTTCGATGAGCTGCCCACCCCCCTGGCGAACACATGTGGCACCGCGGCAACCAGCTCCTGTATGAACCAGAACACCTTCCCAGCGCTGTGAGGCCACGATGACAATGATCTTCTTCATCTTCACCGGCTGTGCAGCTGAGCCGTGGGCAGACGGCGCTTGGCAAGACAGCCAGGGACGGCCTTTGGCCATTTTCGACGGACACTGCGATTCTGATGGCGCCGTATTCCCCTGCACTGTGGACTACCAGTCCTCCACCCAAGCTCGCCTGCAGACTACTCGTGGCTCAAAGCAAGTGAACTACCAGCTCGCTCGCACAGACCGTGGCCTGACCATGTCCACGTCCTCTGGACGAGAAGAGACCCTGACCAGGAGCCAGCCATGACTCTCCTCCTCTTCTTAGTGGCCTGCAGGAATGGCACCCCAAGTGATGATCTTGTCATCGACTCCGACACGAGCACGCCCTGCACCCCGAGTGATTGGTACATGGACCAAGACAGCGACGGCTACGGCGCAGGAGACCCCAGCTCCTCCTGTGAGGCACCAGACGCGTGGATCGCGCGCGACGGGGACTGCGACGACGCCGACGGGTCGACCTTCCCAGGAGCAGAGGAGATCCCCTACGACGATGTGGACCAAGACTGCGATGGGTCCGACCTACGCGATGCAGACGGTGACGGCGACCCAGTAGACAGCGACTGTGACGACGCCGATGACACACGGGCCAGCACTTTCTTCGAGCGCTGCAACACCGGCGTGGACGAGGACTGTGATGGTGTAGTGGATGAAGACTGTCAGTACTTCGGAGGCGTGGCCAGCGGTGAGCCCGACAAGCGGGTTCTTGGGGTATGGGTGGATGAGTGGCAAGACAGGGCGGTCACAGGAGAAGCCCTGTGGGTCTTGGACGACTTGGACGGCGACGGTCTCTCCGAGTTGGGCTTTAGATCCCGCACCTATAGAGAAGATGACTTTCACTTTGTGCGAGGAAGTGATCTCTTGGCTGAAGACGAACTGGACGTTGATGACGCGTTCTTATCACTGAACGCTGACGTGACAGATGGGATTAGCTACATCCAGTCAGCGTATACACTTCGAACATCGGACTCAACGACCTACATCTCAGTACACGCCAGCAGCATCCGCTACAACATTGCGAGCACAGCGACTGGTTCGGTTGGACGTAACGATGCCGAAACAAGGGTATGGGAGGAGCCCTACTACGCCGATGTTTGGCGAGACCGGGGCGTAGCGGAAGACGGAACCCGACTGGTATTCTTTCACTCGGACCAGCTGGAAGCCTACCCTTCGTACAATCCCACAGACGACTCAAGTCCCACCTGGGCAACCTTCGAGTTCGACAGCCAGCCATATTGGCTGTACTCAATCGATACAGAAGGTGATGGAACCGCCGAGCTCTTCGTCGTCTCAACGACCGAGGGAGAGAGCAACGTCTTCCTATTCGATACCGCTATCGAAGAAGGCTTCCACTACGATGCCGACGACCGGACAAACCTCACCAAGGACACAGGCTTCGGCGACACCTACTGGCTACGCCCTGACCCCACCCTTCGGGGCGATCTGAACCGCGACGGCTACGAAGACGTGCTCATGCGCGGCTTTTCCCCTGATGCAGACCAGTACGGAGAGCTGTGGGTGTACCACCAGGACGGCTCCTGGGACCCCAACAACCCAGACCTGCGCTTCGTGCTACCCGAGATCGCCGATGGCACTGCCTTGACTCTAGAAGAGCTACCCATGACCCTTGGCGACATTAACGGTGACGACGAGCTGGATCTCGCGCTCTCCCTCCCAGACCCAGACCGCCGCGACGCAAACCGCGTGCTGCTGCTCTTAGGCCCTTTCGAGGACGGCGTGGTCTATGTCGACGAGGACCCCGACGGCTGGCTCATCGGACAAGACGCCGCCTATGAGTACGGCAGCGAGCAGCACTACGGCTCCCGCCTGGGCCAAGACCTGGCCTTTTTGCCTGACATCAACGGCGACGGATGCGACGAGCTGCTCATTGGTGAACCCGGCTACGAGAGCAACGCCCCAGAGGACCACGGCCCCGGGTCGGTGAACCTGATCTTTGGGGCGCCGGGGATGCCGTGAGCATGGATGAACCGACAGCCTACCGACGGCCCTAGTAAGCATTTGCGACGGACACTGCGATTCTGACGGCGCCGTCTTCCCCTATGATGTGGACTACCAAGCTCAAAACGCTAACCGCCAGCTCGCACGGACCACGGCCTAACTATGTCCACCCCCTCAAGGCGAACAGAGACCCTGACCAGGAGCCAGCCATGAATCTCCTCCTCTTCCTAGTGGCCTGCCGGAATGGCACCCCAAGTGATGATCTTGTCATCGACTCCGACACGAGCACGCCCTGCACCCCGAGTGATTGGTACCAAGACCAAGACGGCGACGGCTACGGCGCAGGAGAGCCCAGCTCCTCCTGTGAGGCACCAGACGCTTGGATCGCGCGCGACGGGGACTGCGACGATGCCGACGGGTCGGCCTTCCCAGGAGCAGAGGAGATCCCCTATGACGATGTGGACCAAGATTGCGACGGGTCCGACCTACGCGATGCAGACGGTGACGGCGACCCAGTAGACAGCGACTGTGACGACGCCGATGACACACGGGCCAGCACTTTCTTCGAGCGCTGCAACACCGGCGTGGACGAGGATTGTGACGGGGTGGTGGATGAGGACTGTCAGTACTTCGGAGGCTTGGCCAGCGGTGAGCCCGACAAGCGGGTCCTTGGGGTATGGGTGGACGGGTGGCAAGACAAAGCGCTCACCGGGGAAGCCCTGTGGGTTTTGGACGACTTGGACGGGGACGGGCTCTCCGAGTTGGGCTTTAGATCCCGCACCTATAGAGAAGACAACTTTCACTTTGTGCGGGGAAGTGATCTCTTGGCGGAAGATGAACTGGACGTTGATGACGCGTTCTTATCAGTGAACGCTGACGTGACAGATGGGATTTCCGGCATTCGGTCAGCGTATACACTTCGAACATCGGACTCAACAACCTACATCTCAATACACTCCAGCAGCATCCGCTACAACATTGCGAGTACAGCGACTGGTTCGGTTGGACGTAGCGATGCCGAAACAAGGGTGTGGGAGGGCTACGCCGATGTTTGGCAAGACAGAGGGGTGGCGGCAGACGGAACCCGACTGGTGTTTCTCCACTCAGACCAGCTGGAAGCCTACCCTTCGTACAACCCGTCGGACGACTCAAGTCCCACCTGGGCTACCTTCGAGTTTGAGAGTACGCCATACTGGCTGTACTCCATCGATACAGAAGGCGATGGGACCGCCGAGCTCTTCGCTGTATCGACGACCGAGGGGGCTGAGTCCAATCAGAGCAACGTCTTCCTCTTCGATGCCGCTATCGAAGAAGGCTTCCACTACGATGCCGACGACCGAACCAACCTCACCAAGGACACAGGCTTCGGCGACACCTACTGGCTACGCCCCGACCCCACCCTTCGGGGCGATCTGAACCGCGACGGCTATGAAGATGTGCTCATGCGAGGATTCACACCGGACGCGGATCAGTACGGAGAGCTGTGGGTGTACCACCAACAAGGCTCCTGGCATGACCCCGAGAACCCAGACCTGCGCTTCGTACTACCCGAGATCGCCGATGGCACTGCCCTGACGCTCGAAGAGCTGCCCATGACCCTTGGCGACATTAACGGTGACGACGAGCTGGATCTCGCAGTCTCCCTCCCCGACCCAGACCGCTACGACGCAAACCGAGTGCTGCTGCTCCTAGGGCCTTTCGAGGACGGTGTGGTCTATGTCGATGAGGATCCCGACGGCTGGCTCATCGGACAAGACGCCGCCTATGAGTACGGCAGCGAGCAGCACTACGGCTCCCGCCTGGGCAAAGGCCTGGCCTTTTTGCCGGACATCAACGGCGACGGATGCGACGAGCTGCTCATTGGTGAACCCGGCTACGAGAGCAACGCGCCGGAAGACCACGGCCCTGGCGCGGTGAACCTGATCTTTGGGGCGCCAGGGGTGCCGTGAGCGTGGCTGAATCTACAGCCCGCTACTCGTAGCGGTAGCCCGCACCAGACACGAAAGGGAATGCCTCTACGCCGGCATCCCGAAGCGCATCCACAGGCAAGGTCAGGATGTTCACCGACAGGCCCAGCTCGGCCCGCTTCTCGTTGACCAAGTCGGTGATGTGCACGAACTTGCCCTCGAATGCGGTGATCATCTCTGAGACGGCCGCCTCTTCACCCGGCTCCATGCCCACGATGATCCAATCGGCAGCACCAAAGTGCTCTTGAGCCCGACGCAGCCACTCGGCATCGGTCCCACGGTGCAGTGAGCAGCCCAGGTGCAAGAGCCGGCCACCATCGGGGAAGGTGACCTGGATGACCTGTGGCTCCGACTCAGGCTGCCGTGTCCGGTTCAGCAAGTGGCGGGCGGCCTGGCTGGGGTTCATGAGAGCTGCGCTGGCTTTGGCCAGGTTCTCATTGATCTGACGCGGTGCGTAGGCCATCGCCTCGACCAGGATCTCTTTGTCCACGTAGCCGCCAGGGGCGCTCAGCTGTGGGCTGCCACCTTCCTGCAGCCAAGGGTGCAGCGCGGCGTCGGCCAAGACTCGGACCCGGCTGCCACTCTTGAGGGCCCCCATCAGGACATCGGTGTGCTCGGGCTGATGCCAAGTCAGGACGACCTGATCCTCTTCTTCCACCGGCTCGAAGGGGTCAAAGCGGAAGGTACGCCCAGCCCACTCTGCCCGAATGCTGGCAAAGCCCTCGTGGAAAAGGCGGAGGCGCCAAGGGAAGGACTTGCCGGAGGGCGTGGTTGTCATGTCCAGATCACCGCGTGCAGATGTCCGACGGCCCAATCGAGTTCGTCGGTGGAGATGGAGAGAGGTGCGCAGATTAGTAGCTCATTTGCGCCGCAGGGGTGCACCATCAGACCCGCTTCGCGCAGCTTTGTGGCCACACGCTGGGCTCCCCCCAGGTCTGAAGAGAGGGAGAGAACCGCCATCAGCCCCAAGGCGTCGAGCTCGCTCACCAGGCTTCCAGGGAGCTTGCTCAGCGCCATGAACAGGTGCCGACCCGTGCGCAGGCTGCCCGGGAGCTGCTCGAGTATCGCCGCCCACGCTGCAAGGACACACACCCCGACCAGGTGTCCCACGCCAGGGCCTTTGGGCAGCCAAGCCGGCCCCAAGACGGCGCCCGCATTGACCACACCGCCGCCGAGTCCGGCGCCTAGGACCACAAAGTCAGGTGCCAAGTGCTCATGCTGATAGGAGAACAGCTTTCCGCTGCGTCCCAGACCGGTCTGGCGCTCATCGCAGATCAGCAGCGCGCTCTTGGCCTGTTCGGAGACCTGGGCCAGCCAGCCCTCGGGAGCGAGGCGCTCACCCAACATGGACACGCAGATCACAGTGCAGTCGGCAGGAATGTCGATGGCCTGGCCACCTCTCAGCTCCCTAAACTCCCCAGGGTTCTGCGCCAAGGCAGCCTGTACGGCGAAGTGCATGGCCTGGTCGCCGCTGGAGAAGAGCTGTGCGCGCTCAAAAGCAGTCCGCTGGACCAAGAGCGACTCGGCTTGGCTCTGCCCCTCGCTCTCGGAGGGGGTGTAGCCCAGTGTGGTCAATGCCAGCTGAGCTGCCGCCAACACGCTGGGGTCGCAGTAGCCCAGGACCAACTCGGGGCTGGACAAGTCCATGCGGGGCGCGCCCACGGCGTTTCGTACCCAGGCTCCGTCGCCTTGTTCCAAGAGAAAAGACACACACGCTCCAAGGAGGCCCATCCCATAGCCCGCCGTGCAACTTCCAGTACACTTCCCTGCGCACCTTGGAGCGAAAATTGGCTACCTACCGCCCCCCTGATTTTGCCGTACTGGGCCTCCAGAACGCCGCAGACTGCAACTTTGAGCCTGCACCCGCCGATGCGGTGCTCCCCAAGGGCTTTTTATGCACGACCAACTTCCCCACCTACGTGCGGGCCGGGGGCGCTTGGCGCATGCCCGAAGACCCACGGATGGATTCCCATATTGTCTGGGACAAAGACAGTAATCGACTACTTGTCCGAGAGTTCCGGAACGTCTCAAAGGGCGACCTGGTGGCCATCGCAGCAGCCGAAGACGGCAGTGAAGGCATTTATGTCTGGGACAAGGGCTTCAAAGCTCCGAGTGATGGAACGCACCACGCGGAGGCCTTCTCATTCATGTCTTCGGACGTGAGTCGTGAAAAACCAGTGGACTACGATGGAATCCTCGCCGCACTCAAGAAGAACCGTGGAGAAAACGGACATATCATCTGGGTCATCGGTCCAGCATTGGTCCACTCCAGAGGCCGCGCTGCCATGGACTGGCTGATCCGAAATGGCTACTGCCATGCCTTGCTCACAGGCAACGCCGTACCCGTCCACGATATCGAGATGGCGCTCTTCGGCAGCACTCTGGGCATGTACAGCGACGGCAGCCCTGCTGCGGGGGGCCACAACTTGCACATGAAAGCCATCAACGCGGTCAAGCATGCCGGCAGCATCGAGGCGATCTGCAAGGATGGCCAGGTCGAGAGCGGGATCATGAAGGCCTGCGTGGACATGGGCGTGCCTTACGTCATCTGCGGCAGTATTCGAGACGATGGTCCCTTGCCGGAAACCATCACCGATGCTGGAGAATCACAGGACGCCATGCGCGTACAGACGGTCCAAGCCACCATGGTCGTGATGGTCGCCACCGCACTGCATGCCATCGCTGTGGGCAACATGCTGGCCACCTTCTGCACCCGCCCGGACGGCAGCCTGGACGAGCTGGCCACCATCGTGGTCGACCAGACCGAATTCTTGGTCTCCAAGCTCAAGGACCGCGGCACCCACCAAGCCTTTGGCGTGGTCACCAACGCCCAGGACTTTATGCGGGTGCTCCAGCTGGAGCTGACCGAATAGGCCCTACTGCAGCTTGTAGGCCACGGTCCAGACCACCGGCTCCTCCAGGCTGTCGCTGGCCAGGGATACCGTCAGATTCATGGTGCCGTCGGGCTTAAACACAAAGGTGTTCACCCGCTTGCCGCTCTCGGTCGCCAAGACCAACGTCACCTTGTCGCCCTTGCGAGAGATGCGGGTCTTGACCGGGCCGCCTGCACCCTGCCAGCTGGTCACCGAGCTGTCGATGGGCCGGTTGAGCACAGGCAACGAGTCGCACTTGTTCGACCAAGAGTCGGCCTGCAGGTCGATCTGGTAGGTCTCGCAAAAGGTCATAGCCTCTATCAGACGACCCTCGGCGATGCTCTTCGCGTAGAAGGGGAAGCTCTCTGCAGCCTCGGCAGCCTTCTTGTCCAGGGAGCTCCGGATGGCCGCAGGACTCTGGGCGACCACATAGGTCCCTGTGTAGATGTTGGCCGCCACGGTGGCCGTCTCGGTGGCCGTCCAAGTAGACGGCATCAGTGGGGTGGCCAACAAGGCGAGTAGTGACAGCACAGGGACTCCAGGTTCGGTTCTACGACAGAGACGGTAGCGGTTTAGGGAACATTCGGTGCGGCCACTCTACTAGCAAGAACCAAGTCAGACTGTGCCTTCCGCGCCGAGGTCTTCCACCATGCCCTGCCATTGAGCGGCGAAGTTTGCCACCACTGCCCAAGCCAAGGGGGCCAGAATGAGCCAGAGCCAACCAAAGACCCCAGACACCATCCAGAGCGCGCCAAGCGTCAGCGTCGTAGCCACCACAACCTTTAGGTAGGCCTGCTGGTTCGTTGTGATGGCCACCAGAGAAGGGCCTGGGTTCTTCCAAGGGAAGAGCTCCCCCTGGTACACCCGCCGCATCAGCTCGGGCAGCAGAAGCACCCAGGGCAGCCAGAGCAGCGTCACCAGACTCGAGGTCAACTCACTGGCACCGAAGATGAACTCGTAGAGCACGGCGGCAGTCTCAGGCGCCAGGTCCCCCTCCAGGATGCGCATGGCAAAAAACGCGAAGGTCACGGCCATCCTGCGCAGCCCATTGAGCGCCATCAGAGCCGCCGGCAAGCCAAGAATTCCCGGTGCAGTGGTCTGGCCAGCGGCCAGGTCTCGGTCAAAGGACACCGGCCCCAGGCTGCTGGGTTCTGTGCGGCTCTGGATGTAGCGCTCCAGCCCCCACCCCATGATCACGATGGGCCCAACCACCGGAATCAAGGCATAGAGACCCAGGATCCCGGCCTGCTTGAACCAGCCAGAATCATCAAAGACCGCGGTCGCTCGCTCCGGATTGAT
>JBLHMA010000136.1:0-12420 GCA_047621545.1 Cognaticolwellia sp. | reverse complement strand
CAGTGGAACGAGTGGACGGGTGTCCACGCTGCCCTGCAGGACGCCGCCGCCCCAGTAGCTGCCGTCAGAGGCAAAGGTACCGGAGATGAACAGGTCACGAATCTCGACGTCGTAGCCGGCGGCAGAGATGGTCGTGGTCTGGGGGCCCAGCTGGAAGTAGGGGGCGCCGGTGAAATCAGCGTCAGGGAAGGGCAGGGTTGGGTCGCAGAACTCCTGCTTCTCACCGTCAGCGTCCTGGCCCAATGCGCCGAACATCTGCAAGGTGGACGCGTCAGCGCTCTCGACCTCGAGGAGGAGGGCGATCTCCAAGTAGGACTCCAGGACGGAGCCCACGCCAGCGGGAATGACGATTTCAACGTCGTCGGCCTGGAGGTCCAGAGCGAAGACGGAGCCGGTCAGGCTACTGGGGTCGTCAATCGGGGTGCCCAAGCTGCTTGTGGTGAATGCCACCGGAGCGCTGCCGCCGCAGTAGTCCACGGTGAACGTGTACGCGGTGGAGGGGGCCAAGGGAGCGTCAGGGCTGAAGCTCAGGGACTTGCTGTCGTCGGCCAGGGTCGAGGTGCCTGTGACGCCATCAATGCTGATCGCTGCGGTCGTGTCCGCGTCGGTCAGGGTGACCCGGATGTCACCGCGGTAGTAGAAGTTGGTGCTGTCAGCTCCGGGGGCGGTGCTGCTGATTTCCACGCCACAAGGTGCTGCGGTCTCTTCGACCGCGTCCTTGGCGCAAGCGGTCAGCGATAGAGCGGCCAGGCCCACAAGCATGATTCTGTTCAACATGGGGAATCTCCTCCGATTCGAGTCTGTCGACGCGGAAGAGTACTGGATCTTTTGCTGAACGTAAAGCTTCGTGCGCCGAATCGCGCGATGGGGTGCAATTCGCGCCCCGTGCGGGGATAGGCCCTGGCAGGGACTATGGTTGAGCTGGGAGCTTGCCTTGCAGCTCAGCGAGGATGGCCTCCAGAAGCTTGGCCTCTTCCTCGTCCAGGTTTCCCTTGGTCTTGTCCTGGAGCAACGCCAAGGTCTGGATCGTGTTTGCGCCGATGAGCAGGTCGTCCTCGCTTGGCTCCTCTGTGCTGAGGTGCTGCATGGCGGCTTGCCCTAAGGACACCACGAAGGTGTAGAAGGTGACGGGCGGCGCTTGAGTACTAGCGGGAGGGGCGGTCTCGGACATGATGACTCCTGAATTTAACCCGAGGCCGTTGTGCCTGCGGTCTGTTCACCATCGATAGGGACGGTCTGCACCAGCGTCAACGGGTGGTTGTCCTGGAGGTCTTGCGCTAAGGATGTCGGCATGTGGATGTCCATTTCTCTACTCGCGGCGCTCTCGGGTGCTATCTCCTCCAAGGCTCAAGCCCAAGTGGAGATTCAAGGCCCCAATTTCGGCGATCGAAAGAGCGAAGAATTGAGCGTCGAGGAGCAATACGAGCTGGGCTTGAAGTACCTGAAGCGCGGCTACTACGTAAAGGCGCTTGAAGAGTTCAATCAAATCCGGAATTACCACCGAGACGACCCCTACGCGGTGAAGGCGGAGCTCGCGATCGCCGACCTCTACTTCTCCAAGTCGGAGTGGGATCAGGCTCGGCTGGCCTACGAGGACTTTCTCAGGCTGCACCCGCGGCATGAGGATGTGGACTACGTCGTGTTTCGTCTTGGACTCACCTCCTGGAAGAAGGCCCCCAAGATCGCTGCGAGGGACCAGGCTTGGACCCGAAGTGCAGTGAACACCTGGACCGGCTTTGACTCCCGTTTCTCAGACTCCGAGTACGTCGAGGAGGTTCGGGAGTACTTGGCTGAGGCCGAGAACCGCCTGGCTCACAAAGAGTTCCAGGTGGGGAGCTTCTACTTCAAGCGCGGTGCCTGGAATGCGGTAATTGGTCGGATGGAGGGCCTGCTGAGTCTCTATCCAGAGTGCACCGATGCCCCCGAGGCACTTCGTATGCTGGCCATTGCGCGCTTTGAGCAGGAAGAGTTGGCTTTGGCACAGGATGTGGCTCGGAAGCTGCGCGAAGACCATCCTGAGAGCCGGGCCGTGCGCCGCTTGGAACGCTCTCACCCGATGCTTGCCGAAGGCGGCATGGCCGAGCAGAGCGTCGTTCCCGAACTCTGACGCGATTGGCGGAGTTGTGGATCAAAAAAGGGGGCCCCGTGGGACCCCCTTCTGTGTGTCTGGGACGAACCCTCAGAGGGTCAGGCCACCGTCCACATCGATGCATCGACCCGTGAAGTAGTCGCACTCGATGATGAACTTGACTGCCAAGTAGATCTCTTGAGGCTGGGCCACGCGTCGCAGAGGCACGGGCTTGAGCATCTGGGTGAGCACCTCTGGGGGCATGCCTTCCAGGATGGGGGTGTCCACAAAGCCTGGAGCGACCGCGCCGGTCCGGATGCCGTAGCGAGCGAGCTCAACAGCCCAGACGCGGGTGTCCGCGATCAACCCAGCTTTGGCAGCGGAGTAGTTGCTCTGGCCACGGTTTCCGTGGCGTGCAATGGAGCTGATATTCACCACAACCGAGGCCTTGCTATCGGTCTCAATGGCCTTGGCGGCAAATTCGCGGGTGGTCAGAAAAGGACCGGTCAGGTCTACGTCGATGACCGACTGCCACTTTCGCAGGGACATCTTCTTGATTTCGCCAGTCTCGCGGTCTTTTTTGACCAGCAGTCCGTCGCGGAAGATACCGGCGTTGTTCACGAGCACGTCCAAGCCGCCCATGGCTTCGTGGACGTTGTTCATCAAAGCAATGACGCTGTCCTCGTCGGCAACGTTGGCCTCGAAGCCGACGACCTTGCCGGGCAGATTGGCCCCTTCGGCCTCTACTGCCTTGATGCCGTCTGCGTTCAGATCACAGAAAGCCACGTCTGCGCCGGCGCGGGCCAGCTCGAGCACGAAGTGCCGGCCCATGCCGGATGCGCCACCGGTGACCAGGACCTTGCTACCTTGAATCTGCATGTGTTCTCCAGAACTTGTCGGCTGCTGCCGCGAGATTGTGCCCCTCCCTAACCCGGAAGGGCCCTAAAGTTGCCTGCTTGGCTCAGTCGCCCTGAACCATTGTGTAGACGAGCTCAAGAGCTTCTTTGAGCTTGTCCGCGTTCTTTCCGCCCGCTTGGGCCATGTCTGGGCGACCGCCACCGCTGCCGCCACAGACCTTGGCTACTTCACGGACAATGTTGCCCGCATGAACCTTGGTGCCCGCGACGTCCTTGGTGGCTGCAGCGATGATCTTCACGCCGCCCTGGCGCGTGGCCAAGACCACCAAGGCTGTACCCAGTGTGTCCCTCAAGCGGTCCGCTTCCTTGCGCAGAGTGGCCACGTCTGCAGGGAGCTCGGCGGCCAACACGGCTACGCCGTTGATCATGCGGGCTTGAGATGCCAAGTCTCCAGCAGCCTCGCGGGCGATCTCAGACCGGAGCTGCTCCAGCTCACGCTCCAGGCGCTTCCGGTCGGCTTGTAGACGCTCAAGTGCCTCTGGCAGCTGTTCAAGGCTGGTGCGCAGGCTGGATGCTGCAGCCAAGCCGGCATTGTCACGGCTCCGTGCGTAGGCCATGGCGCCTGGACCGGTCACAGCCTCGATGCGGCGCACCCCGGCGGCCACACCGGACTCGTTGGTGATGCGGAACAACCCGATGTCGCCCGTGCGGGTGGCGTGGTTGCCTCCGCAGAGCTCCGTCGAGAAGCCCGCGGTGCCCATGCTGACCACGCGAACCTTCTCGTCGTATTTCTCGCCGAACAGCGCCATTGCGCCGTCGGCCCGAGCCTGTTCCAGGTCTTTGAGTTCCGTGTTGACGGACGCGTTTGCCAAGACTTGGGCGTACACCCGGTCCTCGACCTGGAGCAGCTCTTCTGCGCTGACGGGCTTGTGATGGGAGAAGTCAAAGCGCAGGCGGTCCGGTCCCACGGAGGACCCCTTCTGCTGAACATGGTCCCCCAGAATCTCCCGCAGGGCCGCATGCAACAGGTGGGTTGCGCTGTGGTTCAAGCGGGTGCGATCGCGCAGTCCACCGTCGACAAAGAGCTCGACGTCCTGGCCTTGCTTGGCTGCTCCCGATTCGGTCACGCCAACGTGAAGGTGCAAGCCTCCAGGACCCTTTCGGGTGTCGGTGACACGAAAGGAGCCCCCTGGCCACTGGATGCGGCCGCTGTCCCCGGCCTGTCCACCAGACTCCGCGTAAAAGGGGGTTGCAGCTGTGATTACTGTGCCCTTGCCGCTGAGCTCGGTGACCTGTGCGCCGTCTTGGAGGAGGGCCAGGACCTTACTGCTTCCATCATCAGCGGTGTAGCCGAGGAACTCGGTCGCTGAGAGTGTGTTGGCCAGCTCTCCTTCCAGCGAGGTCATGGCGGTGTCGCCAGAGCCTTTGGCGCCTGCGCGGCTCCGAGCCTTCTGGGCCTCCATGTGCACCTTGTAGCCATCCTCGTCGATGTCTACGCTCCGCTCGCTTGCGATGAGCTTGGTTAGGTCGACTGGAAAGCCGAAGGTGTCAAAGAGGGTGAAGATGACTTGGCCGTCCAATGCGCCGTCGCTGTTGGCGATGGCCTGCTCCAGAAGCTCAAGGCCGCGGCTAAGGGTCTGAGCAAAGCGGTCCTCTTCGGCACGAATGACCTCGAGGATGAAGCTCTTGCGCTCTTGCAAGTTGGGGTAGGCCGTGGCCATGTCCGTGATCACGCTCTCGGCGGTCTGGTACATGAAAGCCTCGTTCAACCCGATCTTCACGCCATATCGAATGGCACGGCGCATGATGCGGCGCAGGACGTAGCCGCGTCCCTCGTTGCTGGGCATCACGCCGTCGGCGATCAGGAATGCGGCGGAGCGCGAGTGGTCTGCGATTACCCGCAGGGCCATGTCGTTGGCTCCGGTGGTGCCGGAGTAGGTGACACCGGCGAGTTCGGCGGCCTTGGCGATTACGCCCTGGAAGAGATCGGTGTCGTAGTTCCAGTACACGCCCTGCTTGATGGCGGCCAAGCGCTCCAGGCCCATACCGGTGTCAATGCTGGGGGACGGAAGGTCGCTGCGGGTCCCGTCCTCGTGCTGCTCGTACTGCATGAAGACCAGGTTCCAGATCTCCACGTAGCGGTCGGTCTCGCCGGCAGGGCCGTTCTCGTCGTCACCGTGTGCAGCGCCGTGGTCCCAGTGGATCTCGCTGCATGGTCCGCATGGGCCTGTGTCGCCCATTGACCAGAAGTTGTCCTTGGCCCCCAGGCGCTGTACCCGTGCTGCAGGCACACCCATTTTTTTAGTCCAGATCTCATAGGCGTCTTCGTCGTCTTCGTAGACGGTGACCCAGAGCCGGGTAGGATCGAGCTCAAAGCCCCCTTCAGACTCGGGGCTGGTCAACAGGGCCCAAGCTTGCTGGATGGCCTGCTCTTTGAAGTAGTCCCCAAAGGAGAAGTTTCCTAACATCTCGAAGAAGGTGTGGTGCCTTGGGGTCTGCCCGACGATCTCCAGATCGTTGTGCTTCCCCGAGACGCGCAGGCACTTCTGGGAGGTAGTGGCCCTTGGGGTCTTGGGAGGCTCTACGCCAGTGAAGACGTTCTTGAAGGGAACCATTCCTGCGTTCACGAAGAACAAGGTGGGATCCCGCTCAGGGACCAGCGCGAAGCTGGGCATGGCGGTGTGGCCGCGGTCCTGAAAAAACTGGAGGAATCGGCGGCGGATTTCTGGGGCTTTCACGGCGTCTCCTGGCGCAGGGCAAGCGGTCTGCAGACGGCGGCCGATTGCGCGGCTTGGACCTAGCCCCCAGTCTCGATGGAGGCAAGGTCTGGCTGCACCCAGTCTTCGGATGCGATGCCGGAGAGGCGGAGTTGGAGGTCGTCTGGGTTGTGTGCGTATCGGAGAGCGTTCTCCAAATTGACCTGTCCACTTTTGTGGGCCCAGTAGATGGCTTGGTCAAAGCTCTGACTGCCGTACTGGCCTGTGCCTTTTACGATTAGATCGCCGAGTTCCTTGAGACGTTCTGGATCGCCAATACATTCGGCGGCAGCGCCTACATTGCGCATGATCTCGACCGCTGCAACACGGCCGCCCCCCACCTTCGGTATCAAGCGCTGGCTGACCACACCGACCAATACGCCAGAGAGTACCCGCCTGATCTGGAGTTGGTGGTGGGGTTCGAAGAAGCCCACCACCCGCTCGATAGCCTCCGTCGCGTTGATGGTGTGCAGGGTGCCCATGACCAGGTGTCCGGTTTCCGCTGCAGACAGCGCGATCTCCATGGTCTCTTGGTCTCTGAGCTCTCCCAGGAGAATCACGTCGGGGTCCTGTCTCAACGCGGCCCGCAGGGCGGAGGCAAAGCTCACGCTGTCCTGGCCAACCTCTCGTTGGGTGATGGTTGCCCGTTTGGACTTGAAGGTGAACTCAATGGGGTCTTCGATGGTGAGTATGTGGCAGTGCCTAGTCCGATTGACCTCCTCGACCAGTGCGGCTAGAGTTGTGCTCTTACCTGAGCCTGTGGCACCGGTGAGCAGAATCAGGCCGTTCTGCTTGGCTACTAGGTGCTTTAGGACTGGGGGAAGTCCTAAGTGGTCTACGCCGAGGACGGTGCTTGGGATAGCGCGCAGAACCATGCCGATGTTGCCACGGCTGCGGTAGATGTTGACCCGGAAGCGAGCCTCTGGAGTCTGGAAAGAGGTGTCCAGATCCGGGCTGCTCTTGAAGCGCTCCCGTTGACCTGGACGCATGATCTCCCATGCCATTTTGGCCACCTGCTCCTTTGAAAGGGCAGGGACGCGCTGGGCCTTGCGAAGCTCACCGTCCACGCGGAACAAAGGCGGTTGCCTGGCCTTGATGTGTATGTCCGAAGCACCCGCGCTTAGGGCAGCGCGGCAGATCGTAGACAGGTCCATAGTGCTCAGACTCCTTGGCTCAGGATTCTACCTGAGCCAAGGTTCCCTCCTGGCATCTGAACTCTTAGGCGTCGCCCTTGGCCTTGGCCTTGCCCTTGGTCTTGGGCTCGGGGGTAGGGGCGGGCTCGTCGCCCAAGCCATTGGCTTCCAGAACCTTCTTGCGAATCATCTCCATCGCATCAGGGTGCTCCAAGAGGTAGATACGGGCGTTCTCACGGCCCTGGCCGATACGCTCGTCTCCCAGGGAGTACCAGGAGCCAGCCTTGCGAACCAAGCCAATTTCCAGGCCCATGTCCAAGAGCTCGCCGGCCAAGGAGATGCCCTGACCGTAGAGGATGTCGAACTCCACCATACGGAAGGGAGGCGCGACCTTGTTCTTAACGACCTTGACACGGGTGCGGTTGCCCAAGACTTCGTCGCCCTTCTTGATGCTGCCAATTCGACGAATGTCCAAGCGAACAGAGGAGTAGAATTTCAGCGCGTTTCCGCCCGAGGTCACCTCTGGGTTGCCGAACATCACGCCGATCTTCATACGGACCTGGTTGATGAAGAGCATCACGGTCTCAGACTTGTGAATGCAGCCTGTGAGCTTGCGCAGCGCCTGGGACATGAGCCGAGCCTGCAAACCGGGCAGAGAGTCGCCCATGTCGCCTTCCAGCTCGGCCTTGGGGACCAGGGCTGCAACGGAGTCGATCACCACGATGGCCAAAGCACCCGAGCGCACCAAGGTCTCTGCGATTTCAAGAGCTTGTTCACCAAAGTCGGGCTGGGAGACGAGCAGTTCATCCACTTTCACCCCCAAGGCCGCAGCGTAGTTGATGTCCAAGGCATGCTCAGCATCGATGAAGGCGGCTACACCGCCAGCGCGCTGCGCTTCAGCGATGAGGTGCAGGGCCAAAGTGGTCTTACCGGAAGACTCCGGCCCGTAGACCTCGATCACGCGACCCCGTGGTACTCCGCCGACACCTAACGCAACATCCAGGCCGATGGAGCCAGTGGAGATGGTCTTGATCTTTGGAGCTTCCGCTTCTCCCAGACGCATGATGGAACCTTTTCCAAACTGGCGTTCGATGGAAGAAATGGCGCTGTCAACGGCCTTTGCACGGTCTTTGTCGAGGGGCATCTGAAACTCCGGAGAGGAAGAAGAGGAGGGAAGGGGAGGCTCTCAGGAGCCTGATGTACTGAATGTAGTTTGGGGGGGGACCAAAAAATGTCCGCCCCTAAAGAAGACCCTGGAGGTGACGCCGAAGCATATCCAGAGTTGCGCCGGCCGCGAGGGCTACGATTCTGTCTCTCGAGCCCCGTAGAGCGAGTTTGACGTGGTGGGTGCCCGTAGGGGTGGCACATGCAATGTGTATGGTCCCAACCGGCTTCTCAGGGGTGCCGCCGCTTGGTCCAGCGATCCCTGTGGTGGCGAGCCCGTAGGTGGTGCCTGCACGCTCGCGGATGCCTTGGGCCATGGCGATGGCAACAGCTTCGCTCACGGCTCCGTTGGCCTGGATCAGCACTGCAGGTACACCTGCTTGCTGGGTTTTGGCGGCGTTGGCGTAAGCGCAGACCCCTTGCACAAAATAGCTGGAGGCGCCTGACACCGAGGTGAGCTGTGACGAGATGCTCCCACCGGTACAGGACTCCGCCGTGGCCACGGTCTCCTCGCGGGCGTGCAGTAAGTCCCCGATGACTTGGACCAGGTTGCCGCTGTTGACTCCGTAGCAGTGCTTGCCGAGGATTTGGAGCGCTTCTTCCCGCAGCGACTGCTCCGCCGCGAATGAGAGGTCAGCGCTGAGGCGCAACTTGACCTGGTTCTCGGGCAGCATTGTACGGAAGCCCAGGACCATGCCGTCTCGGTCCTGGAAGGGGGCCATCAGATCGGCCAGCTTAGACTCGTGAACGCCCATGCAGCGGAAGATCAGCAGGCGCTCTGGGGTAAGCGCAAAGCGGGCTTGCAGGTCGGGGAGAATTCGGTGCTGCCACAACGCTTTCATCTCTCGGGGGACGCCAGGAACGAAGTAAGCTTGGCATTCGCCGTGCTCGATCTGAACCCCGGGGGCTGTGCCCCAATCGTTCTGGAGGATGGTGGCCCGTGACGGCAGCATTGCCTGTTTGATATTTGCTGGAGGCATGACCCGACCGATGCTTTCGTAGAGGGCCTGGATGTGGGCCAGGCTGCCCTGGTCTAGTGCCAGTTGATCCTTGGTGACTTGTGCAACAACCTCAACTGTCAGGTCGTCCTGGGTGGGTCCCAAGCCACCGGTACAGATCAGCACGTCGCCCTGCCCGCAGCCCAACTCAAGGGCCCAGACGATGTCGGCGACTCGGTCACCAACGGTGAGCTGTAGCACCACATCAAAGCCTAGTGTCGTGAGCTGCTCGGCGAGCCAAGCAGCATTGCTGTCCAGGGTCTGGCCAGTGATGACCTCGTCGCCTTGGGACAACAGGACGGCGTGCTTTCGAGTCATGCACCCTCCAGGTAGTTAGGTGTGGTGGAGCCACTCAGCTGACTGAACGGGCGTACAGTAACAAAGGAATCTCTGCAATGCCACTTCGCGGTCGCGCCCTTGCCCTAGATGTGGGCACAAAGACCATCGGCGTTGCGGTCTCCGACGCTCTCGGAATCACTGCGAACGCAGTCACGACTGTGTCCCGTCGCGGTGTTCAGAAGGACTGCGCGCTGTTGGCGAGAATCGCGGCGGAGGAGAGGGCGGAGCACTTGGTTGTAGGGCTTCCCCTTGAGCTGGACGGCAGCGAGACGCGCTCAGCGCGGCTGGCGCGTCAGGTTGGGGATGCGCTGGGTGAGCTGCTCTCGCTGACCCCCATCTACATCGACGAGCGCTACTCTTCGGTGGAGGCGGAGCGCGTGCTGCTGGAGCACGACCTGTCCCGCAAGCGACGGAAAGAGGTGATCGACCAAGCTGCGGCTGTGGTCATCCTGCGGAGCTGGCTGGATCATGGGGACTGGTCCGGGCTCAACTGAGCTGTTCCAAACGGGATGTCCCAAACGGGATGTCCCAAACGGAATGGCTTGCCTGGCAGCAACGTCTGACCCCAGAGCAGCAAGGGCCGACCCGAAGGCCGACCCTTGAGCTTTCGCCGAGACGGACCTACTGCAGGTCAGCTTCGAGGATCGCGCCAGACATGGACTGCAAGCGGATGGGCATGCCATCGGGGCCTTCGGTCCACTTGAACTCGGGGCGGTAGACGCTCACGCTGGTCCAACCGGGCTGCAGTGCACCCAGGTCGGAGCCGCTCAGGTTCACGGTACCGTCGTCGGCGAACTTGCACAGCAGACCGTTCTCATCACCAGCTTGGGTGACCAAGACGACCACGCTGTCGGGGTTGTTCTTACCCTCGAAGCGCAGGTCCAAGCCGCCGGTGCGGTTGACGGTACCCAAGGTGCCGGTGACGTTGGTGATCTCGACCTGCGCTGGCACAGTCATCCACTCTTCGTTCACGATTGGACCGAAGTAGTCGTTGACACTGCCTGGGGCCTGGGCCCTGATGACATCGCCAGCACGCAACTCGATGCTGTTCTCGGTCAGGTCCATCGACCCCTCGGTGACAGTGACGGTCTCGAAGACGTAGCCGGGGACGGTGCCACCGGTACCGGTCTCGATATCGCTCTGGTCGATGCGGTACACATCGCGGGAGGTGCGCATCTCCAAGTAGTCACCGACAGTCTTGGTGCCGACGGACTGGTTGTGGATACCCACGACCAAGTTGTTGGAGAAGCGGTCACCGTAGGTATCTGGAGTACCCGCGTAGCAGGTGTCCTCGGCCAGTTCCTCCCAGGGGTCCTGACAGTTCGAAGGCTCACCGGTTGGCTCCCAGAACCAGGCGCGCAGTTGGTCAGCCTCGACGCCTTCCAGGGTGGCGGCTTGAACAGAGAGGTTGTCAGCCATCACGATTCCCGACTCGCGGCAGACTTCGATGTCTACGTCAATGGGCTGGCAATCGGAAGAGGAGCTTCCGTAGCCGTTCAGGAAGACGCTGGGCTGCTGACCGACCCAGTTGGTGCCGCCGACTACTGTGGTTCCGGTCACGGTGACGGTGTCACCCACCATTGCGGAGGCAACGTAGTAGCCATCCTCGTCTGTGTAGACGGAGGAACTGGACTGCGCGCCGCTTACCTCGACCAGTGCGGAGCGCACTGGAAAGCCGAGGATGTCGGTGACCTGCCCGGTCACGCAAGAAGGCACGAAGCCTTGGTCGCAGTTCCACCAGGAGAAGTGGCTCGCTTCGAAGGAGAAGCGGAGGTTTCCGGTCTCGCGCTGGCCGACGACCACGGTCTCGGTGCCAACCTCGATGGTCTCGGTGCCAATCACCTCGCCGTAGGTCTCTGACTCAGTGTCCTCGTCGATGAGGTCCACCTCTTCGTAGACGGGGCGCTCCTCAGTGATGTCTTCGACCTCGTTGTAGACCGAACCCTGACCCTCTTCCACCCAGACACCCCTGGAGGTGTCGAAAGACCAGGTCTGCTGTACGTCGCCAGCATCCATCGCGTAGGTGTCCGGCATGGGATTGCCGCCCAGGTCGTTGTTTTGAACTTCGAAGTCCACGGCGGCCGTGGAGCCCTCGGCCAAGTTCAGGTCGCCACCCTCGCCGTCGGTCAAGGTGATGTCGGCCATGCCGTAGGAAACGAGCTGTGCGGGCTCGGTCACGGCCTTGGCGCCAGGGTTGCTGCGGTTGTAGGCCAGGGCGGTCAGGTCACCAGGGGCGTACTTCATGTCCTCGGCGCTGGAGGGATCTAAGTAGGTCACCTCAACACGGACATCGCCGGTGTAGGCCGCGCCGAACTCATCAACAATGGTTCCAGCGTCGAATGACACCATGACCTTGCCGATCTCAATGTCTGCACCGTCCAGGGCAGGAAAGACTGCGAAGCCGTCGATCTCTGTCAGGACAGCGTCGACGCCGACCGTCTCCCAGCTGTGCAGGCGGGCCTTCTTGTAGCCGCGGGCGAAGCCGTCCTCTTCGAAAGATACGACCAGCTCTTCGCCTGGGGTCACGCCATCCAGAACGTAGAAGCCGTTGTCGTCGGTGAGGGCGACGATGCCGGCAACTTCGACCTCTACGCCGGGCAGGGCAGCGCCGTCTACGCTCTTGACCTGGCCAGTGATTCGGCCGATGGGGTCATCCGCGTTGAGTGGGTCGGTATTGTTCGTGTTGCAAGCGACGAGCGCGAGCAATGCGATGACGGAGGTTGCACGGGTCATAGGGAACTCCTGGGGCGTTACTCTACGACTAAGCAAGGGGCGTGCCAACTAAGAACTCGCCGATGATCCCCATTTCGTCGACCAGCCGCAGTACATCAGGGCCATAGGTCGGGATCTGTACGCCCCGTGTGGGACAAGTTGAGTGCGGTAAAAATGTCCCACACCGACCGTAGGCTCAGTCATGCACCCTGACGCTTTCAGGGCATGGCACCGGGCAATTCCCGGTCCAGGAGCAGCTGCTCAGCACCCATCAGGGCGCAGCCGATGTGCTGTACGGCGTCCACCTGAACGTCCAAGGTCCAAGTGTTGTCCCGGAAGCCGCCAATCAATGTAGAGGGTTTGCCTAGAAGTGGGGCATCGGAGGTCTGATAC
>JBLHMA010000135.1:0-12430 GCA_047621545.1 Cognaticolwellia sp. | reverse complement strand
CGGCAGGTCCGGCTCCAAGCGGACACCCGTCCCTTCCGGGTACCGGTACAACTCCTGGCCCGGCGACCAAATGGCTACCAGGAGCGACGGCACCAACGTATCCCCAAAGCAGGTATAGCCCTGGCCCCGGTCCAGCTCCCTGGCGCCATCCGCGCTCTCCTTGTCCACCGGGGAGAACAGGCTGACATGGTGCACCACCTGGCGGTTCTGGGGTGTGACGCTGTAGGCCTGAAGGAAGCGGAGCTCAGGGTCTCCCTCCAGCACAAAGCAGCGCCACTCATCGCCCGCTGAGACATCCGGCGAGAAGGCGGGCGTGTGCAGAATCTCAGTGGCCTGGGACAGGGTCTCCGCCTGGGGAACCAGCGCGGGATCCCGCTCCAATCCGTAGGGAAAATCCGCCGCCATCCAGGCCTCCAACCGTTCAACCTGAGCGGAATTCAAACGCCGAGAGTCCTTGAGAGGCCGACAGCTCTCCGGCTCTGCCAAAAAAGGCGGCATGCGTCCACTTTGCACTGCGTCCAATATCGCCGGCCCCACCCCACCGCCTGTTCGTAGTCCGTCAGGGCAAAGCTCAGTCCCCCCTCCTGATGACACCCCATGCAGTGTTGGGCCATCAGGGGTTGGATCTCCCCGCTCCAGGTGGGTGCCGTGATCACGGTCCCTTTGGCACAGGCCAGCAGAAGAAAGAGAGTCACGCAGGCGAGGCGAAGACGAGCAGGACGCACATCTCTTCGTCCACCGCATCACCCCAGAAGATGGGCCCCGAGGCCCCAGTGGTGTCCCAGGCGCAGTCCAGATCAATGCGGTCATCGCTGTGGGCTTTCATGGGTTCCTCCAGCAGGAAGATGTCATGCCAGTCGTAGTCCCAGCGCGGGATGTCCAGCAGGCAGCTTTTTTTGCCATCCTTGTGCGCGATCTCCGCATGGATGGCGCTACCCAGCAGGTGCATGTGACCAGCCGTGCCCAGGATCTCCAGATCCCCCTGGATGCTGGAGAGCCCAAACTCATCCAGAGCCTCCCGGATGCTGCCGGAATGACTGTCCAGCTCCTCGGCCTGCTCCCCCTCCAAGCGGAAGTCGTCGTTGAGCAGCCACAAGGGGTAGAGCTCGCGGTCCACTTGTTCGGCCATCTTCACAGCGATCGCGGTGGTGCTGCCCTGGCCCGTGGCAGAGTCCGGCACGTAATGCACCTGCATGATCAGTGGAAGCCCTGCTTGAACAGGAACTCCTGTCCCTTCTGGGTAGCGATAGCTGCGCCGTCCAGGTGACCAAGCGCCCATCAGCGCAGCCGGAACTCCGGCGTCCCCAAAGCAGGTGTAGCCGCTGCCAGAGTCCTTGCTGCGGGCCTGCTCGGCTGCCTGGGCGTCAAAGGGCTTGAAGAGCGTGACGTGGTGCACCCGCTCGGGCCGCTCGGGGATCACCTCGTAGGCCTGCAGATATTGGGTCTGGTCGCTCGTGTTGGCCTCGACAACGAAACAACGCCAGTCATCGCCGTTGCTGTGGTCCGGGGTGTAGGGCGCGGCCGAGGACAGCACCGCAGAGGGATCCTCCAGACCCTCCGAAATCACCACGGGCGTGGGCTCCTTCTCCGGCCCCTCCAGCACCCCATCCGCTACCCAGTCCGCGAAGAGCTGCTGCTCCTCATCGCTGAGCCAAAGGGCGTGCTGGTAGGTCTGACAGGTGCCGGAGTTGTCGGCCAGAAAGGGCGGCATACGGCGCTGCGCCACCGACTCGGCGATGACCCCTGCGATGGGGCTGGCCTGGGCATAGGTGTCGAGAGGGATCGTGCTGAGCCCGCCCTGCTTGTGACAGCGACCGCACTGCGCAGCCACAAGGGGCTGGACGTCTTCGCTCCAGGTCACCCCTTCCGGTTCAGGCTCAGGATCCGGCGTACACGCCAACAGCCACCAAATCATCAGACCCTCCGGTACAGCTTGGGCTCTCGCCAACCCGGCGGGCCTTTGACCCATCGGAAGGTCAAATTAATACGTTCTCCCTTCACTTTAAGCGCCTTTGGCACCTCGTGTCGCCAGGTGTGCTGCATACGCCCGCCCATCACCATCAGGGAGCCGTCGCTGAGAGGAACGTTCACGCGCAGATCCCGTTGTAGCCTCTTGTCTCCAGTGAATCGGGGGGTGAGCCTAAAGCCCCGCTGAGCACCCAGTGACAGGGCTGCGATGACGGGGCAGTAGCCAAGCTCTGGCTCATTGTCCGCGTGCGAGGACATGTAATCCTTACCGTCCCGATAGCGGTTGAGCAGCACATGGTTGAAGGGCACGCCGGTCAGCGCCCGCATCTTGTCGTTGAGCTTGGCCAGAACGGGGGGGAGCTCACGAATCGGAAGGGTCTGCCCCGAGTAGCGGTAGGGCACATCGCCGGCCCAGCTCACCAGACGCGGCTGCATCACCTCTCGCCCGAAGACCCGGATGGGTTTTTGCTCCCAAGGGATCTGCTCGGTCAGTTCCTGCTGGAGGCGCTTTGCAGTATCGCCATCCAAGAACTCCGGGTCTAGGTCCAGCCAGGCCGCTCCATGCAGGTTTCGTCGGCGCAGCATCACTCCTTCCAGCGCAGGGTCAAGGCATCAAAAGGCGGAGACATCGGCGCGCTCTCCACCGTACTCCCATCAGGAAACCGGGCGATCACCGTGACCTCTTGGGCGTCGGCCACCCCCACCCAGGTGGGGCCCATGTTTGAGGAGGCAAAACCTTGGCCTCGGATGCGAAAGGAGTAGAAGCTGCCCTGGTCGGTCCGTGCTTCGATGCGTGTGCCAACCCCGTCTGGATTGCCAGGAGGGCCCTCCAAGACCACCGGCACACCCGCGTAAGGACCGCCTTGATTCAGGGCCACCCGCAGCCCTTCTTCTTGCCCAGGCACGGCACCGCCGCTGTTGGTGACCAAATCCATGTGCCCGTCTTGGTTCATGTCGGCGAACTCGATGCCGTGGGTGCGCCCTTCCCAGGTCACGCCCGCCTCCTTCGCTACGTCCTGGAACCGCCCCCCCGTGTTGAGTAGCAGCAGGTTCTCCGACGCCATGTAGGACTCCGGCCCTCCGGTTCCCAGGTAGAGGTCCGGATAGCCGTTCAGGTCGATGTCCCCGGTGCCAACCCCCATACAGCCGCCCCCAATCGCCGCGCCAATCTCCGATGCCACGTTCACAAAGGCCATGTCCCCGTCGTTGCGCAGCAACACCTGGTAGTCCCCCAGGCTCTCGTCCTTGGGGTCGCCGAAAGTGCACACGTACACGTCCAGGTCCCCGTCCTGATCGTAGTCCAGCAGCACGGTGGTCAAGCTGGCCATCGTCCACTCCACGTCCTGAGCCTCGGTGCGCACACGCTGGAAGAAGAAGTGCTCGGGATCATCCAGGGAAAACCAGGGCTCTTGCCCCAAATTCTCATAGATCGTGTACCCGGTGCCCCCCAACACCACTATCTCCGGGTAGCCGTCACCGCTCAGGTCGTGACTGACCATTCCAAAGCCCTGAGTCTCTCCAGACCCCACCTGATCCGAGGGCTGCAGCCGGTCTCCTGAGTTGAAGAGCACATCGGTACAGCCGCCGAGTTCAAGTCCCGAGCCATTGGCCATCGCGAGGTCCAGAGAGCCGTTCCGATCAAAGTCCGCGACCGAGGCCCCCATAGTCGCGCCGTCCCCGCAAACCCCCCGCGGTCCGCTTTCCAGAACCGAGCCCCCAGAACTCAGGGTGAGCAGATGATTGCTCGCCGAGCCATTCCAGGCTCCGCCAGTCATGAGGAGCTGGTTCACCCCATCCCCGTCCGGGTCGATCGGTACCAGGCCCCACAGGTCCAAGTCATAGCTCAGCCCCCAGCTCTCAGTGGCCCAGGTGTAGCTGCCATCGTCGTTCTGAAGGTGCAACTGCAGGCTGCTGTTCCCCGGCTGAGCCACACCACTGGTGGCCGAGAGCAGGTCCAGATCCCCGTCCCCGTCCACGTCCTGAATACTCACCCCGCGACCCAAACCGATGGGCAAAAAACCGTCGGCCAGCACGAAGCTGGGCACGTGGGCGCCCGCAATCCCAGTGTCTACAGAAGTGTCTACAGAACTGTCTACAGAACTGTCTACAGAACTGTCTACAGGGCTATCCATCGGTGAACCCGATGGTACCCCAGTGCAGGATAGAAGCAAGATAAACACTTTAGGACCTGGACTTTAGCTCAGCGTTGATCTTCTCCATCGAGTCCCGCGCATCCCCAAAGAACATGCGGGTCTTGTCTCGGAAGAACAGGGGGTTGACCACACCAGCGTAGCCCACGCCACGGCCGCGTTTAAAGACGACTGTCAGCTCCGACTTCCAGACCTCGAGCACCGGCATGCCTGCAATGGGGCTGGCCGGGTCGGTCTGAGCGCTGGGGTTGACAATGTCATTGGCGCCGATGACCAAGACCACATCTGTCTTGGGCAAGTCTCCGTTGATCTCGTCCATCTCCAGCACGATGTCGTAGGACACACCGGCCTCGGCCAGCAGCACGTTCATGTGACCCGGCAAGCGACCGGCCACCGGGTGGATGGCGAAGCGCACGGTGATGCCGCGGTCTTGCAGGTCCCGAGTGAAGCTGTCGACCGCGCGCTGGGCCTGGCCAACCGCCATCCCGTAGCCGGGCACAATGACCACCTCGCGGGCATCCAAGATGCGGTCGATCAGGTTGCCGAGAGCGATCTCCGTCCACTCGCCCTCTGGCTGGTCGCCGGCTGCAGGCGCTGAGCCGTCACTGCCAAAGCCGCCAAAGACCACATTCCAGATGCTGCGGTTCATCGCCTTGCACATGATGCTGCTCAAGATGGCGCCGGAGCTACCCACCAGAGCACCGGTGATGATGAGCAGATCGTTGCCCAGCATGAAGCCGGCCGCCGCTGCGGTCCACCCCGAGTAGGAGTTCAACAGGCTGACCACAACCGGCATGTCAGCGCCGCCAATGCTGGCCACCAGGTGGATGCCCAAGACGCTGGCCACACCGGCGATCGCAAGCAACCAAACCCCACCCTCGCCGGAGTCGGCCTGCAGGAAAGGCACGGCCAACCCAACGATTGCGGCCACCAAGATCAGGTTCAGAAAATGCCGTCCAGGCAGCAGCAGAGGCTTGCCCGACAGGCGCCCATCCAGCTTGGCCCAAGCAACCACGGAGCCTGTGAAGGTCACCGCGCCAATGGCCACGTCCAGCAGGATTTCGACCCCGTGAATGATGGCCTCTGTGCCTTCCAGGGGGTGACCGGGATCCAGATACGTGGACAAGCCCACAAGGACCGCCGCCAGTCCTACAAAGCTGTGCAGTGCAGCGACCAGCTGCGGCATCGAGGTCATGCCGACCCGAGCAGCCAGCGCCGCACCAATGATGCCGCCCACGGCAATGGCACCGGCCATCACCCCGTAGGAGGCCACCTCCGGCGCGAGCATGGTGGCCACGACCGCCAAGGCCATGCCGGCCATACCAAAGAAGTTGCCGCGAGAGGCCGACTTCTGAGAGCTCAGACCACCGATGGAGAGCACGAAGAGAATGCCGGCGACCAGGTAGGCCACGGGCAAAAGGGACTCGGGCAGCCAGTACTCGCTGACCTGGAGAATCTCTGACCCTGGGGGTAGGACCGGAACGGTCATTGGAAGGGTCATCGGCTGCCCCCACGGAACATGGCGAGCATTCGATGGGTGACCAGAAAGCCCCCGACCACGTTGATGCTCGCCAAGAGAATGGCCACTGCGGCCAGCACCACAGGCAGTGCGGTGAAGCTCTCCCCGCGTCCGGTTTGTAGGAGCCCGCCGACCAGGATGATGCCGCTGATGGCGTTGGTCACGCTCATCAGAGGGGTGTGCAGAGCGTGGTTCACGTTCCAGATGAGCTGCCAGCCCACAAAGCAGCTGAGCACGAACACGGAGAAGTGCTGCACGAACTCGATGGGGGCAAACACGCCGATCGCACCAAAGACACCGACAAAAGCAACAGTACCCAACAGGCGCCCAAAGCCGCTCTCCTCCTTGGGCTCCGGCGCAACGATCTGGGTCTCGGCCGCGACGACAGGAGGCGCCGGCGGCTCGATCTTCGGAGCTGGAAAACGAAGCTCCCCCGCCTCGACTGCCAGCGCTCCCCGAACCGCTTCATCTTCATGGTCGATGTGCCAGCCCTCGGCGCCACCCAGCTCAGAGATCAGGTTCTGAACGTTCCTGGCAAAGAAGCGGCTGGCGATGGTCGGCAGTCTGGAGACCAGATCGGTGTACCCAACGATGTTCACGCCATCGACCTGCACGACCTCTCCGGCCACCGTGCCCTCGCAGTTGCCACCTTGCTCAGCGGCCAGGTCCACAACCACCGAGCCGGGCTTCATTGCAGCCACCATGTCGGCCAGCCAGAGTTTGGGCGCAGCCCTTCCTGGAATCAGCGCGGTGGTGATGACCACATCGGTGCTCGGTGCGTGCTCCCGGAACAGCGCCATCTCCGCGTCGATGAACTCCTTGGACATGGTCTTGGCATAGCCGCCAGCCGTCTCGCCGCTCTCCTCGATCTTCACCGTCAGGAAGCGTCCACCCAGGCTCTCCACCTGCTCCTTGGCGCTCGCTCGAACGTCAAAGGCATAGACCGTCGCGCCCAGACCGCGCGCGGCGCCCAGAGCCGACAATCCGGCCACACCGGCCCCAATCACAAGCACCTTGGCTGGGGCGCTCTTTCCCGCAGCCGTCATTTGTCCGCCAAAAAATCCCCCGAAGTGCTGACTGGCCTCGACCACGGCGCGGTAGCCAGCGATGTTGCCCATAGAGGAGAGCACATCCATCTTCTGCGCACGGGTGATCCGAGGGATCTGGTCCAGGGCCAGGGCTGTGGCCTCTCTCTCCACAAGCGCGTCTAAGAGCGCCTGATTTTGCGCCGGCCGAAGCAGAGAGATCAGAGTGCCGCCCTTCCGCATTCCCCCGATGTCCATGGCTGTAGGAGGGTTGACCTGAAGCACCACATCACACGCCCAAGCCGCCTCCTGAGAGACGATGTCCACCCCGACCTGCTCAAAACTCCGATCTGGAAACGAGGCCAATAGGCCCGCATTTTCCGCGACACAGACCGTGAATCCCATCTCGATCAGCGCCTTCGCGCTCTCGGGGGTTGCAGCGACGCGGCGCTCGCCTGCTCGGCCTTCTTTGGGAATACCAATCTTCATGGAAGCTCCAGGGCCGCAATCATACGCGTGGCCTTGTACCAGCGAGACCTTGTACACCTCGCTTGCCCCCTCTACACTCCGCTTCAAATCCATCGGAGATCCCCGTGCTCTTTCATCTCGCCTTGCTCACTTCCCTGACCGCTTGCAAAGACACCGGGACCGTCGATGACACTGGCGAGGTCTTCGTCGACCCCTGCGCCGACTACACAACCCCATGTGTCTACGTCGACCCAGCCGACCCGGCCGCAGACCTGCTCGAGGTGGTCAACAGCCTGGAGGACGGCCACACCATCTTCTTGGGCGCCGGAACCTTTGAGCTCAACAACGAAGTGAGCATCGCCGGTGTCAGCGGCATCAGCGTCATCGGCGCAGGCATGGGCGTGACCCTGCTGGACTTCGCCTCCATGACCATCCAGGGAAACGGCGTCTTCGCGGTGGGTGACAACTTCCTAATCTCCGACCTGACCGTCCAAAACTCTAAGAAGGACGGCATCCGGGTCGAGGACAGCGACGGGGTCATCATGCGCCGCGTCGAAGCCACTTGGACCAACGGACCCGCCAGTGAGAACGGCGCCTACGGCCTGTACCCAGTGCGCGTGCAGAACGTCATCATCGAGGACTCCACCGCGTCCAACGCATCCGATGCAGGCATCTACGTGGGCCAGTGCACCAACGCCTTGGTTCGCAACAACACCGCCAACGGCAACGTGGCCGGCCTTGAGATCGAGAACACGCAGTACGCGGATGTCTACGGCAACCTGGTCGAGGACAACACCGGCGGCCTGGTCATCTTCGACCTGCCGGGCAACCCGATCGTCGGCCACGACGTGTACGTGCACGACAACATCGTGCGGAACAACAACCGGGAGAACTTCGCTCCAGGCGGCACCGTCGCCGCGATCCCGGCCGGTACGGGCACCTTCGCCATGGCCTCGCGCCGGGTAGAGATCGCCAACAACACCTACGAGAACAACAACACCGTCGACATCGCCATCATCAGCGGCTTGATCATCGAAGGCGACGCCAGCAAGTGGGCCCTAGACCCCAGCACCCTGCAGGGTGACGCAGGCAAGACCGTCTACGACGAGGTCGAGGGTGTCGTGTTCAACTTCCGCTCCCACGACGTCTACGTGCACGGAAACACCCACAGCGGCAGCGGCACCGATCCCGACGCCTCCGACAGCATCAACCGCGAGCTGGGCTACCTGCTCTACTTCGTCTACGGCGTGGCCGGCGAGCCCGTCGACAATGTGCTCTACGACGGCATCCAAGAGAGCAGCTTCTCCGCCACTGTCGCCGCCGATGTCTCCAACGACAACAACATCTGTGTCGGTCCGAACGAGGGCTCCATGGCCAACTTCAACGCCGAGTTCCTCTCCAGCTTTCCGGCCATCGAGGAGTTCTACCGCCCAGCCTCGCCCTTCGAGCCCTACAACTGCTCCGAGATGGCCGGTGGCAGCATCGACCTGCCTGACCTGGGGGACTGATGCTGGCGCTGCTACTTGCTTTGGGGTGCACGGACGACCAGACCGCAGAGACCTCTTCCCCGGACACGGACACCGCCGCCCAAGAGATGGGCGAGGTGTGGGTGCCCATGGATCAGGATCCGCCCTCGGACTTTGCCGAGATGAACCTGTTCTCTTGGGATCCGGCCACCTCCACGATGACCTTCAACGAGGGCGTGGTCCCCTACGAGCTCAACATGCCGCTGTTCTCGGACTACGCAGTCAAGCGGCGGGCCATCTACATCCCTGTTGGAGAGTCGGCGACCTACCAGGAGAACGACACCTTCGACTATCCGGTCGGCACCCTGATCCTAAAGAGCTTTCTGGTGCCCGCGGACCTGCGTGAACCCGATCAAAACCAGCGCCTAATGGAGACGCGCTTGCTCATCCGCCAGGCCGACGCGTGGGTGCAGTGGCCCTACACCTGGGCACAGGACGGCAGCTCAGCCAAGCTGGACCGCGCAGGCGAGATCATCCCGCTCTCCTTCATCGATGCAACCGGCGAGACGGTGGAGTTCACGTACTTGGTGCCCCAGAAGAACCAGTGCGCCCAGTGCCACGAGCTGGCCGACGCGGACAACGACGACGAGCGCTACATCACCCCCATTGGTCCCAAGGCCCGCCACTTGAACCGGGACGTGGTGACCTTGGAGGGGGAGAAGAATCAGCTCCAGTTCCTAGCGGACAGCGGCCTCCTGACCGGGCTTCCCCCTCTGGAGCAAGTCGATCGCTCCGCATCCGAGGCCACCTTGGCGGATCTGAGCGCCCTGAGCCCGGAGCAGCTAGATGAGAGCGCCCGAGACTATCTGGACATCAACTGCGCCCACTGCCACAACCCTGAAGGGGTCAATGGGATTAGCTCCCAGCTCTTCTTGAACCACGACAACATCGAGCCATTCAACCTGGGCGTCTGCAAAAAGCCCGGGTCTGCTGGCGAGGGCACCGGAGGCTTTGCCTACGACATCGTGCCGGGCAACGCCGATGAGTCGATCTTGGTCTACCGAATGGAGACGGAGGAGCTGGGCGCCATCATGCCGCTGCTGGGCCGGAACTTGGTGCACGCCGACGGTGTGGCGCTGGTCCGGGCCTGGATCGATGGAATGGAGCCGGAGACGTGTGAGACGGAGTAAGCGGCTCTTGGTCTGAGTCACAAGCTCAGATCCTGATCATTCTGGAAGACCTTGGGTTGGCCCGCCATCATCCATTTTTGGCAGTCATCCGGCGGTAGACTGCCCCCCCGAGAAGAACGGAGATCCCCTTGATATACTTGCTTAGCCTCTGCTCCATCTGGCCACTGCTTGCCTGCGCGGCGGGGTCCGAATCTGACCCAACTATCGAGGAATCGGACACCGACACCGACACCGACACCGACACTGACACTGACACTGACACTGACACCGACACCGACGACACCACGCACGACGTGGTCATCGTCGGCGCCGGTAGCGCAGGCCTCTACGCTGCCAAGACACTCATCGGCCACGGCTACGATGTACTGCTGATAGAAGCCACAGACCGGATCGGAGGGCGCGTTAAGAGTGCAACGCTGGGCGATATGCGCGTCGAACTGGGGGCGGAGGAACACTATCTAGCCGCGGGGAACAACCCCGTCTGGCCAGCCATCCGCGGTGAATACGGCGACTCGATCTATGTCGATGGCTACCAAGGGCTCACGGCCTACGCGATGGATGGAGGAACCAACACATGCTGGACCAAGAGTGCCGCGCCAAAACCTTGCTCCGGGGACACGGACATCAGTACGATGAACCAGTGGTCCAACTGGTACTGGCAACCCAGTCAGCACCCCGATCCCGATACCAGCTCAGCGGAGGCCGTGTTCGCTGAGTACGGCGTGGACGCCAACCACCGCGCCTACCACCTCTACGATGCCGGTATAGCCGGCGGGAGCTACGCCACCAACCTGTCAAAGCTGGGCGCCCGCAGCCTTGCGCTACAAGACAGCTCCTGGGACCTCTCCGGAGGTATCCGAGTGCTGGGAGACAAAGACTTGGGGTACTCCGACGCGCTGGAGACCGTGTGGTGGGAGGATGTGGTGGCCCAGAGCGCGCTCCTACTCAGCAGCCCAGTCGTACAGATCGACACCAGCGGCGACGACGTGATCGTGACCGACAGGCACGGGAACCGCCATGCAGCACGGCAAGTGATCGTCACGGTCTCCATCGGGGTCCTTCAGTCGGAAATAATCGACTTCGTACCCGATCTTCCTGAGACAACCGTCTCCGCCTACAACGGCATCGGCATCGACATGGGCATGAAGGTTCCGATGAACTTTTCGACCCCCTGGTGGGAGACCGAGGGCGAGGCGATGGCATGGCTAGTGACCGAGGGGCTCGCTGGCGCCTGTTGGGTCCCCAGCGACTACAAGACCGCTACCACCTCACACATTCTGATGTGCTACCCGATGGGCGAAAACGCAACGCTGCTCAACGAAATCAGCGCGGCCGCAGGCGGGGGCCAAGCCGGTGACCAGGCCATCATCCAGGCCATACTCGCTGACCTGGACGCGACCTTCCCCAGGGCGCTCGGCCACGCCTCCACAAACTACCTGGAGGGAATCGTCCAAAACTGGGGGTTGGAGCCCTACACACGGGGCGTTTACTCCTACCCAAAGGTAGGGACCTACACAAGCTCGGAGGACAACCGAAGAGTGGACCTACAGGCGCCCGTTGCCGACGACCGTATCTTCTTCGCTGGCGAAGGCTCCCACAGCACCCACCCGGCAACGGTGGTCGGCGCTCTGCACGAGGGCGAGCGGGCGGCCGGGGACGTCCACCGCGTCAACGGCGCCCCCAACGACCCGCCTGACCTACCAGGCCTCTGAGTAGGAGTGGCCTAGGTCAGCGACTCAGCCGATCAGCGACTCAGCCGATCAGCGACTCAGCCGATCAGCGACTCAGCCGATCAGCGACTCAGCCGATCAGCGACTCAGCCGATCAGCGCCCAGCCCAAGCGGCCCATCAACACCACGCACGCCACCGTGCCCGCCGTAAACAGGCGCATGCGGTAGGGCACCTTGTTGGTGGTGACATGCACCGCCGTGTGCCCAATGCGGAGCAGCACAAAGGCCCAAATCGCCACCACACCGAACCAGTCCACAGAGTCGAGCTGCGCCAGCGCCAGCGCACAGGCGTAGACCATTACCGGAATCTGGAACTGGCTGATCAGGTTGTTGTTGACCAGCTGTACCGAGACCGGCCAAGCACTCGGGTCCACCGCCGTGCGCTTGCGATCGATCTCTCCGGCCTTGCCAGCCGCCGTCTTGCGCTGCAGAAGCAGCAAGTAAATAAAGACGACCAGCCCCATGTGGGCCAGCAGCGCCCAGTACAGCCACGCGGAGCTCATGCGCCCACCGGGTAGCGCTCAGCCATTTCCTTCAGACTCAGCACCATGATCTGCTCCAGAACGTCCAGGTCCACCTTGTTCAGCCGGCCCAAGTACAGGCAGGACTTGCCCATTTTGTAGGGCCCCAGCTTGGCCAAGAGCGGCTCAAAGGCGTCGGTGTAGGGCATGATGTACACCACCATCTTGGCCTTTCTCGGGGAGAAACCCAGCCTGAACAAGTCGCCTTCACGGCCCGTTTCATACTTGTAGTGGTACGTGCCAAAGCCCACCAAGGTCGCCCCCCACATGCGCGGCTCCAAGCCCGTGATCCGGCGCATCATCTCCAGAACGACGCGCGCGTCCTCGCGTCGGCCGGGGTGCTCGACGGCGTCGACGAAGTCGTCTACGTCGATCTCGTTGGCCTGTGTGGTG
>JBLHMA010000134.1:0-12431 GCA_047621545.1 Cognaticolwellia sp. | reverse complement strand
AACGGGCGAGCGCTTCACCAAGGCATCCAAGGCGCGGTAGCCCCGGGCGATGGAGGAGAGCTCGAGCAGTCCGAGGGCGTCCATCAAGTGATGCGGAAGTAGCCGGCCAAGGTGCACCGACGAACGCGGGTAAAGTCCCGTGCCGAGGTGAGTCCTTCGCCGGTGGGACTTGCGATGGTAAAGCTGGTAAAGCCTTCGCCGCCGTAGCCCAAGCCCGCATAGTTGGGCGCATTCTTGATGAAGATCGAGCAGTCCACGGCCCGAGCCATGCGGTGCAGTGCGTCCAGGTTCTTGGAGTACATCGATGCAGTGTGGCGGTAGCCATGCTCCGCTTCGATGGCCAAGTCGATGGCTGCGTGCACATCGGGGACCCGCACCACGCCGATGACTGGCATGAGCAGCTCGTGCTGAACAAAGGGGTGCTCAAAGGGGACTTCAGCGATGACCAAACGGGGGTCACCCTTGAAAGGAACGTCGATGGCGCGCAGGTACTCGCTGGCGTCCTTGCCCACCCAGTCCCGGTTGACGTGCTCGCCATCGGGGGTCAAGATCAGCTTTTCCAGACGGCGGATCTGGTGGTTGCGGATCTGAACCGCCCCCGAGTTCCGCATCACGTCCAGGAGCTGGTTGGCCACCTTCTCGACGACGAAGACTTCCTTCTCGTCGGTGCAGATGACGTTGTTGTCAAAGCTGGCACCCGCGACGATGCCCCGTCCCGCTTGACCAATGTCGGCGGTCTCGTCGACCACCACGGGCGGATTGCCCGGGCCGGCGCAGATGGCCTTCTTGCCCGAGTTCATGGCCGCCTTGACCACGCCACCGCCACCGGTGACCACCAACAGGCGAATGCCAGGGTGGTGCATAAGCTGACCGGCGCTCTCGATAGTGGGGTGCGCCACGCAGCAGGCCAGGTTCTCGGGGCCGCCAACTTCCATGCTCGCCCGGTTGATCAGGTCGATGCAGTACGCCGAGATCTGCTTGGCCGCGGGGTGGGTGTTGAACACGACCGCGTTGCCACCGGCGATCATGCCAATGGTGTTGCACAGAATGGTCTCGGTGGGGTTGGTGCAGGGCGTGATAGAGCCGATGATCCCGTAAGGAGCGCGCTCCATCAGGGTCAGGCCGCCGTCGCCTGTCCAGGCCGTGGGCGTGAGGATTTCGACGCCTGGGGTCCGGTGAATCGCCAGTAGGTTCTTCTTGACCTTGTCAGCGACACGGCCCAAGCCCGTCTCTTCGTGCGCCATCTTCGATAGATTGTGCACGTCTTCAGCGGCACGCCGACGAATGTTCGCGATGATCTCCCGGCGCTTGTCCAAGGGGATCTCGACCAACAGCTGCTGGCCGATCTTGGCGGCCGCGACGGCCTCGTCAACGCTCTTGAACACCCCGCGAGGGTTCGCAGGCATCTCGGCGCCTGGCGCCTCGCCCTTGCTCATGCGAGCCAGGACCTTCTCGACCAGAGACTGAACTTCAGCGGACTTCATGCGTTGCCCTTCTCATAAGGCACGTCAGTGACCCCAAACTTCTCGAAGATAGGCCCATCTGGCCCATCTACCGAGTCCACGATGGCCATGACCACCGCGTCCACTGGACGACCATCGGTCTCCTGGGTCTGACGCGCAGCGGAGCCCGAGCAATACAGCACGACCTCGCCTACGCCAGCGCCCATGACATCTGCGGCCACGACAAAAGACCCCTTGCCCTTGAGAGCAAGACTTAGGTCTTCGACCATATACAGCCGCAGACCCTCCAATTTAGGGTCCTTGCGGGTGGCCACTACTGTGCCGACGATTCGCCCGAGCTTCATACGCTAAGCCTCAGCTCTTCTCAGAGATGAGACGGCCAAGAGGCAGCACATCGTCCAAGTTCTTGTGGGGACGAGGAATGACGTGCACGGAGACCAGCTCCCCAACACGCTGCGCCTGACGGGCGCCTGCCTCGGTTGCAGCCTTTACAGCAGCCACATCGCCACGAACGATGGCAGTGACGTAGCCGCCACCAACCTTCTCGTAGCCGACCAACTCAACACGCGCGGCCTTGACCATGGCGTCAGCGGCCTCGACCATGCCGACGAATCCGCGGGTCTCGATCATGCCCAGTGCATCAGACATTTTGGCTCCTAAAACTCTTCAGTAGATTGAAAAAACAGGGAAGTTTGGCAGCACGGTCGCTGCAAAAAACAGATTAGCTTCGCGCCATGGACTCGATGACCGCCTGAGCCGCCTCGGCTGCAGCGTCGATCTCGGCCTCGGAACCGGCCATCCAGAGGCGCCCAAAGGCACCGAAGGGACGCAGGTTGACCAAGTTCACATTCGCGGCCTTCTCAGCCTCGTTCGCCGCGATGGTGATGTGCACCGCAGGCTCTGTCTCAAGGATGAACAGCGACTGCCCTGGGATGAGCATCATGCCCTGGCGGTTGCGGTTGATCAACTGGGCCTGGTAGGCCTCGACCGAGCGGATGATCTGGTTGGAGACCACCTTCGGCTTCATGGCGTCGGCTTCGGTCAGGCCCAGGTAGTCCAGGATGGCTTGGCCTGCGGCCTGAACCTCTCCCTGGTCGTCGTGGTGCACTTCGAGCAGCCCAAAGGAGCGCTCTACAACCTGCACTGCTGGCGCGACCGAGGTCGCTTTGAGGGCCACGTCAGTCACGCGGTTGATGATCATGCCGGGCGCGGTCTCTACCCAGAGGGAGGCCTGTCCAGCCAGTGGCAAGAAGCCTCGGCAGGTGGTCCCGGTAAAGGCGGCGAGCTGCGGCTGAAGGGAGTCGATGAAGACTTGCCCACGGAGGGTGACGGCCATGTAATTCAGGTCCTGGATGCGACGTAGCGGCTTCTCTCCTACATCGCGGAGAGAGCCTTCGTCAAGCATGCCCGCTAAGCTCAGAGCCAGAGCCACGCACGCGGCGCTACTCTCTGGCCAACAAGCGTTCTCCCATTCGAGTCCCAACCAGAGCGGCCAGAACGCGCTCGGCGGCTCCATGCTTTGTGAAGGGGGCAAAGTCCGAGTCTACGCAGTGCGCTTCCAGAACCTGGTCCAAACCAAAGGCGCCCTGATCCCTTCTAATATCAGTTAGTGCCTTTACTATTAACTCGTCATCACGCGTGCGGATGGCCTTACGGACCGTGTCCGCTAGCAAACGTTGAAGGATGGGCGTCAACAACGGAGGCAGACTCTTACGGCGGTCCTGCCAGTCCGCCAAAAACGCCGAGAAGTCCTCGCTTTCCTTCGCTTGTCGGTTCCGGTTGCCCCCCAGGCCTCGGCCATCCAACTTCGGGGTCCTGGCCAACTTGTTCGGCGCCTCCGCATCGTCTCGTGCGAGCTTGTCCGTGAAGACCCGACTGGCCACTTTGTTCCACCAAGCCTGAAGCGCGGGGCCCTCTGAATCGTCCTGCATCCAGCCCACAAAGGTCTCCGGCTTGGACACCGACCTCTGAGCCAGTCTCTCGGCGAGCTGGACCCCGCCAACGCCTGCACCGTCTAGCAGGTTGCGAAGCCGGAAGGATGTCTGGGCTCGGGCCAGCTTCAGCAAGACAAAGAGCTCATCGTTGTTTCCCTTTCCTCCGGTGTAGAGCCGCTGGAGCTCCATGAACCAGGCCGTCGGGTCCTCCGGGTTGGAGAGAATTCCTCCGTTCATCGAACGGCCCTTGCTGGCCTGATTTGCAAGAAAGAAGGCTGGCTGGCCCAGGAAAGAGGATGAATCAAGCAATGCCTTCGCTGCGTCTCTGTCTCCCTGAGATGCCCACTTGGCCAGCTGCATCACCGCCTCGTCCCGCTCCACCCCCTCGGGCATTGCTGAGATTACAGCCATCACGTCAAAGCCACTGCCCGCCACATCTTTGGCGCCGCCATCCTTTCCCTCCCACAGGGCGCCTTGCATGAACGCCTGCTGGCGGAGCGGGTCCAACTCAACGAACTGGTCAACGCTCTTGACTGAGCCCATCTGGCCGCAGATTCCACCCTCTCCTCCCGGGAGATCCAAGCTCGAGATCTGCGGGTCTCGGTCTGCCCAATAGGCTCCGGACCGCTCAGCGAGCCCCTTCCAGAGCGCTCGGCCTCTCTTGCCTCTGCTCATCTCCTCACCCAACGCTGAGAGGACCGTGGGGGACAGATCCAAGTTCGTGGCACTCAACTTGTCCTCTTGGACCTTGTTTATGCGAACCGCTGTCTCGGCCGCCGTCCCGCCAGAGCTGCGTACCTCGCTCTCTTGGCCAGCTTCCTTGCTGCCCCAGCTTCTCTCCAGGCCTCTCCCTGCTCGAAGAAGCGCGTTGCCTGCCCGTGCTCGGATGACTCAAGTCCTGGGGTTCCACCAAAGACGAGGAGGGTCGTGGCTTGATCGGACTCCACATCCGTCTGCTGCTCGCTGCGGCCCAAGAAGCTCACCCCTGGATAGTTGGTCGGCTGACTTCCCTGCAAATCGGCGCGCACAAACGAATTGAGCTCCTGGATCGCGGCCTGGTGCTCCGTCTTGAATTCCTGGAGTCTCTCCGCGGAGAGGTCGGCGCCGTAGAACGCAGCCAAGTCCTCCCGCATCGGATGCGAGAGCTTGAAGGGTGCGAGAAGCTCCCAACCGGGCAAAAGTCCCATGTCCACAAACAGCTGCGCGCTCTCCTGACCAAAGTCTGAGCTGGGGTCGACCAAGTAGTCGACGACCTCGGTGGTGGTCTCCGTATCGGGAGAGCTTCCGCTACCCAGTAGCCTAAGGGCAATGCCATACACCCTCGGTCAGGCAAGATGATCCGTGAGAGGCGCCAGCGGAGTGGGACTCCGCAAGGCGTGAGAACGAGGGAATGCGTAAGCATTTCATGGGCGAAGAACGCAGCGGAGGCGTGCGAGCGCAAGCCTCGCATGTGGTCAGTCTGCCTAATCGAGGGTGTAGCTGTCCTCCTGCGCGCGCTGGTCCACTTGGATGTCCCGTAGACGCATCCCCTCCTGGGTGTGCGTGACGCTCTGGGTAGATCGATGGGTGTCTCCAACCTTCTCCTGGACGTTGTAGGGCAGAACATCCACTCCGCCACCGCCCATCTCATAGTCCTTCTCACTGACGGAGATGCCCTCACCCAAGGCCAAGTCCTGGGGGTCGAAGGGACGCCCCTCCTGGAGAGCCTTACGCCGCGTCTCCATGGCTTGGGGTCGATGACGCCATTGAAACTGGACTGGACCGTGGCGCTGCGGCTGCTCTGCCAAGCACCCTCCTCACTGGCAACGAGCGCAAAGCTCTGTGCCCCACCACCACCCTTCTCAGAAGATTTCTCGTAGACGGGCCCCAGCAGCGGCGTATCCCGGGTGCGCGTCTCCTCTCGGTCCACCCAGTTCTTCTCCAAACCGCCACCGGCGAATCCGACGCTGGCGTGGGCCCCAATGGCGGTCCGGCCTTCCTGATGGCCCAAAGTTAGGCCCGCAGACTTGTTGCCGATATTGCCCGAGGCACCGACCGAAAAACCCTCGGTACTACTGCTCGCATTGGCTGCGATTCCAAGCTCGCCCACCTTGAAGGCCCCAGCGGCAGACAGTCCTTCTTCGTTGCCGACCAACCCATAGCGCTGCCCACCTTGAGAGATGAAGCCACCCGTCCCGGCCTTGTTGTTCTGCAGCCAAACGCCATTACCACCGCGCACATAGGCCCCCTTGTAGCCGTCTTCCCCGACCTGAAGTGAGGTCTCTTGCTGTACCAGTCCTTGCTTGTCGGTCGTGATCTTTGAGCCACCGACTTGGCCAGGCGCAATCTGCACGCTCGTATTCTTGCGTGTGCCCAGTGCGTCAACGGCGCCGGTCTGCGCTTTTAGGCCATCGGGGCCCGCGGTCACCGAGCTACTCGTCCCCGTCTTTAGGGGGCCCTTGGTGCTGCTGCCGTAGGTTACGCCGCCCTTGCCCACTCGCACACTCTCCCCACTCCCTTTGTCCAAGCGCTCGGTGGACCGATTGACTGAAACACCGTCTCGATCCGCTGAAATGCCCCGGGTGTCCTGAGTCTGGCCCCGTCGAGTCTCCGTTTGGGAGAGGGAGACGGCCTTCTTCCCAAAGTCTGCCGTGCCTTTGGTCTTGCTTCCAGGCTTCAACAATGACGCTGCAGCCGTCGGCGAGGCCAGGCTTTCCCGCTCCACGGGCTGTAGCAGGGGGTCCTGAAGGGGGTCTCACTCGCCCCTGGGCGCCGCCTTTGCCGCAGATGGCGCGCTTCGATTGGCTCGGTCTTTGGCGCGGGAATGGACATCAGGCACAACGGGCTCCAGGGCTTCCTCTCAGCTTAGGGATGCCCCGCCTGTCGCGAACCCCTCACCGATCCCACATCCCCACCTTGACCCCCACTGGACACAGTGAGATCCTGCGCGGACCTTAGAGGAATCCCATGCACAGCCCCCCCCCCTGGAGCGGCCTTCTCCTTGGCAGCATCCTGACCCTGTTCCTGACCGCTTGCCCCCAGAGCCAATCACCAGACGGCAAGGGCGGTCCGGCAGGACAAGGCGGAACCGAGGGTGCGCCACCAGAGATGGGCAGCGCCGCCCACCCAGACGACGCCCGCTGGAAAGTCAAAGCTGGTGAAGGCATCTCGATTCAAGGCTCCGTCAGCTACGGCGGAGAGCCCCCCGAAGGAGCCGTTCGCATCGACGTGTTGACCCAGGCGGGCGAAGCGCCACCACACCTGGTCAGCGCAGAGACCTTGGAGGGTATGGGGACGTTCACCTTCCAGGCCCCAAAGGACTTCGGTGAAGTGCACTTGGTGGCCTTTATCGACCGCACAGGCGATGGACCCAGCCCGGACGACGCCGCTGCGACGACCAAGTTGGACATCACCACTGTGGACATCACAGGACTGGAGCTGGTCCTGACGGATGAGCCCGACTTGGGCGATCTGACTCCGGGCGCGCCTCCGGATGAGAACGGCCAGCCCGGAGACGCCCCGGCGGAGGGCGAGCCGGGAGAAGGACAGCCGTCTGGAGACGGCCCGCCCCCCGATGGCCCACCTCAGGGAGACGGACCGCCTCTCGATGGCGAGGGCCCCCCATCCATGGTTGAGGGCGGCGACACCCCACCCCCTGCCGTGCCGGTCGATCCACCCGCCCAATGAGCCAAGCCCTGTCCCTGGTGGTGCCCGTGTTTGAGGAGGCAGGCAACCTGCGCCCCCTTCACGACGCCATTGTCGCCGCCTTGGACGGCGCTGGCCTGCCTTTTGAGTGCATCTACGTGGACGACGGGTCCACCGACGATTCAGCCAAAGAGCTGCGGGAGCTTGCCGAAGAGGACGAGCGGGTTCGCGTGATCCGATTCGTCCGTAACTACGGCCAAACCGCCGCGCTGACCGCCGGCATCCGCCACGCCAAGAACCCCTTGCTGGTGACCCTGGATGCGGACCTCCAGAACGATCCAGCCGACATTCCAGCCATGCTAGAGCGCCTAAATCAGGGCTACGACGTGGTCTGCGGGTGGCGAAAGGACCGACAGGATGCCGCTCTGACCCGGAACTTCCCCTCCCGAGTCGCCAACGCACTGATCTCCAGGCTGAGCAAGGTCTATCTTCACGACTACGGGTGCACCCTGCGGATCTACAAGCGCGAGTTCATCCAAGGCATCCCCCTTTACGGCGAGATGCACCGCTTCATCCCCATCTACGTGACCTGGGCCGGCGCCAAGCTGGTCGAGATGCCCGTGCGCCACCATGCACGCACCATCGGAAAATCCAAGTATGGCCTGGGGCGCATCCCCAAAGTCCTACTTGACTTGACCACAGTCAAGTTTCTAAGAGACTTTTACGTCACGCCCATCTACTTCTTTGGGTGGACCGGCTTTGGCTTTTTCGGCTTTGGATTGCTGACCCTGATGGCGGCCGGAGGCGTTGCGCTGGCTGGCACCCTGGACTTGGCCCTGATCTTGGGTGCCAGCGCTATTCTGATGGTCATGCTTGGCACGGTCGAGATCACCCTGGGCATCATCGCCGAGGTTCTCATCCGCATGCACCACGACGTGCGAGACCGGCCCCCTTACCGGATCCAGCGCGTCCACAACCTGCAGACCGACGAAGAGGTCGTGTCCCCCGAGGCCCCCTAATGTGCGGTATCGCCGGTCTTGTGCAGCCAGGTGGCTCTCTACGGGACACTGAACGCATTCACCCCATGCTCTCTGCCCTCCACCACCGGGGGCCGGATGGACGTGGGCACTGGCAGGATGAGCGCGCTGTCTTGGGCGCAACACGTCTGGCCATTATTGACCCTGAAAACGGCACCCAACCCATGCGAATGGGGCCGGTCGTGGGGGTGATGAACGGTGAGATTTACAACCACATTCCCCTGCGTAAAGAGCTGGATGCCCGTGGGCAAACCTACAAGACCCTGTGCGACACCGAGGTCATGGTGGGCTTGGCCCTGGAAGTGGGCTTGCCTAAAGCGCTGGAACGCATGGACGGGATGTTCGCCCTGGCGATCTGGGACGAACGGGATCACAGCCTGCACCTAGCCCGGGACCGCATCGGCCAAAAGCCTCTGTACTGGACCCAGCTCTCGGACGGCACCATCGCCTTCGCCAGCGAGCTCAAGGGCCTGTTGGTGCTGCCAGGCGTAGCCAGAGACCTGGACCCAGTCGCCCTGCAGCAGCTGCTGCTCTTCGGGTTCGTCCCGTCCCCCAGGAGCGTCTACAAGGGGATCCACAAGCTCGAGCCAGGCACTTGGCTGCGTGCCGACGCCCACGGCTTGCGCATTCAGCGCTGGTGGGAGCCCCCCCTGCCCGGAGAGCGCCGCTCACAGTTCGGAAACAGTCGGGAGAAGTCCCTTGTGGCGGTGCACACCGCCGTGAACCAAGCGGTAGGCCGACGCCTGCCAGAGGGCCCCGTAGCCCTTCTATTAAGCGGTGGAGTAGACAGCAGCATTGTCGCCCACTGCGCCGCAGAGAGACGTTCGGATCTACATAGCTTTTCCCTTGGGTTTAGGGAGGAGAGCTTCGACGAGTCCGGACCGGCACGCCTAGTCGCGGAGCACCTGGGTTTGCAGCACCACGCCCTGCGCTTCGAGGCCGAGGACTTTGAGAGCACCCTGGCCGAGCTGGCTGAGGGCCTCTGCGAGCCGCTCGCGGACGGCAGCCTGCCCAGCACCCTGCGGCTGGCCAAAGGTGTTGCGGCTGCGGGCTACAAGGTCGCACTGGGTGGCGATGGCGCCGACGAGCACTTTGGCGGCTACCCGACCTACCGCGCGCACCAAGCCTTGCCAGGGAATGGTCTGCCCGGTGCCGGCTTGCTCGGGCGAATGGGACGACGACTCTTCCCTGAAGACGGTAGCCGTGACCTGTCTTTTGGCACCAAGTTCAGACGCTTTGGAGAAGGCGCAGGGCTGCCATGGGCCCGTAGAAACCAGGTCTGGATGGGGGCCTTCCTTCCTCAGGAAATCCCCCTGCTCCTGGGCACCCCTCTCTTGGAGGCCGTGTGGGAGCCTGTGGACCGTTGGGCCGATCGCGCCGAGGAAGCGGACCCAGCACAGCGCGCGATGTTCTTGGACCAAAGGCTCTACCTGGCAGAAGGCGTATTGCAGAAGGTGGACCGGGCCGGCATGCTCGCTGGCTTGGAGCTTCGCGCCCCATTCGTTGACCACCACTTGGTCACGCTTGCCGCCAGCTTGCCCCTACATCTCAAGCTGGGCCCGCGACGCAGCAAGGCTTGTCTGAAAGATGCATTTCGCAAAGCCTTGCCCTCCAACACCCTGAACCGGGCCAAGAAGGGGTTCGGTACACCCCTGGGCCCCTGGCTCCAAGGCGCTGCACGCCCCGCTCTAAAGCGTCTTGTGGACCGGCCAGGAACACTCGTCGACCCCAAATACCTAGCACAGCTCGGTCAGGAACACTGGGAGGGACAGGCCGACAACCACCGAAGACTCTGGTCTCTTTTACTCCTTGAGACATGGAGAGATGGTGTGTGGGGGTGAACACGCCTTGCGGGTACCTTCCCACAAGGGCACTCTTCACCTATGGGACTTGCACGCATCCAGCTAGTGAATAGCAACGGGGAAAGCCGACCCGGCCAGCTTGGTGAGAGGGTCGTGGTCATCGGACGCGCGCCCGTGGCGGACATCCAGGTCGACGATCCCACCGTATCCCGCCTACATGCAGCAGCTTGGGCCCAGAATGGCGTTGTCTTCATTAAGGATCTGGGCGGGGCCAACGGCACCTTCATCAACGGGGAGCGCCTGCACGGCACTGTCAGCATCGCCCCCGGAACCGAAGTTACCTTGGGGCGCAATACCCGCCTGCAGGTAGAACTTGGCGCCGATGCTCCACCAGCATCGCAAACCGACCTGGAAGCAACAATTCCAGAGGAGCCAAACCGACCTTCGGCCTTGGCCATGACCGTCAGCGCCAACACAGGGCGCGGAGTCGTCAGTATCCGGAACACCATCAACCTGCGAGAGACCCTAATCAAGGGTACCCGCGGCGCCACAGTGTTGGCCGTTCTGGCCCACGCTCTGGTAGAAGACCGGCGAGCAGGCAAGGCCCCCGAGGCCCAGGGATGGCGCTCCGACAAGTCTCTCGGTGATGAGATCTGGAAGGGCAAGACCCGCAGTCGGAACAACCTGAACGTCTTGCTACACCGACTACGTAAGACCCTGCTGGAGCAGGGGGTTGACCCCGGCTGCATCCAGAAAGAGTCTGGAATGTGCCGCATCTGGGTGGAGCAGGTAACCCTCAACTAGCAGCTTGCTGACTGTCTCCAGCTGCTGCTCAGCTGTTGGCGGCGTACCAGGCACGGGCATCTGGGAAAGCAGCGATGGTGGCTTGCGCACCCAAGTCTACCCAGACTAGGTAGTCACTGCTCTGAGTCCGGACGATGGCGGCAACCAGCTGCCCCTGGGCGACAGCATCCAGTGCGCGGATGACCTGGGTGGTGCTGACCACCTCGGCCAAGGCGCCTTGCTGGGCGAAGCGCGCTCGATGGCCCTTCCAGAGGGCACGAAGCACCACGCGGTCGTCCATGCGCAGGGCCTTGCCCACCTTGAGGCGCTCCACGCCGCGGAGCTGTTTGCGAAGGATGCTCTCCACCAGCTGGGGGATGGCCCGCTCATGGGCCTCCGCCGCGGCGATTGCCTCGTCTCGCTTGCGCAGCTCCTCAGCCTGCGAGGCGGCACGTGCCGCCTCCAAAGCAGATGTAGGCCGACGGGCGCGATTAGCAAGACCATCGAAGCGGCCCTTGGGCTTGCCTGCCTTGGCTGGCTTGGCCGCGGGAGCAGGCTTTGGCTTGAGGGCCTGAGCCTGGGCTGCCTGGGCTACCTGAGCTGCATGGGACGCCTGAGCTGCATGGGAAGCCTGAGCTGCCTTGGCCGCGGAGGCGCGGGCGCGGGCGGCCTCTCTGGCGATCTGGCTCTCCTGGACGATCTTGGCTTCGCGGGCAGTGGCCTGCTTGGCCTTCTCTATCGCGGCTTTGGCCAGAGACTTGGCCAGTGCGGCCTTGTGCAGGGCGTCCTCGGCCTTGGCCTCCTCATCTGCTGCGGGCGCGGGAGATGGGAGCTTGGGCTCGGGAAGATCCTCAGCGCGGCGCTCATTGGACTTGCCCTGTAGGACGTCCAGCGGGGCATCGGCCCGCATGGAGATCAAGGGATCAGTGTGCTCTCTGCGCACCGAGCGGGCGACATGTGGGTCGGTGAACTCCCCCAGGTCGGGGCCGTCGAACAAGCTGGCCAGGGGATCAAAGCCCGGCTTGGGGTTGGACATGTGTCTCTCCTCGCCATCAGGCTACCCCGGAGTGGCCCGCTCAGGTAGAAGAGCACATGCACCTTGTCAGCCACCTGACGCGCCTCAGCGCCTCAGACACCCTCCCGATACTGCTCGTTCGTCATGGTCGTACCCGCCACAACGCAGAGCGACGCTTTGTCGGACGCCTAGATGTGCCCTTGGACGAGACGGGTCAAGACCAAGCGAAGCGCTGGGCAAAGGCGTACGCGAACCTGCCAGTGCAGGGCATCTTCTCTTCGCCGCTGCTGAGAGCAAAGCAGACCGCCGCTGCCTTGGGTGAGCCAACCCCGGTCAAAGGACTGCAGGAGCTTGATCAAGGCATCTTTGAAGGGCGGCTCTCCGCCGAGGTCATGGCGGAACACCCCGAGTTCTTCGCACAGTGGCGCCGCGATCCGAGCAGCCTTCGGATCCCCGAAGGCGAGACCCTGGCAGAATGCCAGGACAGGTGCTTTGGCGCTCTGACCCAGCTGGCCCAAGAAACAGGCCCAGGCCGCCCAATCGTGGTCGTCGCTCATCAGCTTGTGCTGGCGAGCATCCTGCTCAAGATCCTGCAGCTCCCCCTGAGCATGGTCACTCGACTGCACCAGACCAACACTGCGGTGAATCTGCTGTCTTACGACGGACGCTGGTTGGTACACCGGATCAACGATCGCAGTCACCTAGCATAGAGCGACTTCCCCAGAACGACTGCCTTAGAACGACTGCCCTAGAACGACTGCCTTAGAACGACT
>JBLHMA010000133.1:0-12545 GCA_047621545.1 Cognaticolwellia sp. | reverse complement strand
AAGTGGACCACATCGTGTCTCTGTTGGAGTGCGCGTGAGTCCAGAAGTCTTTTTCGGAATCCTCCAGGCCTGGGCCTTTGCCGTCAGCCTGGCCATCGGGAGCTTCCTCAACGTCTGCATCGCCCGCATGCCCGAAGACAGATCGGTGGTCTCGCCGGGCAGCATGTGTCCGTCCTGCGGGCACAAGATCAGGTGGTACGAGAACATCCCGGTGCTCAGCTGGGTCTTCCTGCGGGCCCGGTGCAGCGCCTGCGGCAGCAAGATCTCTCCGCTCTATCCCGGAGTCGAGCTGCTCATGGGCGTGCTCGGCCTGCTGCTCTTCCGGCGCTTGGTTCCAGACTTGGCGTCAGTTGATGCGGCCCACCTGACCGCCTGGGGCGTCTTCACCGTCTTTGTGGCCATGCAGGTGGCCAACACCTTCATCGATCAGAAGCACCGCATCCTGCCTGACCAGCTGACCATCTACGCGGCGCCCTTTGGGGTGCTGGCCGCGCTGTTGCTCAGCTACCTGGGGTATCAGGGCCACCTCGCCATCAACTGGCAGCAGAGCGTGGTGGGGGCCCTGGCGGGCTCCGGTGTCCTGCTCCTGCTCATCGGCGGCTATTGGCTGGTGCGCCGCGTCCAAGGCATGGGCTTTGGGGACGTAAAGCTGCTGCTGGCCTTTGGTGCCTTTCTGGGCATCTGGTCGGTGCTGCCCATCCTCATGATCGGCTCGCTCGTGGGCCTCGCGGTCGGTATCCCTACGATGCTGGTCAAGGGACAGGGCATGCGCCTGGAGCTTCCCTTTGGGCCCTTCCTGGTCGCAGGGGCCATGGTGTGGGTCTACTTCGGCACCGAGCTGATGGCGTGGTGGATTCCCTATGGGACCCTTGCCTCGGGCGGGCTGTAGATCGAGCGTCGCGCTCGGCAGGCCAAAACGAGAAACGGGCACCTCAGATGACTCTGAGGTGCCCGTTCTCTTTGGGCCCTACTGGACCCTAAACCTGCTCAGTCCATGTACCAGAAGAACAGTCCGCCCACCTGCTCTTCAGCAGTGCCGTCAGCGTCCAGGTCGAGCTCGTAGGAGGGGTCGCCGAAGACCAAGTCGTAGGTCCCGTCCCCGGTCAGATCGACAGGGGTGGTTGGGAAGCCGTGGCCCAAGTCTCCAATGCCGTGGTCGGTTCCGGTGCTCTTGAAGGAGACCAGCGCATCGTCGGTGCTCAGGTCGCCTGTGGCGCCGTACAGGTCAAAGACAAAGGCTTGGTCGGAGCCGGAGCCGTTGACCACCATGATGACCTCGGCCACGCCGTCACCGCTAAGATCTTCGGCCAGACGGATGTGGGTCGGAATGAGCGAGGAGCCCATGTCCACGTACAGGTCGATGTCCTCGTCAAAGTCCAGCTCACCGGCACCGTTCAGGTCTGGGCTACCCCAGACCAGACCCAGCAGCCCGTCGCCAGCCGCAAAGATCGCGATCTCGTCCATGCCGTCGCCGTCCATGTCGGGCAGGATGCTGACGGAGGCGCCCACCTTGTCGTTGCTCTCACCGCCGGTCCAGTAGTCGGTGAAGCTGTTGTCCAGGTCGCCCGGAGAAGTGGAGGTGTTGGAGTACTCCGTAGCGGAGCCCCACATGATCCAGGCTTCGCCCTTGCTGCTGGTCATCTCCGGTCCGCCCATGATGTAGTCCTCTACACCGTCGCCGTTGACATCGCCGCCTGGGCCAAAGGACGCACCGATGTTGCTCTGGTAGGACTCGGTGCGGAAGGTGGCATCGGCGCTGGTGTTGGTCACACTGCCCAAGCCTCCAGAGGCCCCGTACCAGATCGAGATCTGGTCTTCTGCATAGTAGGTGTACCCGGTGTAGGGGTTCACATTGCTCCAGACCATCAAGTCCTGGATGCCGTCGCCGTTCAGATCGGCGCTGTTGAAGGCCTCTCCGATCGCAGCATGGTTGTTGGAGCTGTAGTAGGAGCCGGAGACATAGCCATCAATGACCGTGTGCGCGTCGCCGGTGTCTCCACCGCCGGCCAAGTCCTCCGCGGCGATGACGTAGATCCGGCCTTCGGCCATGTAGCTGTTCTTGCCCTGGTTCTTCGCGCCGATGCCCACATCGCCGCCGCCGCCGGCGTCGCCGAGGTACACGATGTTGGAGCCCAAGGACTCGTTGCTGCTCCCGGAGAAGGAGTAGTCGGAGGTGGAGACCAGGTCGCCGTCCGCAGGCATGCCGCTCGTGCCCAGCCAGATAAAGACCTCGCCGTTGCCACTGCCGTAGCTCTCGGCGCCCATCATAAAGTCGACTGTGCCGTCGCCGTCCAGGTCCGTGGTCTCGATCCCACTGCCGTAGCCGTCACCGGTCGCCGTGCCGATGATGCTGCCGGCAGCGCCCAAGATCGTGATCTCTTTGTCCTTGGATCCGTTGCAGTCGTTCTTCTTGCCATCCAAGTATTCGATGGCGTCGGGGTAGGTCTCTGGGTCTAGGTCATCACAGTCTTTCTTGGTGGTCGATGTGATGTTGTAGCCGTCGCCGTCCTGATCGTAGTCGTTCGCGTCGTCGCAGTTGCTGTCGACGTTGTCGTACCAGATGTCTTCGGCGGCCGGGTTGATACTGGCGCGCACGTCGTTGCAGTCGTCGCCGCCGTAGGCCTCGGCGGTGTAGCCGTCGCCATCCTGGTCGTAGTCGTCGTCGCCGGCGCAGTCCGCGTCCACGCCGTCGTATGGCATGTCTGTGGCGTCTGGGTTGATGTCGGCGCGGGAATCGTCGCAGTCATCGCCGCCGGCCTCGGGACGGATATAGCCGTCTCCGTCGGCGTCTAGAACCACGTCACCGCTCACTGCGACTCCAAGATCCGGGGTGTCCGGGTCGTTGGATTGGATGAGCAGGGTGGCCTGTGACGTTTCGTAGGTCGTGGGCCGGTAGGTCAGGCTGACACTTTGGCTGCTCTGGGGCTTGAGTGTCAGTACCGTGGTGCCTGCGGAGAAGGGCTCGTCAACGCTGAAGTTGGTGATCATCAGATCCGCTGTGCCCGTGTTGGTCACGGTCACTTGCGCGCGCTGGCTGATTCCCACATCTTCCGCGGTTGCAAACTCGATCGAGGTGACGCTGACGCCGATGTTGGGCACACCCTCTTCGACCTCATCCACAGGAACCTGGGTGACCGGGTCGTTTGTGCAAGCGACCAGTGAGAGCAGAAGAGTAGGGATGAGCAAGTGAGCAGGGGTGCGCATGCAGAAAACTCCGATGAGAGGCACGCAAAATACCTGCAATGTGCCGCAATGCACAAGTCCCTCCCGGTATGCGGCCCCGCTCACGCCGCCACAAGGTCACTGGCGGGTCAGGCAACTTGGTGGAACAGCTCCCTGCTCCGGCATCGCTTTGCGTCCTCCCGGAGGCCCAAGCCCTCGAATGCTTCGGCCGCCATTCGCCAGCCGGGAGCCCACTTGGGCAGCGCCTCCAAGAGTGGGCCCAAGGCGGCCAGGGCTTTACGTGGCTCCTGACTCTTGAGCTTTCTGCGCGCCCGCCAGGCCTGCCAGCTCAGCTGTCCCATTGGGCCGATCCCACGGCGAAGTAAGGAGGGGGCTGGCCAGTTCATTGCGGCGCCTAAGACCAAGAGCGCGTCCGCTGCCGGCAGGGGGGGGAGCAAACTCAGGTCCTCGATCGGAGGGGGACTCCACTCTGGCGAGGAGCTCAAGCGCAGGTGCACGGGTGCGTCGGTTTCCAGCCACTGCTCCAAGCGTTCTTGGGCAGCGTAGACGCCATCCCAATGTAGGCGGACTTGTCCAATTGGCTCCCGAGGGACCTCTAGGTTCACCCAGAGGCGCAGTTCTCGGCGGCAGTGTCGGTCCAGACAGGCCTCTAGGGCGCCAGGGTCCCCATCGTCTACGACCACCAAGTTGCCTTCGGTGACCACCGAGGTGCTCTGGGCGCCAACGTGCCCTCTGGCCCAAGCCTCAGCGGGGGTGTCGGGGACAGGCCAGCGTGCCAACTCCACATGGGCCTCGGGCGTCAGTCCTCGGTTGTGCAGGCCAAGGGCCCAAGAGAAGCCCTCCGCCCGCGAGGCCGCTGCACGGTGGCTACGCCAGCGCTCTATAAACACTGGCCGGATTCGTGATGCGGCTTGGCTAGGACTGCTCCCACCCTGCTTTTCGCCGTCGTGCAAGCGGCAATATAGAGTCGGCAGCGGCAGGGCTTCGACGTCCCCCAATCGGGCGATACGCTGGAACATGTCCATGTCTTCGCCGCGGCTCAGGCGTGGATCGAAGGCGCCGACCTCCTCCCAGATGGAGCTGCGCACCAAGAAGGCGCCGTTTAGGCCAGGGACTTGGGCCAAGGTTGCTCGCCGCATGACCTGTGGCGGGACCCGCAGTGCGGGGCGGTAGCTGTGGATTTCGGTGTCGGAGAACAGGATGCTGTCGCCGAAGACACCGGTCAGCGAGGGGCAAGCCTCCAGTGTGGTGGCCAAGGCCTGGATCGCTCCAGGGAGCAGCAGATCATCGTCGTCAAAGATCAGGGTGTAGGTGCCCTGAATCTGCTGCAGACCCGTGGCCAGGGCCGCGACTTTGCCGCGGTTCCGCTCATGGGAGAAGACGCGTAGATCCTTCTGGGCTCTCAGCCAGCGATGGGTTCCGTCGGTGCTGCCGTCGTCCACGACAATGAGCTCCACGGGCCAGGACTGCGCGCGTACGCTCTCGACTGCCTGCTTGAGGAGCGGGAGCCGGTTGTAGGTGCAGACCACGACCGATGTGAGTGGGCCATCCACCTCAGGCAGCTTTCCCAGGCCGGCAGGATGGCGGCCTTGCATGCGCAGCTTGGCGTCCAACTGCACGGGTGCGGGCTCGAAGCTGAGCTCCGGGAGGTTCAGGGACGCCAGCAGATTGGTGGCGGGCCTGGAAGATGCGGTGCTCTGCCAGCACACTTGTCGGCCTGAGAGGCTGAGCGCGGCGGCTGCCCATCCGTCATCGGCGTAGGCGATTCCGATGGAAGCGGGTGAACTGAACAGCACCTGTGCCAGAGCTTGTCGCTCGGCTTGGGTACGGGGACGGGTTGCGATGGAGACGGCCATAAGGGACTCATCGGATCGCCGCTGTCGGGTTCAAGTGTAGCCGCGTGTAATGCTGACACGCCCGCGAAAGTGATAGCAATATGTAATGGCACATTCCGTAGAGAAACTGACTCAGCTTGCCCTCTTTCGCCGTGTCTCGGTGGAGGCGCTTCGATCGGTTCAACCGCTGTTTCGTCGCGTACGGGTCCCCGCCGGGAAGCGGCTCTGGTCAGCGGGTGACCCCGGGAATCGGCTGGGCATTCTCATGAGCGGCACCCTCCGGGCTCGGGTGGAGGGCCAGCATCTGTGCACCGTTCGCCGGGGCGAGGTCTTTGGAGAGGGTGGGGCCTTCTTTAGCGAGGGCCGACGCACGGCCGATCTGGTCAGCGATGGAGACTGCAAGGTTGTCTTGTTTTCGCGAGCGGACCTGCAGCAGATGCGTGCCGAGCACCATGTGGTCTACGACGCCCTTTTGCATGAGTGTGTGCGACTGCTCGCCGCGCGCATCAGCGCCACCACTCTGACCCTCGCCAAGCTGGCCCCGGGCGGGGTGAATCGGCCGACGCGGCAGGAACGCGGTGGACTCTCTCGAATGTGGCACAAGCTGGTCCCGGGCAGGCCCAGCGGCATCTGTCCGCGTTTGGTCCCTCTGCTGCGGCGCCAGCCCACGATGCGTGGGGTCCCGGAGTCGATTCTTCGGCAGATTGCTGAGCAATTCAAGGAGCGCGCTGTAGAACAGGGCGAGGTGCTCTGCTTGGAAGGTGAGCTCGTCGATGCCGCGTGGATCTTGGCCCAGGGTGGGGTGAACATCATCCGGAACGTGGGCGGGGGGCGCGCGGAGTGCTTGGCGACCCTCCAAGTGGGGGCTCTCTTCGGCCAGAATGGTTTGCAGAGCGCAACGTCCAAGCGCACGGCCTCTTGTGTGGCCTCGAAAGCAAGCTGGCTCTACCAGATTGATCCGGCGGCCAGTCGGGCCCTGGACGGGGCGGCATGGCGGGTCTGGAACGAGACCTTACTCCACTCATTCATTGAGCAGGTTCGGCGCTCAAACCAGGCGCTCGGCAGTCTGGTCGTGGGAACGCGCGAGCAGGAGCGGGCCACCGCAGTCACCAGCGACGAGATCGCCTCGATCCTGAACGCCCGCGGCGTTCTGGAGGGTGGGTCTCTGGAGGACGAGCTGGACCAGATGGAGTTCGTTGTGGACGACGCAGCGCGGCGAGAGGCACACGGCCGGAAGCGATAGTTGCTCTGGGGCTGGCTACTTGGGGTCTCGCTACTTGGGGCCGGGCCACTTTGGGGGCCGCTACTCGTTGTTGAGCTTCCAGTTCAGTACCAGGCAGTCAATGACATCGGGTTGGCTGCCGTAAGCCACTTCCACATCCTGGATGTTCTTGTTCGAGAGCATGGCGTGGCACGGGATGACCACGGAGCGGGCGATGACCTCTGCAGTGCGCTCCATGACCCACTGACCTTCTGCGGCGTGGGGCTTGAGCGCCGGGCCGATTCCTTCTGCCATGGGCAGCGCCGCGCCGCGCTCCTCCCAGTTGATGACCGTCATGTCGTGGGCATAGAACATTGCCACGGCAGCGAGTGCGTAGTGGTTTTCCTCCTCCAGGGGCATGCCGTCTTTCTCCGGTCGGACCGCGCGGTCTATCGCGTTGGCCAGCTTGGCCCTGCGGCTGCGGTCATCGCCTTCCTCGGAGTCGATGTACAGACAGGTGTTTCCGTTGTCGAGCTTGGCAGCCATGGCCACTACACTCATCCCCGGCTCCAGCCAGTTGAGCTCCCCAGAGGCCATGGCGGTGTTGCCTAACGCTTCGATGCGCAGTGCCTCGCCGCTGGGCTCTAGGAACTCGGCAGGGTTCTTGGTGATCAAGGCGTCCAAGGTCGGCACCAAGCCGAGCTGTCGGGCTTGGCGGTAAGTGACGTGCATTGGACCGCGGCCGCAGCTGGGCTTCCCGCTGGCATCGGGCACCTGGGAGAAGCCCATCTGGTCGGGCCGCTCCGTTGCTGCGTAGGCCAGAAGGCTGGCTGCGACAGGCTCCATGTCCAAAGACATCAGAGCTTCGCGCATGTCGAAGTAGGGGTGCTTGGCCGTTGGATTGGTGATCGGGTAGTCGTCGATGTTCTTGGTGATGTCCACGGCGGCCCTGCGCACCATCTCCAACAGAGCGTCCTCCTTCTGCAGGGCGTCGGTCACGCCGCTGTAGCCAATGATCTGTCCCGCGAGCGCGGAGAACTCCATCTCCTCGGGCTTTCGGTCGTTTGAAGTGATGGCCACCCTGGCCTCGCAGTCGTCGTACTTGCGTGACCAAGTCCCCACATCTTTCTTTAGCCCGCGGGATTTACAGCCCTGTGCGCCGCCGAAGATCCAGCCTCCTCCGACGGCAAAGACAGCTGCGGCGAGCATGATGAGGTTTCGGGGCTGGAAGATCTGTCCCGAGGCCACCATCGTGTAGCCGCGCTGCAGAAACTGGCCAGGCCCAGTGGTCAGCAGGCGCGTCCAGACCTGTCGCTTGCCCTCCTGCTTGAACTTGTCCCCGGACATTTTCTTGCCGTATCGACCAAAGCGACCGCCGCCGCCGCCGCCGGCTCGTGCCTCCTCGCGCTCCTTCTTCATCTCCTCGGGCAGCTCGTCGAGCTCCACGATGAAGCGTGGCCCCTTCTCGGTGACCAGAGCGATGGCGTCGCCGCTCTTGATCGCAACAGCAGAGGTGACCTGCTTGGGGCGGCCGCGTCCTCCTGCGTACAGGAAGACGGGTGCGGAGCGGTCCACAGGCGCCAGGATTAGATCCTGAGGTCCTTGACGGAGGATGCGGAGGTGGAACTCAAAGACTCCCAGGCTTTCCGCTAGGACAATGTCGTTGTTGTCCTTGTCCGTACCAAGGCGCACCTCGGCCCCTTCGAAGGGGCCAAAGCGCGTCCCACCAAACTCGGGGGCCAGTCTCAGATAAAGGGCGAGTTCGTCCACGCCGCAAGGCTATCAGGCGCGGAGCCCGCTGGGGACCTTAGGCGCACTCAGTGCCGACTGGGGTAGCGTGCGCCCGTGAACATCTTTCTGATTCCCTACAACGCACTGCGCCATGTCCAGGTTGCGCTTGTGACGGGCGGGGCCGCCCTGCTCGCATGGTGGGCGCTGCTCTCCTACATGGTGGTGATTGGCCCATTCTGGGCGCCGATCTGGGATGGGGCGCTATTTTTGGTGTTCATAAGCGCGGCCACGGCCGCCGCGTCACTGTGGGCCGAGGGGTCCCTACGGCGAGAGCCGCTGTTTAAGCGCATTCCCCGGACCGCTATGGCTGCGGGGATCTCTGGCGGCTTCTCACTGCTCTGGTTTTTTCTTTGGCACGGTCTGGTGCTACCGAAGGTCTTCGGCCCTGAGGCAGGCGACGACTCATTAGTCAGCCTGCGTTTCCGGCTGGGTGCTTTCCTGATGGTGGGCTCCTCTACGGCCATCGGCTGCCTTTTTGCACGCAAGGGTTCCGGCTTTTTCGAGCACGTAGGAGCGGGATTTGCCTCCGGCCTGGCGGGGGCGGCGGCTTGGCATGCGGCAAACAGCCTGCTGCACGATCTCTACTTGGCGGGTGCCCTGGGTGCGATGGCCTTGGGTGGAACCTTTGGACTCCTGTCCTGGGGAATCCCAGAGGACCTCTACGCAGGTTGGATTCGCGTGTTGACTCCCTTCCGCTTCGGCCACCGTATTCCGGTGGATGCCTTGACGGGTGGTGCAAAAGAACGCTTCGTTGGTAGTTATCCCCGGGGGATGGACTTAAGGCTCGGGCCCTATGTAGATTCCGAGCCCGGATCCGTGCGAAAGCTGCACGTCTCGGTTTCCTACGACGGCAAGGAGGTCTACCGCGCCCGAGGACTGTCTGTCGCGCCGACTGTGGTGCGGCGTCTCTTTGAGCGTTTGGACCTGCGATACGATCCTCGGCGGCCCGCGCCACTGGAGACACGCTTGAGCTCAGGGGACCGCCTGGAAGTTGGACAGGGCGACCATGGCGCGGTGGTGGAGTTTATTCTGCTGCCCAAGGAGGAGAAGTAGTGTTTGCGGCGCTCTTGGCGTTGGCTCTAGGCTGCGGCGAGAGCGCCCGCGGCCCAGCGATCGGTGGCGCGGGCAAGAACACGCCTGTGGAGGCGGTGCCCGGCAGCACCTTTCGCATCAGCGAGCACATCCCGGCCGAGGGCAGCCAGCTTCAGATCGACCTGTTCACCGACGAGCGGGACTGCAACAACGCCGACGTCGACTTTGATCGCTGCATGCCCTACATCGACCGCGCCTCTGGTCAGGTGCGGCTCTCCATGCGCTTCACCCTCTCAGGGGGGGCAGTGGCCCTACCGGTCACCCGAGAACACCTGGCCGTCTTCCACAACGGCTTTGAAGTGGGGACCAACTCGGACTCGCGTGTCCAGGTCATCCCCCACGACCCAGTGGACAATCCGCAGCTCTTCATCCTGGTCATCGACGGCTCGGGGTCCATGCTTGAGGACGACGGCAAGTCCCTCTCACGCATTGACCGGGTGCGGAAGGCGCTGCGTGATCCTGCGGTGGTCAGGCGCTTCTTGCCAGCCGGAAGTGAAAACGGTGTGGTCCTGCTCAACTTCTCTAGCGGGGATCCACAGCCGGTCGGCCCCAACTTGAAGGTGGTCAAGGGCCCCAAGCACTACGACAAGGTGGTCAGTCAGTTGCAGCCTCTGCGCGGCTACACTCACTTGTATGGGGCGGTGCGCTACGCCAGCGGCGAGCTTTTGCAGGAGCCGGAAATCGCGCAGTTCCTGTCGCGGGAGCAAGCCCAGCCGGTCATCGTCGTGCTCACAGACGGCTTCAACAATGAGAAGAGCAACGATCGTTGCGCGGACAACGCCCGGCGGCTCAGTGATCTCTTGGAGCACCTCGAAGGTGCCCGAGATCTCGCTACCCAAGACCCCATGAGCTTGCCACTGGTCTACGCCGTGGGACTGGGGGACGGGCTGCCTGGGCTGGACCAGCAGATTCGGGCTGTTCAGGCGGGCAAGACCAAAGTGGAGCCCCAGGACCTATGCGGTCGATACGCAAAGCGCACCATCGATGGGGGCTTGGAGCGAGAAGGCATTGATCGTGTCAGCTTGGAGTGGATCGCCCGCCATGGTGGTGGTTTTGCCTACGTCAGCCGTGGCTCAAAGGGCCTGGGCAAGGCCTTCCAAGACGCTGCGGCTACGCGCTACCGCTGGTTTGAGCTCCGCTATCAGGTTGATCCGGCGTACCTGCGCCGGGAGTTCGTGACCAAGGTTCGGCTGACTGCTTTCTCCCAAGGTGAGAGCACCGTCGCTATCCAGCCCAGCGCTTGGCTGGACCCCCCCTCGGGCAAGTTGTCTTCGGATCCAGAGCTGCGCGGCTGGGTTGAGCCGGTGCCCTACAGGCGCACGGCCAGCGTCGTCATGACGGTGCTTGGGATGCTGGTCAGCGCGACCTTCTTGGGGGCGGCGCTCTTCAACATCCGGCGCATCGCTGCGGGCCGCCGAAAGCCCCGTGGAGGACCTAAGGGGTAAGAAAAGGTGCGCGCCGCACGTTAGACTAGCGCACACCAACGCCAGGGGAGCGCCTTGAGCCGCTATATCCGCAACTACGAGATTCTTCGCGAGCTTGGCTCTGGCCAGTTTGGCCAGGTCTTTGTCGGCGTTGGAGAGGTGCCTGGCCGCGGCCTGAGCGCTGGAAAGCGCCGGATGGTGGCCATCAAGCAGCTGCGCCGGGCTGACCCCCATCATCGGGAGCTGCTCGAACGCGAGTTCGAGCTGCTGGACGAGGTAAAGCACCGCGGCATCGTGCGGGTCTTTGAGTTCCTCAAAGACGAGAACGCCGTCGTCATGGAGCACGTGCACGGCGTGACCTTGCGCCAGCTCTTGGATGAGTGTCTTCGGGCGCGTGAACAGGTCTTCACCGAAGCGGCCATCGAGATGGTCTGCGAGCTTGCGGACGCGCTTTATCAAGCGTGGACCACCCCGTCGGACAACGGCGAAGCCCTGCAGTTGGTGCACCGGGATCTCAAGCCCGAGAACATCATGGTCACCCCCAAGGGGGAGGTGAAGATCCTGGACTTCGGTCTGGCTCGAGTGGACAACAGCGAGTACGCCCCAGAGAAAAACGATCGCATCAAGGGCACCCCGGTTTACATGTCTCCGGAGCAGGCCTCCGGGCAGCTGGTGGACCACCGAAGCGATCTGTTCTCGCTGGGATTGATCGCCTACGAGCTCTTTATGAACAAGCCCGCCTACACGGTCTCGGCGAACAGCCGGGACCCGATGGGCGAGATTTTCGACGCCATCGAGCGCGGGGCGTTGCACGAGCAAGTCCAAGAGCTCGAGGTCAAGCTGCCCGGAGTGGGGCCAATTATCGCCCGCCTCCTCCAGGCCAACCCCAACACCCGCTACCAGACCGGCCAAGATCTCTTGGTCGACCTAAGGCGTCAGCTCTACCGTGACCGGGGCAGCTACCTGGGGGAGTTTTGCGAGTTCTTCTTCGGCAGCATCTACGATCTGCCGGCTGCGCCAGATCCGGATGCACCCCCCGGGGCCTCGAGTGCACGCACCAGTCGCTCTTCGCGCAGCGGCGGGGCATCCAGCTCGGGATCCAAGAAGCGGATGACCATGGAAGAGCGCCTTCGAGCATCCATGGCACGGGACGCTCAGGCCCGACACGCTGCTGAGAAGCCGTCTACCTGGCGTGGTCCTGAGCGTGCCGAGCCGCCGACCACCCAAGGCCACCCTGCGCCGCGAAAGCGCCCGCCTGCACCGCCCCGGCCTACCCCCCGGCAGGCGCCACCTCCTGGTGCGACGACTTCGGGAGCTGGCGTTGGCAACCGCAGCCCACAGGACGCCGGCATGCTGGAGTTTGTGGACTTGGACGAGGGCTTTGGTGATTCCTTGGGTGCGGACGAGGGCAGCGCGACGGCCTTCTTCGCCATTCCCCAGCTCAAGGAGGCTTCTCGACCTTCGGCGCCCCTTCCGGTTGCGCCTTCCCCGGTCATGGCAACGCCTGCGGTTGCGGGTAGGCCCATCACTGCACCGATAGGTGGCCCAGTTGCCGCTGGCCCTGTCGCCGTTGGTTCGCCCATCGCCCAGGGCCCCGTTGCTGAGTACAAAGCCGGCGGGCCAGTGTCGCCGCAGGGACCGGCTGGTGGAGCGCCTGTGCCTCCTCCGGCCAATGACTCGGGTCGCACCGAGTCCAAGCGGGTGGCGGTCATCATCCTGGGCATGTTCGCGTTGTTGGGCGTGGCCACATTCCTGGCCGTATGGGGGAGCTCCATGCTGGGAGACGGCGACGCCGGGCGCGGTGATCCCATTGTCGCTGGGAGCGACAACAAGACGATTTCAGGAGCGAATGATCCCGAGCCGGTCGTGGCCGACGTGAACAGAAATGCGGACACCGGCGGCGGTCAGCCGGTCAAGACGCCGACCAAGTCGCCCCCCAAGACCGGCAATCGGACGAAGAGCAGCAACCAGAGTGGCGGGGGTGGTAGCACTGCGCCCCCCAAGGTCGCATCGGGGACT
>JBLHMA010000132.1:0-12567 GCA_047621545.1 Cognaticolwellia sp. | reverse complement strand
TCCGCGAGCGTACGGTGGACATGGGGACCTCGTTCTTAGGCTGACTGCTCAGGGGCCGTAGATAGCTGCTTACTCCGCTGAGCGCTCAGTTGGCATCCTCAGCTAACCTCTCGGCGAGCCCCGTATAGCGCTCCCCTCCCCCATCTTTTTGCACCGCGATGCGAAGTGCCCTGGGGTTGCCTACGACTGCACAGAAGCGCTGTGCTCGGGTAACACCCGTGTAGACCAAGTTGCGGCGCAGCATCACAAAATGGGAGGTGTCGAGCATCACGAGCACGGCTGGGTACTCACTGCCTTGGCTCTTGTGGATGGAGATGGCGTAGGCCAGGTCCAGCTGATCGACCTGCTCCCCAACCAAGGCCACCTTGCGCCCATCGAAGTTCACCTCCACGCCCCCGCTCGCCATGGCGTGAATGCGTCCCACATCGCCGTTGAAGATGTCGTTGTCGTAGTCGTTCCGTGTCTGGATGACCCGGTCGCCCACCCGGAGTGTCTTGTTGCCCCGGGTGAAGGACTCGCCCTTGGGGTTCAAGGCCTGTTGCAGAGCCGCGTTCAGTGCGATGGAGCCCAGGGGTCCTCGGTGCATGGGGGTGAGCACCTGCACGTCTTCCAGAGGATCGAAGCCCAGCTTGGGCAAGCGCTCCTGCACGACCTTGATCAGAGTCTGGACGGCGTGGTCGGGGCGCAGGCGGGGCACCAAGAAGAAGTCTTGCCGCAGGCCCTCCTGCTGGTCCTTCTCCGCTGAGATGGGCTCTTGGCCGGCTTGGATTCGCCACGCGTTTCGCACGATGCCGGAGTCCTGGGCTTGGCGATAGACCTGATGCAAGGTGCTCACGGCGAGTGTTCCGGACGCGATGCAGTCCGCCAAGACCTGCCCGGCCCCAACGCTTGGCAGCTGGTCTGCGTCTCCTACCAAAACCAGGCGTGCGCCGGTAGGCAGGGCATCGCAGAGGGCCTCCATGAGCTCCAGGTCGACCATGCTGGCCTCGTCGACAAGCACCCCGTCCACCTGCAGCGGTTTCTCCGCGTTCCGCATAAAACTGCGGGTCTGCATGGAGTACTCCAGCAGGCGATGAAGGGTCTTTCCTTCCTTCCCACAGCTCTCTTGCAGGCGCCGAGCGGCCCGGCCCGTTGGGGCGCACAGGACCCATTCTTCCTTGCGCAGAGAGGCGGCCTTCATGAGCACCCGGACGATGGTCGTCTTGCCCGTACCAGGCCCCCCGGTGATGATGGCGACGCCGTGGGTCAGGGCGGTGAGCACTGCTTGGCGCTGGTCCTCGTTGAGTTCGAGCCCCACCTGCTGTTCTGCCCGCTCCACATCGGACCCCGCGCCTCCCCTATGTCCGGCTCTCTGTTTTAGGGCTTTGGCCACGGTCGCCTCTCGGCGCTCCATCTCCCCTCGGTAGATCTTCTCGTGCCCCGGTATGGCGGCGGCTTTGCGGACCACGCGCCCCTTCAGAAGCAGCGCTTGGATGGCCCCCGCCAAGTCCTGCGCGTTTAGGCCCAGGTCGGCTCCGAGGCGCTCTAGCTCTTCTTGGGGCAGGAAGCAGTGGCCGTCCCCTTCCGCGTCCAAGAGCAGCCAGCGTACTGCGGCGTTTGCCCGGCGTGGGTCGTTTGCGGTGATGCCTACAGCCCGAGCGATCTGGTCGGCGGTCTTGAAAGCCACCCCCGGAATCTCGGCGGCAAGCCGGTACGGGTCGGCGCTGATCACCGCCATGGCCCGCTCGCCGTAGCGCTCCACCACCCGGTTCACGATGGCGGGTCCCAGGCCGTGCCCCTGCAGTAAGACGCCCACCTCGCGGCCCACTCGGTCCCGCTTCCAGTGGTTGACGATCTCCTCCAGCCGCTTCTTACCGATGCCTTTGACCTGGAGAAGCTGCTCGGGGTCGTCGTCCAAGACCTGCAGCAGCTTTAGGCCAAAGGTCTCCACTGCGCGCCGGGCAAGCTCATTGCCAAAACCCGCGACAGCGCCGCTGGCCAGGTAGCGCTGGAGCCCCGTCAGGGTCTTGGGATTGTCTACCAGGACCTGTTGGACTTTGAATCGCTTGCCGAACTTTGGGTGGGTGTCCAAGCGGCCCTGCATGCTCAGGCTGACCCCAAGAGGTAGGTGCCCGATGGGCCCTACGACCACCACGATGCCGTCTTTTCCTCGCACCTTGGCTACCGCGAAAGAGCCGTCGTCCGCCTGATAGGTGAATGCGACCAGTTCCCCGTCCAAGTGGTCCTTGTAGGCCACTTAAACGCCGTCTTCCGGTTCTGTGGGTGCATCGGTCGTACTGGGCAACTTCTGTGGCGTACCGGGCGTACCGGGCGTATCAGGGGCTGGAGAGGGCACGCTTGGGCCGTGGACGGGGCGCCAAGGAACCCGCCTGTCCGGGTGCACAATGCCCGCGGACATGATGACCTTGAAGGCCTCTTCTACAGACATGTCCACCTTGCGAACGTCCCGGGCTGGAATGACCATGTAAAAGCCGGTGGTGGGGTTCGGCGTGGACGGCAGGAAGACGCTCAAGGGGGTGTCGCCGCCCATCTCCTCTTCGGCGTCCACCCAGGGCGCCTCTCCCGTCAGGAACGCGATGGCCCAGGATTCACGCCGGGGGTACTCGACCATGACCACCTGGCGGAACTTCATGCCCTCGGAGCCAAAGAGCGTGTCGAAGAGCTTCTTGAGTCCCTGGTACACGCCGCTGAGCAGAGGCACCCGGAGCAAGACATCTTCGAGCAGCGCCACCGCCCGTCGGCCGACGTAGTAGCGCATCGCCGCGCCGACGCTGAGGACCCCCAAAAAGGTCAGCAGGATGCCCAGTCCAGGCAATGGAACACCCAGCAGCACCTCGGGGTGGACCTGCTCGGGCAGGATGTCCAGAAAACTGTCGATCAGTGCGGCGACCGACACCACGACCCACAGGGTCAGGCCCAGGGGCAAGAGCACTGCCAACCCCGCCAAGAAGGCGTTCCGGAGTTGGTTCAATAAGTTGCTCATGACATCCCTTGATTGGCCCTCGTCACCGAGGTCAGGCTATCCAAACTCCCAGCCTTAGCGGGAGTAGACCTCGAAGCGCTCCAAGTGGTAGGCAGCCATGGCGCGGACCACCATGCGCTTGCCCAGCCCCTTCTCAAAGGCATCCATGCCCTCGTACTCTTCACCGTAGAGCATGTCTGCAACCCGGGGATGGCAGTTGATGAACACGGTCTCCCGCTTGGGCTGCCGAGCCGACTCTCGCTGAACCTCTCGGAAGATCTCAAAGCAGATGGTCTCCCGGCTGCGCAGGTTTCCGTTCCCGCTACAATAAAAGCAGTCCTCCGTCAGGAAGCGGGTCAGGTCCTCCTGCACGCGCTTGCGGGTCATCTCCACCAAGCCCAACTCGGAGATCTTCAGTACATTTGTGCGCGCCTTGTCGTGGCGAATCTCCTCCTCGATCTTCTGGTAGACCTTCTCCCGGTTCCCCTCGCGGTCCATGTCGATGAAGTCGATGATGACCAGGCCGCCAATGTTCCGCAGACGCAGCTGGTAGGCGATTTCCTTGCACGCCTCCAAGTTGATCTTGGTGGTGGTCTCCTCCAAGGACGAGGTCCCCACGAACTTGCCCGAGTTGATGTCGATGGCTGTCAGAGCCTCGGTCTGGTCAATGACCAAGTAGCCCCCGCTCTTGAGCCAGACCTTGCGGCCGGTGGAACGCTGCAGCTCGGTCTCGACCCCGTAGACATCAAAGACGGGCTCCTTGCCCTTGTACAGCTGCACGCGCTCCTTGAACTGCGGCATGAAGCCGTTCATGAAGCCCATGATCTCGTCGTAGGAGCCTTTGTTGTCGACCACGATTCGGTGCACGTCATCCCGCAGGTTGTCGCGCAGAAACCGCACCACAAGACCGTAGTCGGCATGAAGGAGCTGAGGCGCCTTGCCCACCTTGGCGCCGCCCTGAATCTTCTCCCAGGTCTTGAGCAGGTAGTCCATGTCCTGCATCAGGATCTTCTCAGGCTGCCCTGCACACACCGTGCGAACGATAAACCCAGCCCCTTTTGGGCGGTGCTTCTCCACGAAGTCCCGCAGGCGGCGGCGCTCCTTGTCCTTGTCGATGCGCCGAGAAATACCCACGTGTTCGACGGTGGGCATGAAGACGATGTAGCGACCCGGCAGGGTGATGTGGGTCGTCAGGCGTGCGCCCTTGGTCCCGATGGGGTCCTTGGCGACCTGGACCACGATCTCCTGTCCCTCGGTGAGCAGGTCCTGGATGGCGGGGTGTCCCTGGCGCGGTTGGTTGCGCGGCGACTCCTCGACCACGGTCTCCTCTGCGGAGACCGGCTCGGGATTCGGCATGTCCAGGAACTCTGGGTAGATGTCACCCACATACAGAAAAGCGGCCCGCTCCAATCCCACGTCCACAAAAGCCGCCTGCATGCCCGGAAGCACACGCACGACACGTCCCTTGTAGGCATTGCCCACATAGCCGCGGTTCCTGCCGCGATCGATGTGGAACTCAGTGAGCTGGTTGTGCTCCATCAAGGCCACGCGAGTCTCGCGGCCTGTGGTGTTGACGATGATCTCCGATGACACGAAGGGCTCCAGCGGACGCAGAGCTCGACCCGCAACGCAAGGCGCTGGGTTCGGGCTCGTTCTGGCGGGCAAGTCTCACGAAAAGGCTCCTTTTCGGGGTGGCTGGCTGCGTGCGTCCATAAAAAATTAGATTGGGGCTGCCAAATTGGCAGCTTGACCAGGAATGAATAGGCCCAGCGACACAAGGCGCGGGCAAAGGAAGGTGATGATCCTAGTGCCACGCTTGGGGGTGGCCGTCAAGGAGCCTCAGCGGCGGCGCAGAACCGCAAACTTGAGGTATCGCCCCTCGCTGTGCGCCAAGGAGACCGGATGGTCTGCCGGAGCGCCGCTGCCCTCGAGCCAAGACCAGGGTCCACTGGCGGCCAGCCCCTCTGCGATGGCCTGCTCCCAGGCCCCACGGTCCAAGCGAGCTGTGCAGGAAGCGGTCGCCAAAAGCCCTTGCTTGGCAACCTGCAGTCCCACTTTCCCCGCCAGGTCTTTGTAGGCCCGCCGCGCTGCGCCATCCGAGGACTTGCCGTGGGTCAGACTTGGCGGGTCGCAGATGAGCAGGTCAGCCTGGGTCTTGGACGTCCACTTAAAGACGTCGGTCGCCACGAAGGCGTGCCGGTCCGGATCGATGCCGTTGAGTCGGAAGATCTCTTTGGCGTCCTCCAAAGCGGGAGCAGCGATGTCCACCGTCTCTACGCGTGCGGCCCCTGCCAAGGCGGCGTAGATCGAGAAGCCGCCGTTGTAGCCAAAGAGGTTCACGACACGCCGGCCTGGGGAGAGCTCGCCGACCCGTCGCCGGTTCTCGCGTTGGTCCAGGAACAGCCCAGTTTTTTGGCCATGATGGGGCCGAACCAACAGCTTGACGCCGTGCTCGACGACGACCAGCCCGTCGCCGGGGTCCGGTCCAAAGAGCATCTCACTGCCCTGCTTGCCGTCTACGGAGCGCACCCCGAAACGGCGCAGGATGCTCTCGATCCAGGGCAGGCCCTGGATGGCTTTGAGCAATAGCTCCATGTGCGGCAGCCACGCCTTGGAGTAGATGCGCAGCACGGCCAGGGCGCCGTAGCGGTCAACGACAACCCCAGGGAGTCCGTCCCCGGCCCCGTTGATGACCCGCCAAGTGTCCGTCTCTCCGCCGACCACAGCGAAGCGGAATCGGTCCGCCTGCTGGATCCGACGCGCGATCAGACCGGGCAGCTCTTGCTGCTCCAAGCCCAGGACACGAACCGCAATAACCCCAGCGTCGAAGAGCCCGTGGGCCACGACCTTGTCCCGGGAATCCGTGAGCACGACATGGCTGCCAATAGGCGCACTCCCCCGCACGCCGTCTCGGTAGACCCACGGGTGACCTCGCCGCAGAGCCTTGATGGCATCCCGGTTCAGCGCAAGACGGACGGGACGCGGGCTCAACCTACTTGCTCTAGCAAGGGCTTGACCTCTCCCTTGGCGTGCAGCGCCATCAGGTCTGAATAGCCGCCAACGTGGGTCTCTCCGATGAAGATCTGGGGAACGGTCCGCTGGCCGCTGCGCTGCATCAAGTCCATGCGCGCTTGGCGGTCTCCAGTCAGATCGATCTCCTCGTATTCGACGTCGTTGTCGCCGAAGTAGCGCTTGGCTGCGTTGCAATAGCCGCAGGGAACCGCTGTGTAGATCACGACCTTGGCCATGGTGGCCTCCTTTGGGGTGTAGCTATTGCGGATGTCCACTGGGGGCCCCTGGATTGCGCATGGAAGCTGCGTCCCACACAGGGCCGAGACCCGTGTAAGTCTTGACGTGGCAAGTTTTCCGTTGCGGTGTTTCCTTAGGCCGTGGTACACGGATGGTACCCCTCCAAGGAACAGCGGATTCTTCCCTCCTTTCCGCTGCTTCCCTCCCCTCCCCTCATCCTTCCCACCCACCGAGTTCTTGACATGGTAGACCCCGTGGTAGCTTCCACCGAGCCCCTTTCAGGCGGTTCCGTGGACGGCGCTGAGATCCAGACCCCGTCCACCGTCACTCTGACGGCTGAAGACGGCGTGCTCTTGCTCGCACTGGACCCCAAGGCTTCTTTCGAGGCCCTTCGAGAGGCGGTGCGCGAGCTCTTCTCGTCCTCTCCTGACCGCTTCCGCGGCAAGGATGCACGCATCGACTTGGCCACGCGGCCCATTGACCTCTTCGACTTGCGCCGCTTGGTGCATGTGCTGGGTGATGAGTTTGGCGTGACTGTGACCGGCATCTACTGCACCGAGACCCACCTGCACCGATACGCTGAGCGCGAGCTCAAGCTCAAGGTCTACCCCCGCCGGGAAATGGTGGAGTTGCCAGATCCCGCAGTGGAGCAGCCCGTCATTGAAGAGCCCGTGCTCAGCGCGGAAGTCCAGGTCGAGGAAGAGCCTCCCGAGGCCAAAGCACCCGCAGGCCGCCGCTCTCTGGTTCTGGAGCGCGGACTGCGATCTGGCCAAGTGGTGAGCTTCAATGGCGACGTGACCGTTTTCGGTGACGTGAACCCGGGCGCACAGCTCGTGGTTAGCGGCAACATCATCGTGCTCGGAGCCCTGAAAGGCTTGGTGCACGCGGGCAGCGAAGGCGACCACAGCGCGACTGTGCTGGCGTTCGACTTTCAGCCCAATCAGCTGCGCATTGGCCGTCACATCGTGACCGACCGGGAGGCCCTCCACACGGGCCAGCCCACCAAGCGTGCGCGACTTTCCCTTTCTTCATTCCCATCTCCGGACCTGCTTCGCAGTGGCCGGAGTGTGCCTCTCCCTTCGATCGCTTGGGTCGACGGTGAGAATGGCATCCAGATCGAAGCTTATTCCGGACGTTTGCCCGGTAGACCGCTGACCCAGGCTGCAGCCTCAGGAGCCCCAAGATGAGTGAGTGCATCGTCATTACTTCCGGCAAGGGTGGAGTGGGTAAAACCACCACCTCAGCCAACCTCGGCGTGTCTCTGGCACGACTGGGCCACAGAGTCGTCGTCATGGACGCAGACATCGGTCTGCGCAACCTTGACGTGATCATGGGTCTGGAGAACCGAATCGTGTACGATCTTGTGCACGTCATCGAAGGCGAGTGCCGGCTCAAGCAGGCCCTCATCCGAGACAAGCGCCAGGACAACCTGTACTTGCTGCCGGCCGCTCAGACCCGCGACAAGAACTGCGTGACCCCGGAGCAGATGCGGGACTTGGTCCAGCAGCTCAAGGAGGAGTTCGACTACGTGCTGGTCGATTGCCCCGCGGGAATCGAGCAGGGCTTCCGGAACAGTGTTGCTGGGGCCGACCGGGCCATCATCGTCACCACGCCCGAGGTCAGCGCGATTCGTGATGCGGACCGCATCATCGGTCTGGTCGAGGCCGCAGAGCTGCCCGAGCCCACCCTGGTTATCAACCGCTTCCGCCAGAAGATGGTGGACCGCGGTGACATGCTGGACAAGGCTGACATCCTGGAGATCTTGGCTATCCCTTTGATCGGGATCATCCCCGACCACGAGGAGATCATCGTCTCGGCCAACCGCGGTATTCCGGTTGCCTACGACGATGAGTCTGTCGTAGGAGAGGCCTACCGCCGTGTGGCCCGTCGCCTGACTGGCGAGCCAGAGGTTCCCTTCATTGCCGAGCAGCCCTCGGGAATCTGGTCCAACATCAAGCGCTGGATGGGCATGAGCCCCGCTAGAGGGGCAGTGTGATGCATCAGATTATTCGCCGAATCTTTGGAACGCAGGGAAGCAAGAACGACGCAAAGTCGCGCTTGAAGCTGCTCTTGGTGCACGATGCTGTAGACCTGACGCCCGCTGAGATGGAGGCCATGAAGGCCGAAGTCATCGAGGTGATGTCCAAGTACATCGCTTTGGACAGAAGCGAGGTTGAGTTCAAGTTGGAACGCAACGAGGGCGCGATCGCTTTGGTCTCGAACGTACCTGTGCGACGGGTCACCGCCCGAGCGGGATAGTCTCATGGGGCACCCACCTTGGGGCGCTAGGAGCTGACGATGGAATCAGGACCTCGGACCATGCTGCAAGTATCGGCGGTGCTCGGGGTCTTGGTGATCGGGGTTGCGGGCTGGGTCCTGAATGAGCGGCGCACGCGAGCCCGCGAAGAAGCCGATCTCATCAAAGAGATCGAGGCGAACAGCCAGCGGCCTGATGCTGTGCTGGTCGCCCAGGTGGACTGGAGCATGGCCCGAGACCTGGAGCTCGATAGCCGGGCCAAGTCACTGGGGTTGAGCCTCCAGAACCGCGTCCTACCTTGTGTGGATCGCTGGCCTAGCCCGCCGGTGGATGCGCTGATCTATGTGGAAGCGGATGGCGCAGGCCGGCTGACCCAGTTGGCCGTGCGCAGCGCGCCGGACGGTGTACAAGAGTGCCTGGTCAAGGCCTTGAAAGAGGGCCGCTTTCCCCGAAACGCTCAAGGCGTGACCGAGCTGCCGCTCAGCTTTCGCTAGCGCGACCCTAGGCGTACAGCGCCTTGACCAAGAACGGCAAGCTGCCATCAAAGCGGTCATTGAGCTTGAAGTGCCCGCCGGCGTGCTCCTCGTAGTGGCAGCTCAATCCGGCAGCTTGAACGGCGCGGTGTAGCCGGCGTGCACCCACCTGCAGGCGGTACTCGTCTCGACGCCCGACATCCAGCCAGATGGCCGTGTCTTTTAGAGCGGTGGGCCGCTGCTGGACGAGGGGAACGATGTCATGGGTCATCCAGCGTGCCATCACGGACTCAATGACCTCGGCGGTGTCCAGATCGACTGGCAGGTCGGCTGGGAGCCCATCGCGGGGCTCGCTCGGCGAGTAGCAACAGGCCATGGCCAAGACGTTTGCGACGCTGTGATCCGCTCCCTTCACCCCTCGCCTGCTGCCCCAATCTTTGAGCCAGGCTTGGATGCCTCCCGCTTGGCGAAGCGTCTCTACTGCTGTGGGAAAGTCAGGCGGATAGACCACCTCAAAGCCGGCGTCTGGGGCATGCGCGGCGATGGCCTGGAAGCAACCCGGGTGGTCCAGGGGCAAGCGAAAGGCCCCATAGGCACCGGAGCTCTTGCCGAATGCACCCCAATTGGAGGTGGGAAAACGCGCCGACAACCAGGGCATGAGCTCGGTGGCGATCCAGGTGCCGTAGTTGCCCATGCCCGGGGAATCCAAGAACTGTGAGCCGCCCATAAAGGTCATGCAGTCGGGCATGAAGATTCGCACAGGGCCCAAGCCCTGCTCCTGAGTGAGGCGCTCCAGGCGCTCAGGCAGGTTCTCGCTGCGCCAGCCCTTGTTTAGGAAGCCCCAGTGGCTGCTGGTGAACGCCGGCAAGGCCAGCAGCGCTGGCATCTCCCCCAATGCCCCGGCAGGCTCATAGACCACGACATCTCGCAGGCTGGGATCGCCCCAGTGGTTGCCCCTTAGGGCCTCGCTCTGGTGCTGGATGGTGCTGAGTGTTCCGCGCATCAGTGCGTCCTGGGTTTAGGATTCCGCAACCGGAGTTTCCATGTCTTGGTTGTCTATCCAAGTTGATTCAGAGGCGGTGGGACTCCTTGCCGCCGCTTGGCCCCTCACTGCTGGCAGCGAGGCCCTACATGCACTGGCTGCCCATCAGCTCGCCGGCGAGGACACCAGCTGGATCTCCAATAAGCGAGACTCGGCCAGCCTGGCGGCCATCCTAGAAGAGCTCGCGGGTGCACCCGAGATCTTGGGGGTGGCCCTGGAGCTGCCCGCGGACCAGCAGATCCCGATGCTCGCGGTCGCCGGTTTGATGCTTATCGACGAGAGCGCCCCCGCTCCCATCTTGCAGAAGGCGCTCAAGACCGGGTGCTTGCCCGAGATGAACCGCGACAGCACAGAGCTGTTGGCCCTCTCCCAGCTGGCGGCCTCCATTGAGACTGCCGCCCCAGAGAGCAGCAAGGGCCCACCCGAAGACGCCCCAATGTTGGGCACCTTGGTGGGCCTTGAAGCCGGAGATGGATGGGAGAACGTGCCGCCCTTTTGCGGACGCATCTTCGGCGACAAGATCTACTTTAAGGACGAATAGGCCGCGTTTTTGGCACGGTATAAATCGACTCAGCCCTTCAGCAGCGCCTCGACCTGTTCCCGCATCGGGTCGGTCTTGCGGGCCTTGTCCAAGAAAGCCGTCCAAGCCTCTCTGGCTCCGGCGTCGTTGCCCAAGCTCTTCCGGGCCTGTGCCAAGTAGTAGAACACCTCTGCGCTGACCGTCTTCTTGGCGCCCAGTGCCTCCAGGCGCTCCAAAGCGGAGTCGTTCATCCCCACTGCCAGCTCGACCCGTGCCTTGATACGGTCGCCGACCGCGCTCTCTGGGAGTGCGGCAAGAAAGGTCTCTGCCAGCAAGCGGCCCACTTCGGGGTCCATAGAACCCGCAGTGGTAGAGAATCGCTCAGCCAGCTCGGCCGCCCCAGTGGCGGTGCGAAACCAAGTCTGCCCTTCGAGCTGAATGGCCTGAACCATCTCGTGGTCCACGGGTTCATCCAGGGTCATGCGCCGCATGGACTGGGTGTTGTCACCCAGGTTGATTCCGTCTTTCTGGATGCTCCAGTGCATGGTCTGCACGCCTTGGGTGTGGAAGCGGGCTGCGACGAGCGGCGCGATGAGCAGGTATTCGGTTGGGCTCTTGTCCTCACTGACCTCGCCAGCGTCACGCCCATAGGAGGCCCAGGCGCCCAACAGGGTCTCGTCATCGGCCTGCTCATCCAGCCAGCCCAGGGACTGCTCGATAGACTCGTCCACCTGACCGAAGCGGCCACGCAGCGCTTCGATCTCGCCCCGCGCTTCCTGCCAACCGCACTGGCCGATCAGACGAACGATCGCGCTGAGCACGTCTGGACGCAGACGCGCGCCGGAGAGCAGCTTGAGCAGGTCGGCCTTGAGCTTCCGGTCCTTGCTAGCAGCATGAGAGATGAAGTAGCGGTAGGTCCCGACGATGGCGCCGGTCCGCACGTCCAGCCGAGGATCCTGCAGGCCGGTCAAGAGCCGCCGGCCCAGCTCTGGGAGCCCAAGCACAGCGATCACGGAGAACACACCTGCGTTCTGCCCTGGATCGACATGCTTGAAAGAGGCGAAATAGGACTGGCGCTCCGCCTTGGAGATCGCCTTGGCCGCCTTGCCCACTCGGTAGCGCGAGAGGATGTCGGCTGCGGCGCCGACCGCGTAGAGACGCACCCCAGGACTGGGATCCTCGATAGCCGCCTTGAGCAGGGGCAGGATGTGCTCCGGCTCCCCGACCTTTGAGAGCTGTCGGCCCGCGTCTGCGCGGGCGTGAATGTCCTTCTGGCTCAGCTTGTCGATCAGACCGTTGGACACCTGGACTCCGTGGAATTGGGGCAATCCTTGCGTAGTCACCAAGGCCCGAGTGGGCAAAGGTCATCCCTGCCTTCGCGCTATCCTTCCCGCTATGGCATCGATTCCCAAGCGCCTCGCCTTTGCTGCGGTGAGCACCCTGTTGGTCTTTGGGGCCTTGGAAGTCGGCGCCCGGCTCATCTTGGCCGACGACCTGGTGGCCTCTCAGGGGCTGCCTCCGTCCCCCAGCTCCAGCGCCCAGACCATGAAGGGCAACCCGTATTTGCTCTGGGAACAGGTCCCCGGACTACGCCAAGAGCAAGGTGCCACCGCCAATATAAACTCTTTAGGTATGCGAGGGCCCGAGCCTGAACTCCCCAAGCCCAAGGGTGTGCGGCGGCTGTTGGCTACCGGGGACTCCTCGGTCTACGGCTTTGGCGTGGGGGACGGGCAGCCCTTCGTCAATGTGGCAGCGCAAGCCCTGAGCACCCCCAGCGCACCGATCGAAGGCTGGAATGCGGCCATCCCGGGCTACAGCAGCTTTCAGTCCATCAACCTGCTGGAGATGCGCGCTCTGGCGCTGGAGCCAGACGTACTGATCATCGCAAACCTCTGGAGCGACAACAACTTCGACGACTTTGTGGACAAGGACCTCATCTCGGCCTGGTCCAGCTTTGAGAGCAGCCCGAGCGCCCGGCTGCATCGCTCTCTGCAGGCCTCCGCCTTTTACCGGGCGATGAATTACCGTCTAAACATCGCGACCGGGACCCAGGCCAAGGCCCGA
>JBLHMA010000131.1:0-12637 GCA_047621545.1 Cognaticolwellia sp. | reverse complement strand
GTCGGCTTCGGAGCTTCAGTCAAATTTCCACTACCTCAACCATAGTGCTTGACTGCGAGGCAAGAAGCAGGACCAAGGCTAAAGCTGGTCTGCTATGCAAAGCTACCCCAAACAGGGCACCCCTGCGCCCCGTTCGAATAACCATCGGAAAGGTAATTACATGAAGTCTACGAAGCGAATCCTCGGTGCTGCCTCCATGCTCGCCACCGTGTCCCTGGTCGCTCTGCAATCTCTTCCTGCTTCCGCCGTGGCGGAATGCGAACAGGAGCCTCCCGGAGTACTACAGGACCTGATGACCTCAGAGCTGTATGGGCAGACAGTCTTTGCCAACACCTATGTAAGCGCCGGGGCTGGTGCTGGTGACCAGACGGTCAATGGCAGCGTTCTGGCCAATACCTATGTGACTACCGGAGCAGGCTCGACGGTCACTGGCAACATCCACACCGGGACTATCCTAACGATTGGTGCTAGTGGAACGGTACTTGGGGACACCCTCGCCGCAACCGCCAGCACCCTCGGCGCGGGCGCATCAGTCGAAGGCAAGCTTCACTCTGGAACCGCCGTCACGCTCGGCGCGGGCTCAAATGTCAAAGGCCTTTTGCAGTACGGTACTACTGTCACCACCGGAGCCGGGGCTATATCGGAAAGTCAAGCCAACAGTACGGCGGCAGTGGTCGTAGCGGATCTGCATCAAGACGTGCTCGATGCGCAAGCAGCGCTAGACGCCATGCCGAACGACGTGATGCTCGTCCCAGGTGATATTGCCACGGACATCACCTTCGAGCCTGGAGTCTATGATGTCCCTGGCTTGCTGACCGTGACTGCAAACAAGACCATCACACTGGATGCCCGTGACAAATCGGACAGTGTGTTCATTTTCAATGTCGGCAACTACCTAACCTTTGGTGCTGGTGTGGAGGTGGTGGTGATTAATGCTCCTGAAAACGACAACACCCGTGTCATCTGGAACGCGACAGGAGGCTACGTATCCGTAGGTGCGAACGCGAATATCGTAGGCACCATATTGGCGAAAGAATACGTGAGTACTGGAGCAGATTCTTCGATAACTGGCGCAGGTGATACTTGCGGCGCCGTCTATTCCTCGATGTCGTACGTTTCTATCGGCGCAGGCGCTTCAATCGGCAGCGGCGGCACTTGCGGCGGACCTGCTGTCCCCGTGTGCGTCGATGAAGACTACGGCGACGCCAAGCCTCTCGATGTGGGCTACGATTCGAACTACGATATGGGCATCGCTCCTTGAGCTCTTCGCCTTGGCGACCTTAGGCTCGGAAGACTTGGTGAGGGCCGTTGGAGTCCAACCATCTCTTCCGAGGCTCGGCCGGGATCCAACCGGCGGGCCGAGCGCCGGCGCTCCCCCAGGGTCGTAACTACACCTTCTGCAGACCTTGGTCGGGTCGAGTGCGTTGAAGGGTGGTCTAGGATATTGGTCACGCTAGGTTCACGACCAAGTGCACCTCCGGACCGACTCCAACAGGACACATGGCATGACCACGACCATCGAAACGCTTCATCTTGACAACGTCATCGAGAACCACACCCGGAACATGACCGGACGCCTCGCTGCGATCACAGGAACGACCAGCGGCACTGGCTACGTGTGCGCAAGAGAGATGGCTAAGCGCGGCGCAACCGTGGTCCTGCTCAATCGCGAGAGCGAGCGCTCCATCAGCTCCTTGGAGCGCCTTCAGGCCGAAGTCCCAGGCGGCGAGTTCCACGCCGTCTCCTGCGACCTGCAACACTTCGGGAGCGTCAGGTCAGCCATCAAGCTGATCCGTTCGAACACCGACCGCATCGACGTCCTCTGCAACAACGCTGGGGTCATGGCGCTCAAGGACGAGGCAACCAGGGACGGCTACGACGTACAGATGCAGACCAACTGCCTCTCGCACTTCCTGCTCACCAAGGCCCTGTTCGACCTTCTGCTCCAAAGCGATGATGCCCGCATCGTCAACCACACCTCAATGGCGCGGCTCGGACCGCCGCTCGACGCAAAGTACTTCAAAAAGAACGGCGGGAACCTTGGCGGCGATGGGGACGATCAGGAGGAGGGGCGAATCGGCGGACCGCGATGGGACCGCTATCACCAGAGCAAGCTGGCCAACTGTGCGTTCACCTACGGGCTTAAGCACAGACTCGAGAAAGCCGGAATTCACAACGTCAAGGCGCTGCTCGCCCATCCTGGCTTGGCGAGAACCCAGCTTGCATTCACGACGGAGAAAGCCGGCGGGATGGACGCGAGCTCTACCTTCATGGACCAGGCTCAGTCATCAGAGGACGGTGCGACCGGCATCATCCGAGCCTGCATGGACCCGAAAGCCAAGTCCGGCAACTTCTACGGCCCCAAGCAGTGGACCGGCTACCCGAACCTCATTCGGCCGGAGAAGGAACTAAAGTCCCCAGAGAACATCCTGATCAACTGGGAAGGTTGCGGAGCTGCCGTAGGCAAGTTCTTCATGTAGCAGCAGGGCGCGGTCCCTGGAGGGCCACAGAAGCTCTCGACACAATCAGCCTCCGCAGCGCCACAACCACGGCCGCACACCCAAGCTGAGTTGAACCATGAACCGTTCACCACTCTTCTGGCTGCCGCTCTTGCTCGCCCATGGATGCGCCTCCGGTCCCTCCGCCGACGACCGTATCGGGAATCCGTCATCGGACAACAGCGTCCGTTTTAGGGTCTACACAGACGCCGCGTGAACCCAACTGCCGTCGGCAAACAGCGTCGTGGAGCTGGATACGACCGTGGCCTGCAACACAACTCCCGACTCGTCGATCAGCGAACTCGCCTGCTTCGACGACCGCATCACCTATACGAACCACCCGAACTCAAGCCACTGTTCAGCCAGCGGAATCACAAACGAGTTGTTCGTCGGCGTGTGCCAGGAGTTCCCGGGGCCTGCTGCCACGTGGAAGCTCATCGAGCCAGACACATATGAATGCCTGAGTTCAGCACCTTAAAGTTAGCTGCACCTTCCCAGGAGTCCTCTTGCCGATATCGACCGTCGACGAACAGATCAACCAAGCCCTGGCGCCTGCGAGCAAAGCCTTCTTCGATCTCGTATTCGTCGAGGTTCCCATCCTGGGAGTCGGTGTCCCCCTCGTGGTCATCTGGCTCCTGGCAGGGGCCATCTTCTTCACGCTCTACTTCAAGTTCGTAAACGTCCGCGGGATTCCTCTCGCGATTCGCTCCCTGCGAGGCGAGTTCGACGAAGAAGACGCACCCGGCGAAATCACCCACTTCCAGGCACTGGCAACGGCCATCTCGGGCACCGTCGGAATCGGGAACATCGGCGGCGTGGCAGTCGCGATTGCAGCCGGTGGCCCGGGCGCCACATTCTGGATGATCGTTGCCGGCTTTCTCGGCATGGCCACCAAGTTCGCTGAGTGCACACTCGGCGTTCGCTATCGAACCGTGCATCCAGACGGAACAGTGTCTGGCGGCCCAATGTTCTACCTGCGGCGCGGACTGCAAGAGCGCGGGTGGGACCGTGCAGGCCGCGCTCTGGGTAGTTTCTACGCCGTTGGAATCATGATCGGCTGCCTTGGTGTGGGGAACATGTTCCAGGCCAACCAGGCCTACGTGCAGATTCGTGCGGTCACGGGTGGAGATGCGAGTCCCATCGACGATAACGGTTGGATGGTGGGCCTGGTCCTGGCCTTGGTCGTCGGCGGTGTGATCTTGGGAGGCATCCGCTCCATCGCGAAAGTGACCGAGAAGCTCGTTCCATTCATGGCTGGCTTATATTTTGTCGGCGCCATTGCGGTCATCATCATGAACATCACAGCCCTCCCCGAAGCCGTCGCGGCCATCCTGGAAGGTGCGTTCAACGGAGAAGCGCTCGCCGGCGGCGTGATCGGCACCATCATCGTTGGGGTGCAGCGCGCGGTCTTTAGCAATGAAGCGGGAATCGGCTCTGCGGCTATCGCCCACTCGGCGGTGAAAACTAGCCTGCCAGCCACCGAGGGCCTAGTCGGGTTGTTCGAACCCTTCATCGACACCATCGTGATCTGCACTCTGACCGCGCTCGTCATTGGGGTCGCTGCTGTCACATGGCCCGAGTTCATGGACTCGGGACTGAAGGGCGTCGCGATGACCTCGGACGCGTTCGGACGGACAGTGTGGTGGTTCCCCTACCCGCTCGCTGTGGCTGCCGTTCTCTTCGCGGTCTCCACGATGCTCTCCTGGTCATACTACGGCATGAAGGGGCTGACGTACCTCATCGGTCCGTCCCCTGTTTGGCAGACCCTCTACAAGTTGGGGTTCTGCCTCTTCATCGTAATCGGCGCCTCTATCAAGCTCGACGCTGTGCTCGACTTTAGCGACGCTATGGTCTTCGTGCTCTGCGTTCCCAACGTGCTCGGGCTCCTGATTCTCGCGCCCGTGGTCGCAGAGGAACTCAAAAAACTCCGCAGCCACGCAGCCTGACCCCCACCTGTTTGAACCGCATAGCAGACCCTCAGCTCGTCTCGACCGGGCTCCGCAGCTTACGCACCACCGTAGCCAACAACCCAAGCCCCAGCACAACGAGACCGATAAGGGCTGCTGTGGCCACTAGCTGAGAGCCGTCCTCCGAGGCTGTAGACCGCTTCAGGTAGATGCCCAGGAAAGCCCAGGCTACGACCAAGGCGTAGAGAACATCACGGTAAGCCCAGAGCATGCGGCCAGCGATGAGCACGGCGACAGACATTACGCTGGCGGTGAGCAACGCTGGGATTGGGCCAAAGGGCGACGCACCCAGGTCGATCGCCAGGGTTGTGACGTTGGCGATGGTCGCGACGGTGATCCACCCCATGTAGACACTGATGGGTGCGTGCACCAACCAACGGTCTGCAGCCGATGCTGGCTCCTTTCCCACTCCGAGCCGCAGGTACATAGCAACGAGAGACACCAGAATAAGGCCCATGACCACAAGCGAGACGGAAACGAACTGCCAGTGCCACGCGAAAATCCAGGCGGCGTTCGCAAGGCAGTTCACGAGAAACCAGGGGCCGATCAAGGCCAAAGGATTGCGCTCCTGCTCCCTTCGAATCAGCGCAAAGCTGTACCCCACCAACCCCATCAGCCAAAGGTAGATGACGCCCCAGATGGAGAAGGTGAGTCCCACTGGCACGAAGAGGTTTGGGTAAAGATCTGAGAGCTGACCGGTGCCCAGACCGTTGAAGGGCAAGGCATTAGCCAAGCCGTTGCAAACCAGGGCGAGCACCAGGCCCGCCGCGTTCAAGAGGGCCCAGATCAGTCTACTTTGCTTGGTCATGGGGTGAACTCCGGGGCCGACGGGTACCACTCCAACCCTATCTCGGCCACAGCCTACTTCAACGCCAAGTCTCGACGAAGTCGATCTCAGCGCCATCCGCAACAGCCTGCTCACCCACTTCGATGAGCAACTCAGCGCTGTACACGTCATTGAGCGGGTAGTCGTGGCTACCAGCGGACTCAATCCAGCCAGCGACTTCGGCGTCGGTGTCCAGCATTGTGGCTGTGCCGAGCCGGCCGCTTCAAGAGTGCCCATACAACCAGGTGCTGCTGTCGTCACCGTAGCGAGTGTAAAGGCCCGCACGAGGTTGTGGTTGTCTTCGACGAGCTGCTGGACGGTGTAGGACGGTGATCATTGCGCCAATGTGCCGTTCAGCATCAGTAGGAACACTCCGCTTTCCACATTACCCTCGACGCGGACAGGCAGATCGACCCCTTCTGTTCGAGAGTACCAGTAGCCTCCCTGAGCACAGCCCAGGGTCAAGAAAGGCAACATTAGTCCCTCCCAGAGAACGAGCGGCGCACGCCGACTTCGATCATCAAAGCGGGACCGACGCCTGAATTGTAGGGTGCCCACAAAATGGCGATTGGCCGGATATGCTAAGCCAAATCGTGTTCTGTTGTCGCCGAGAGAGAGTTCACGGCCAAGGCCGAACCCAATCGATGTGGCGCTCATCCAGTTCCCGGGCAATCGGCTGCAGATCAACGCATCGCTGCTATCAAGTTCACGGGTCTCGCCATGGTTGATAGCGGAGGTCGCCCCCTGCCCAATGAACAGCTCTCGGACAGCGCCAGCCGTGCGGATCCAGCGCGCGTAGACTTGGGTATTGGGGGTCAGCGGAGTGGCATTTTGGCGATGGTACCGAGCGAAAATGACGGCTTGAGAACCATCTTCCGAAGTGTTACAGATTTTTGTCATTCCACCGAAGCCGAGAGACAATGGGTCGGGCGGAGATGGCTAAATGGGCGACCATGCCCCATTGACGCACACTTGGAGCATCTCGTGAACGTGGCGCTCATGGCAGAGCACGGCGAGCTCCGCACAACGCCAAATCTGCGGAACTAGAGATCCAACACCGTACCCAAGGTGAGATCAACACTTTGCCCCTTCGCTTGCTAGGCCCCTTTGGGAGACCTATGGTGCATGTCGAATCTGGAGAAGCCTGTCTTGAGATCTCCGCACACTTCCTTCGCCGCATTGGCGGGGCTGCTACTGCTCTCGACAGGCTGTGTGCACGTGTATCAGCCCATGTCCGGCCTGAATGACCCCATGGTGATCGATCCGGGAGCCCAGAACTTCCCCGACCTCAGGCTCAACGTGGTGTGCATCCAAGGCGACCTACTGAACCGGCAGGAAGCGACTGTTCTCTGCGAGAACGCCGGTACACTCTTTCGCAACCAGGGGGCCCAGGTCACCACAAGGATTGGCCAGGAACGCTCCTACTCCGGAGCTCGGGCTGCAGCCGAGGACGAAGAGGAGCGCCCAGTGGACCTGACCCTGGAACTCACTTCACGCAAGGTACATACCTTCAACGACCCGGTCAGTTGGACGCTCTGCATTCTGAGCGCATCCATCGTGCCAGCCGTCAGCGAGTCCAGCTTCGCACTGGATGTAGTCATCCGCGACGGCAGCGGCTTCCTGCTCGCCACAGACACGATGGAAGGCCGCATCATCAAGCGCGTCGGCGTCGGAACCTGGGCCTTGGAGAAGGCGCTGGACCTGACGCGAGACGAGGACGAGAAGATCGCGAAAGATGCAGCCGAGCAGAACCTGTCCGCCGACCTCTATGGGCAGCTTACCCAGATGGTCTTCAACGCCCAAATGCAGTGGGAGGTACTCCAGCAAGTGCCTCCCGTAGAGCGCTGAGGTGGGGCTGTACCTTGCGCTTTGGACCTTTTGGTTCCAGGTCACCGCAGGGCGGGATCCGGCCCAAGGGGTCTTCAGGTCTCGCGGCGACGTAGGCAACATGGAGTGCGAGCGGGTGCCGGTGCCGGTTGCAGTGGCCCGCTACCCCGGCGTCGTCCCGCCGCCAGACCCTCGTGGAGACTTGGTGGAGCGTCAGGTTCTAATCTGTACCGAGCGACTGATGGACAAAGACCTGCGCTCCCCTGCGGACGAGGCCATTCTGTCCAACCTGAACGAGACCGCTCAGGAGATCGCGGCGATGGCTACCGCATCTCGGCCGGGACTCAAGGACGCGACCTGGTTGGTAGACAGCCACACGGCAGACCCAGCGGTGTCCGCAAAGCTTTCTTTTGCTACCAAGAACGCGTTGGTAAAACAAGGTCTCAAAGTGTCCGACCGTACCCCCATCTTGGGCTTTGATGACATTCGGGTCATCACCCGTCTTCCGCCTATGGACGCGTGGTCAGCAGCCTGCTTCCGCTACGCCGAGACTGGCAGCTTGGGGAAGGATGATGCGCTGCTGGCCTCAATGGTCCTGAACCCGAACGAGACCATCGTGCACACCGGTGTCTGCGCGCAGGGGGTGTGGACTTGGCTCCGATGATGCTCTGGCTATGGACGCTGATGTGCGGTGTGGCTGGAGCCACGCCCCTCGAGGATGCCCGTGACGCCCAGCTGCGGCAGGCCCGCGGCGAGGTGGCCAACCAGGTCCAGCTCTCGGCTTACGACCTGCTGGACGAGCTGGTCTACCAGTGGCTCCAAGAACCGGTCTTCGCCTCGTCAACGCCGGTGGTTTTGGCCGGCATCACGGTCCCTGTGGGCCTCGGTACCGGCTTGCAGGGGCTGCTCGAAAACCATCTGGCCAACTTGCTCATCCAGAACCCCAGTACCAACCTCGAGCTAACCCACTGTCCCAGCTGCAACGCTGTGGTCGTTCACTCCGGCCCCGAAGGCACTGTGGTCTCACGTGGCATCGACAACCCAGAGGTTCTCGAAAAGCTTGGGACTGGCAGCGGAAAGCATGCGCTCTTTATCGACGTGGAAGCAGAAGGAACCTGGCTCGTCCTACGCGCCCGCATCACACAGCTCACACCGGACCTGCCGATCGTCTGGAGCCACACGCTCTCCACCTCGGCGAGCACACCAGCGATGCTGCGGCAGCCGGCGAATCTCAAGTCCGCCGAGGCCGCTAGAAAAGAATACCTAGAGGTGCTCGAGGGCCAGGGCCCAGTCACGATACCCCTACGTTTAGGTGTTAGGACCTACGCTATTCGGACAGGCGATCGTGCAGGCACCGCCCCACCACCCTTCCTCTGGTTTCAGAGCGGAGTAGAGCTGAGCCCGACCCGCAACCAGGTCTGGACCTCCAGCTTCTTAGTGGGGTACGCGATAATCCCGGAGGCCTACCAAGGGCTCATGGGCCAGGTTCGGATCAGCCGCCTGCTGACAGGCCGCTACCGCTCGCTGACCCGACCTGATCTGTACTTTTTTACAGGCGGGTCCGTCTCCACGGTGTGGGGCCCTGCCACGGGCAGCTTCTCCAATGACCGACAGACGGCAGATCTGATCATCGCCGCGGCAAACGGCGACGACCCTGGGGCCACATTCGGCGCCTTCCACGTCGGCCTGGAGCTCCGGCTGGGCAATCGAGTTGGAATCTCTTCCTTCATCGAGACCCTCCCCGGCTACTCAGATTCCCGGAACTTCGGCACCCACGTCACCTTCGCGAACATCCGTTTCCAGAGCTTCGGCACCGAGGTGACCTTTTGTTTCTAAGGGTCCTTTTTCTGCTGCTCGTCAGCACATTGCTCGCCCCCAACGTACGCGCCGATTCGGCGACATCCAGGGACGCATTGGACCGCCTGGAGGAGATCCTCGAGGTTCAGGTCGCCGATGGTCGGCTGGATCCTGAGCAGGTAATGCCCGCGATCTTGGTCAGCGCCCAACCTCGTTACAATGCCTCTCAGGACTGGTTCACCGTCCGCACCATTGAGATTTTGAAGTCCGCGTTTGACAACGATGGACTCCGGCTGTGCGAAGCCTGCATGGTACCGCGCTCCTTCGTTGGTACTGGCGCACTGCACTACCAGTCCGGCCCGACAAGCCTAGACGAGGTCATCCGACTCGACGACAACACACGCGGCAACTCTCCAGCCGCTCAGACCGGAATCTGGGTAGAGGAGCTGGTCAGCGGAGTCGCCATACGCATCGTCGACCTGGACACCGGGCGGGTGGTGTTTGCCATGAATGTGGACCCCTACCTGGTCGAGAACGAGCGCTCCCGCCGGAACTACACCCTCTCCCAAGAACTCGACCGGCGCGCGCGAGGCGACAGCCTCACCCATGTATTCGTCGATGCGGCCCTCTGGCCGGGGCAACACTTGGCCCTGGACTTCACCGACCAGTGGGGCCCCAACAACAACAACCTCTCCGGTGTGACGCTGACCATCCTCGACCCTGTTGTTGGGATAGGCGGGTCCTACTACCGCGTACTCCCCCTGGGAAACATGATGGTCGGGGGCAAGGCCGTCCTGAGCCTGCCCACGGCGATCGTGCGCGCCCTAGATACAGGTGATGAACCCATCGACGTGGTGGACCCTCTACTCACAGCAGTCGGGGTAGTCCGCGTGCCCTTCGGACGCAGCAACTACGGGGCGGTCATGACCCTATCTACCAACGGTACGCTCGGGATTGGCATCTCTCTCTTGAACCCCCGCTTCATTCCGGTGGCCCTATGACCCTGCTCTTTTGGCTGGCAGCGCCGCTCACAGGCTGCGCGACCCGGAACTACACCCACTACCTCATCGAGCCTGCGCCCGAGGTGAACCAAGTGTTCGAAGAGGAGGAGGGAACACAGCTTCGCCCCATGGGCTTTGGCTCCACAACGGCGATGACGGTCACATGGAACGATGGAAACGTCATCACCGAGGTCCAGATCCCCATGCTCGCCAGCGGTCAGCGCATCGTCATCGAGCACACAGCCCAGGCCACTGATGTCGAGACCATCCCAGCAACCCGGCTAGTGCCTCCGCCGCCCATCACAGCAGACGCCGTGCTGGAAGAGGCGTACCGGGAGCGCGGTCTCCGCGTGAACAGCGAAGCGCCCGCCGTGAGCATCATCCAGGCCCGTACGAACATGAAGATGGCCATCGAGGCAGGAAGCTACGAGTTGGCCCTTGAATGGTGCGAACTCATCCTGGCTCGCTACCCCTCTCATCCCGAGACGCTCCGCGCCAAGGGCTCCATCCTGGTGCTCATTGGCGAACGCGAGAAGGCCATCCAGGTCTACGAGCAAGTCGAAGAGATAGAGAGCGACCCCGCAGTACGCCAGCAGCTAGAGCAACTACAGGGCGCAACCCTTTAGGAAACCAACGTGCAGATCCTTGGACTCGCCCTATTCGTCTTCGTCGTAGCCTACGGCTTCGGCGGCGCACGCACCGGAACCACCGTTTCGGCCTTCGACCTCCACGCCCTCGTCGTAGTGCTTGGCGGCTCCCTGTCCGCCATCCTTGTGATGTCGAACGCGCAGACCGCCTTCCGCACCTTCAGCTGCCTGAGGGAGCTAATCCCAGGCTTAGGCACCTTAAGAAAGGCCAACGAGGCCCTCGAGGCGGAGCGCAAGCAGCTCGCGCAGCTCTGGCTGGACGGCAACCGTGCACAGGCCGTCAATGTCGCCGAAGGCAGCGAGTTTACAGCCATGCAGCGCATGCTCCAGCTGGTGCTCTCGCGGGCACCGATCGAAGGGGTCCGTTCAGCCTTTACCGAGCTTGAGCACGCTGAACTCAGCCGCTGGCAGCCGGCGGTAGGCAACTGGGAGCTGCTGGCTAAGCTAGCCCCTTCCTTTGGCATGGTCGGAACCATTACAGGCATGATCCAGCTCTTCAAGAGCATGGGAGAGGAAGGAAGCGACCTGGGCTCATCCCTCTCGCTGGCCCTGTTGGCAACTCTTTACGGCGTCGCTTTTGGCGCAGGCGTTGCCGGCCCCATTGGACACTTTCTGCGCGGACTGCTGGACGAGCGCCTGGGCGTATTGGAGCGCTGCGAACAGACCGTGGCTGAGCTCACTGCGTGGTCCAGGAGAGAGCAGTGAAGAAGCGCTCTTATACGAGCGAGGAGGGCTGGCTGCTGTCGTACGCCGACCTGATCACGAACCTGCTGGTCTTCTTCGTGATGCTCTTGGCCGCTGCAGACATGAATCAAGTCAAAATGCAGCAGATCGCTGCGAGTATCAGCGGAATGGAGCAGCCGGCCAGCCTCAGCTCCATCCAAGAGGAGATTGACCAACGCATCGAAAGAGAGGGCCTCCAGGAGGTCATCTCGACCGAGTTGACCGAAGATGGCCTGGAGCTATCCTTCAACTCCGGGCTGGTCTTCGACTCCGGCAGCAGCACACTCCGGGTCGAGCACATAGAGACCCTAAAGGGCATGCTGAGCACCTTGACGCCCTACCAGGACAAGTACCAGTTCGCGATCGAAGGACACACGGACGCGACCCCCATGCTTGGGGCCATCAGCAACTGGGAGCTGTCTACCAACCGGGCCAACGCGGTTCGCGAGCGCTTGGAGGCCACCGGCGTTCCCCCTGAGCGCATTCGTGTAGAAGGCTACGCGGACACTGTAAAACTGGATGAGGAGCTGCTGGTCGGCCTCTCTGAACAAGAGCGCCTGGCCCGCCACCGGCGCGTCATTGTGCGGGTGTACTGATGCATTTTGTCTTCGTGATGGGCGCCATGGCGCAGGGGGTACCCAGCCGGGTCATCCCACCGACCGTACGTGTTGAGCTCCAAGAGCTGGAGAATGTCTTTGGGCTTGCCCTGGCAACGGACTGCAGTGCCACCCGCTGCTACTCCAAGGGGTGCACTTACGTGGACCATACGGTCGCGGACCGGGGGCGGTCCAGTTCCATGCCGGGCCTGAGCCAGGACGCTGGGCCGGGCTCAGAGCCTGCGCAGGCGTACTTGACCCGGGCTCGCTGCTCCTACGCCCACGAAGCCGCCTTAGATGCCCAGGACATCAAGGCACTCAACCTCCGACTGCAGTCCAAGGTTTCCTCCGGCTGGACCTCGGTTACGGTCTCGAATCAGTCCCTGCAAGCGCTTCCAGACTACCTACGAGACCCCGTCCTGGTAGCAGAGGAACTCCCACCGGAACCCGAACAGGAGGAGCTCCCCCCAAAGCAAGCCTCGCGGACTGATGCGCTGTGGTCAGCGCTTCTTCCGCACTTCTACTGGATGCTCGGACTGCTGCTCGTCACGCTCTCCGCCATGACCCTCATATGGGGTTGGCGTCGCCTGGGGCGCTTGTCCCCAGAGGATCAGGCCTTGCTGGCCGAGCTTAGCCAGCCGGAATCAGAAGCAGTCCCGGAGCCCATCCCAGCGGTGCTGGTCGAGGCCGCAGGCGATGACGAGTGGGTGTCCTCGCAAAAGGCTGCATGGCAAGAACGCTTCGCTCGCACGAAC
>JBLHMA010000130.1:0-12679 GCA_047621545.1 Cognaticolwellia sp. | reverse complement strand
GGAGCCCAGTTGCCGTTGGAGTAGAAGATGTTGGACTGAAACTCCAAGGTGTTTCCACCGGTCTGGGTCACGATGTTGACGATGCCGCCCAAGTTGTTGGGGTGCTCCGCGTCAAATGCGCCCGTGACCACTTCGAGTTGCTCAATGGCGTCGAAGTTGAAGTTGAGCGAGAAGGTACCGGTGACCGGGTCGGTGATGTTGACACCGTCGATCATGTAGGTGTTCTCGTTGCCTGCACCACCAGCCATGCTGGCGTTGCCGCCACCGATGACACCTGGTGCAGCACTGACGGCCTGCAAGTAGTCACGACCGGTGGGAACGCGGTCCAGGAACTCTTTGGTCATGACCGTGCTTCGCTGAGTCTGCTCGGTGTCAATCGCCGGTGGCGTGTCTTTGATCACCATGACCCCACCAGCTTCCTGGTAGGTCATCTCGACTGTCAGCGGGACGGTCTTTCCGATCAGGACCTGAATGGCCTGATACTCGACCGTACCAAATCCAGCCATCTCGGCCCGGATGACGTAAATACCAGGGGGAAGCTTAATAAACAGGAATCGACCCTGTCCATCGGAACTTTGCTGCTGAGTGCCACCGATCAGTGCCGGCGAGGACACCGAGACCAGGACACCAGGAATGGCAAGTCCGCCGTCATCGAGGGTCACACCCTTGATGGTGCCAGAGGTCTGCGCCATCGCGTCACTGCTGGTGAAGAGCAGGGTGATAGGCAGAAGCAGCAGGAGAAGCAGCTTGAAGAACGAGGAACCGCGCATGCGGCCTCCAAGGCAGGGAACCAAAGTACAGCCCCGGGCAGGGGGCCACCCTCACGGCATGAGAGGGTTGCGTAGCGCTGCACAATTACGTGATGCGGCTGACACCGTCAAGGTGCGGACGAGACAAGCCTGTGTTCACCGCCCCGGATCATCGGCACACAAGGCCATCTTCGGGTTCCCCGGGAAAGAGCCGCTGGCGGCGCAGTACCACCCCCTTCACTGATCACCGCTTGTGCCTGCGGCAAGAGGTACTCGCGGATCCGCCAACATGGCCAACTTGACGGTTACCCCCATCTACGGGTAATAAGTGCCTCTAATCCTTTGTGGAGGTCTGCGAACATGCGGAAGCTCACCCTCGCCCTAATGGTGGCGCTACCCGTCGCCGCCCTGGTGACCATTGCGGCCCACAGCCCTACGGCTCAGGCACGCTCGGTTGCCAACCTGAGTCCCAATCAGATCGTGGACGCCTCAGAGCTCATCGCTCGTGGCACCGTCTCCGAAGTCTGGACCGAGACGGATGCCAAAGGGGCCGTTTGGACCCTGGCATCCGTTGAAGTAAATCGGGTCTACAAGGGCAACCGCACCACCAGCAGCGTGATCGTTCACCAGCGCGGTGGGTCGGAGAACGGCAACGGCGTGACAATGAGCGTCTACACCCGGTTCTCTCCAGGCGAGGAAGCCTTGCTCTACCTCGAGACGAGCAAGAGCGGACAGTGGCGTGTTGTGGGTGGAGACATCGGCAAGCTCACCGTTCGCATCGACCCAGACGACGGCCGCGAGATCTTGGTCCGCGCCACCGTGGGCCAAGAGTGGCACTACGACCACCGCTTCATCCCTCACCCCCCCCAAGACCAGCGCGTCTACATGGGCGACGTCGAGCTTCAAATCGAGACTCGGGTAAGCCACGGTTGGGACGGCCAGCCAATCCCTGGCGCTTCGATGGACCGGCTTGAGCGCATCAACACCGTAACTGCCGTGGGTCAACCATGATTATCAGCCTGATGCTGCTCAGCAGCCCAGCTTCTGCCTTCAAGTTCGTCGAGCCTGCACGCAAGTGGAATAGCGACGATTTGCCCCTCACGGTTCAGACCTCCACCTACCTGGAGGACTCCCTGCCGCAGACTCCGAATGCAGAAACCGGTCGGTTCCCCCAGGAGGACATCGTCATCAAGTCCTTCTGCAACTGGAACTGGACGGACTACTGCGATGAGCAGCTGGGCCCAGAGTGGCAGCGCTACGAGACCGCACAGTGCGCAGATATTCCCTTCGAGTACGGAGGAACTACCAGCGCACACATCGGCTTTACGGACGACGACACATACGGCATCTACTGGGATGACCCTACGGATGACCTGGCCACGGGCGTTCTTGGGGCCACCTTGTGTCCCTACAACAGCACCATCCTGGACAACATCGCCGGTGAGCAGATCAAAGAGATCCGGAACTGCGACATCGTGATGAACCAGGACATCAACTGGGGCGTGGTCAACGCCCTGGAAGAAGAATGTCCCGCTGGCACCTACGCTGCCGAAGCAGTGATGACCCACGAGGTCGGACACAGCTTGGGCATGGGTCACTCGTGCGACGACGGCGAGCTCTGCGTGGACTCGAAGCTCTTGAGCGCCACCATGTACTGGACTGCCGGTGCCTGCGACACCGAGAGCGCATCCATTGACGAGGATGACATCGAGGGCATCACCGCTCTCTACGGTCCCTACATCACTTGGAACGTGACAGAAGAGTCCGTCCGCTTCGGCCCTGCCCCTCTCGAAGTCTGCTTCGAGTTGGAGGTCGACGAGGAGTACGTGGATCAAATCCAGACTGTCACCTGGAACTTTGGTGACGGCACGACATCCACGGAAGAAGAGCCCTGTCACTCCTTCGAAGACCAAGGCCAGTTCACCGTGACCGCAGACGTAGTCGGACTCTCCGACAGCTGCGGCGAGTGGACTGTCAGCCAGACCCAGCGCGCCCACGTGCTGGTCTGCGAAGAGCCTGTCCCAGACTTTGATGTTCTCCCTGAGAACGGGCTGATCTACCAGCTGGTCAACAAGACCGACGTGTCCACCTATGGCTGCATCGACGGTCTGGAGTGGGAAGTCTTCGAGGGGGGAAGCGCCAGCGGCGAGCCGGTCATTGCATACAGCGCTTGGTCCCCCAAACTGGACTTCACCGAGCTGGGCGAGGGTGAGTACACCGTTCGCCTGACCGCTATGGGTCCTGCTGGAGAGCAGAGCGTCGAGAAGACCACGACCATCGAAGAGACGCGCGGAGACGGCTTCGGCTGTAGCAGCGTCGGTGGTGGAGTAGGCGGCACTGGCTTTGCATTCGCGGGCTTGGCCCTAGCCTTTGTGCTGGGACGCCGCCGTCGCAGCTGAGCAAATGGTCTGGCTCTTAGTCCTTAATGGCTGCCTGAGCGACACAGCGCCCCCGGATGCTGTCCCAAGGGACACTCCGGGGGCTGCTGCGTGGGCCATCGGGCGGGAAGCGCCAAAGTCCTTGAGCCTCCCTCTCACCGTCCGGCCAGACCAAGCCCCAGCTCCGCAGCGGATGCCCATCCAGGGCCCCTTCACGCTGATACGCACTGTGAACGGTATCAGCACCTACGAGGCCAAGCTCCCCGCCCGCTCACGCAGTCTCTTCTTTTCAAGTCCACCGTCTGGCATGGCCGTGCTGACGGGAGAAGGCAAGGCACTCAAGCACAACAAAAAGACGAATGCAGGACCTGGAACCTGGGCTTTCACAGCCGAGACCGTCATGGTTCGAGGCAAGGGTGCCGTGCCCAAAGACGGCGACTTCCAGCTAGAATGGCCAACCGCTCAAGAGCGCGAAGATGCGCTGAACCTGGCGACTTTTAGCAGCGAGCCCGAGAGCGCTTCGGAGCAGGAGCGCTTCATCCAGCGCTCCCTGCAAGTGGGCCAGTCCACGCGCACCGGCCTGCTCCTACCCGCGCCTAGCGAGGTGGTCTACGGCGGCCGAGCCTTGGCCCTAAACGCCACGCTCAGCTTCGAGGCGCGGGTGATTCCGCCCGAGGCCATGGTGCGTCAGCGCAGTGATGGCTCGGAGATCATTGTGGAGGTTCGCGCTCCGAATATGGAGTCTGAGCAAGTCTTTAGGGGCCGGGTTGGAACCCAGGATTGGAGCGCGATTCGCGTCGACCTCTCCAAGTGGTCAGGAGAGGTGGTCGATGTGGTGGTTCGCACCCAGGACTCCAGCGACACCACCCTGGACTATGTGTTTTTGGCCGACCCGGTCATCTACACGCCCCTGAGTGATCCCCAGCGCATGGTGTTGGTCTTTCTGGACACCACCCGCCCCGATCACTTGGGCCTGTACGGCTACGAGAGGGACACCACCCCAAAATTGGATGCCTGGGCCCAAGACGCCGCGGTCTTTGAGCAAGCGCGGTCGGTCGCACCCTGGACTCTACCCAGTACTCGAAGTGCCCTGACTGGGCGGCAGCCCGAGCATTGGGAGAGCGGCCCTCACCTGGCCCAGGTCCTGGCTGATCAGGGCTACGCAACCGGCGCCTTCGTCGGAAACGTCTACCTCAGCGGCAACTTCGACATGTCCCAAGGCTGGTCCGAATACAGCGTGGAGAACTGGCCAACCATCGATGAGCAGGTGGAGAAGCTCCAGGACTTCATGGGCCGCAACAAGGATCGGGACACCCTGGTTTTGCTGCACACCATGGACATGCACCTGCCCTACACCGAGCCTCTGCGCTACCGGCGCAAATGGGCAAGCAAGCCACCGGGCGAGTTGACCTGGAACAGCACACGCAGCCCGATCCTAAGGGCGGTTCGCAAAGACAAGGCGGCCGTCCAGCAGTGGGTCATGGACCGCTACGACCAGAATCTGGCGTTCACCGACGATGTCTTAGCCCCGCTGCTGGACTCCTTGGGCGCCGATGCCAACGTGCTGCTCTTCTCCGATCACGGCGAGGAGTTCTGGGACCACGATGACTTTGAGCACGGACACAGCCTCTACGACGAGCTGCTGCATGTGCCCTTCATTCTCAAGGGACCTAACGTTCCATCTGCCCGTGTAGCAGCACCCGTCTCCCTGCTGGATCTCACACCGACGGTTTTGGATCTGCTGGGGGTGCAAGCACCCTCCACCATGGACATGCTCGGTCTAAGCCTGCTGGACGCGATCGCCGGAGACGAGGTGGCGCTCAAAGAGCTGGAGACGCGCCCCCAGAGCTTCGGCCGACCGCTTTACGGCCAGGAGCGTTGGGGAGTCCTAGTCGACGGGCAAAAGTGGACGACCCACCAGGGTAAGCAAGTGTTGGTCGATCTAAAGAGTGACCCTGGGGAGCGTAAAGACCTGGCGATTAGCCAGGACCTAAGTGCCTACCCAGCAGCCATGGCTCAGGCTCTGGTGACCCAAGCCCCCCTCAGCTGGCGAATCAACCTCGGCAAGGCCAAGTCCTACAGCGACGGCGAACGAGTGCTCCGCATCTCTCATCCAAACGGCATCCAGACCGCCTGGCTGGGACAAGATCCCCTAAAAGGAAGCCTGATGGCCATGACCGGCCCCGATCAAGACGGTGCTTACGAGGTGGTCATCCTCCCCGGAAAGAAGGGTGGACGTGAGATCTATGTGGTTCCTACCGGCGACCCGGTGGCCTTGGAAGGCTTGAGCCTGACCTGGGTCATTCCCGATGGTGATCCTCAGGCATCGCAGGTGATGGAAGGAGCAAGCGACCCGCCCGATACCTTGGGCCGCCCACTAAGTACAGGCAGCGTTGGCGGCCGCTCCTACAGCGTCACCTGGGGCTTCGCGCCAGTGCCAACCGGCAAGCAGATCGATGGCACCAACGATGAGCTGACCGAGGCGCTGCACGCCATGGGCTACATCGAGCGCGACTAAAACGAGCAGACTCGCCACCAAAACCTTGACAGGTCAAGCCCATCGGGCGACGGTCAAGGGGTGAACGGCATATTCCTCGGCATCGTCCTCATCGCTAGCGCTCTGGCGCTGCTCACCGGTACTCTGGAGGAAGCCTCGCTGGCTGCCCTTGGAGGCGCAAAATCCAGCGTGGACTTGGCTCTTGGGCTGATCGGTTACATGGCCCTGTTCATGGGGTTGATGAAGGTGGCGGAGGAAGGCGGGCTGCTACGGCTTTTGGCCCGGGCCATTCGCCCCATCATGACGCGCCTCTTCCCGGACGTCCCGGCCGAGCATCCCGCCATGGCGGCGATGATCATGAACATCTCCGCGAACATGCTGGGCTTGGGAAATGCGGCCACGCCCCTTGGTATCAAGGCGATGCAGGAGCTCAACAAGCTCTCCAAGTACAAGGGGGTCGCCACCAACGCGATGTGCCTGTTCCTGGCCATCAACACCTCGGGCCTGGCCCTGCTGCCCAGCGGCGTGGTCAGTATTCGGGCGGCAGAAGGAAGCCTGAATCCTTGGGGCATTATGGCCACCACCCTCTTCGCCACGCTGTTCTCGACAATCGTGGGAATAACGGCCGCAAAGCTTCTCTCTCGTGTTGGGTTCTTCAAGATCACGGCGCCGGAAGAAGAGCAGACCGAGGCCACTGAAGAGGGGGAGGACTCCGACGAAGTCAAAGAGCTGATGGACTACGCGACCCCTACTCCAGATGACTGGCGCGTCTGGACCCTGCGGGGGATCCTTGTCTGTGTCGTTTTGGCTCTTGCTGGCCCGGCGCTGGGCGCAGCATTTCTGGACGACACCCAACCCGAGGCGCCTGCAATAGGCATCGACATGGCCTCGCCGCGGTGGGCCACCATTCAGCTGCCCAAAGGCGGAGAGTGGTCGGTGACTGCGGCCCAAGTCTACGAGGGAGGACCCTCAGCCCTCTCAACGAAGATCCAGAAGATGGTGCATCCCTTGGATGATACTGGAATTCAAGGCACCGCAGCCAAGGTTAACTCCGGCCGCTTCGCCCCTGATGGCCTGGGCACCTACACCCTGCTCTGCAATGGCGAAGACTGCGAGAAACTCAGCTTCACCATCGCCACTTTCACAAACCCACCCGATGAGCTGCGTCACGTCAGCGACCAGATCGGGGACGGCGTCATTCCAGCGCTGGTCGTCCTGCTCTTGGGCTTTGGCGCTCTGCGAAAGGTCAAGGTTTACGAGGTCTTTGTCTCGGGAGCCCGGGACGGGTTCAGCACGGCCGTCAAGATCATTCCCTACTTGGTTGCAATCCTCTTTGCTGTCGGCATGCTGCGTGCGGCCGGCGGAATGAGCCTGCTTGGATCGGCGATGGGACCTTTGTTGGACCCCCTGGGCGTGCCTGCAGAGATCCTGCCCATGGCCCTGCTCCGCCCCCTCTCCGGAAGCGGCGCCTACGGCCTGATGATCGAGCTGATCCAGACCCACGGACCCGACAGCCCCATCGGCTACCTGGCCAGCACCCTTCAGGGCTCCACTGAGACCACCTTCTATGTGTTGGCCGTGTACTTTGGGGCTGTGAATGTGACCAAGACACGGCACGCAGCATTGGCCGGGTTAAGCGCAGACTTTGCTGGATTCATTGGCGCAATCCTGGCCTGTCGTTTGCTACTCAGCTGAGCGGGCAACTGGCTGCTGCGGAACGTAGACACCTCGCCAAAGCAACATGAGCCCATGCTACACAGGCGGCATGTCATGGCTGCACCCGCTCCGTTCCCGCGTCTCCCTCCCCGTTTGGGAGAAGCTGCAAGCTTTCCCGGGCCCAACGATTCGGAACACCCTTCCGGATCGGTTGCCGGATCTACAGGTCAAAGCTGTCCTTTCTCACGAGGTCAACGAAGACCAAGCAGCCCTATTCCAGCGCCGACTCCTGGCGACGGACACCATGCTGCGGGAGCAGGATCACCCAACCGCTGCTGTCTTTCGAATCGCGCTGGCCTGTCGCTGCGAGGAGATCCTCTCCGCTCCCGGCCCCCGCGCTGCCCGTATCCGGGCCTTGGCCGACTACTACGCATCCTTGGGCGCACAGCTGCCCTACCAAGACAGCGCACTGCCGACCCCCGGGGACTTGCCGGTGACATGGCAGGATCTGGAGCCCGGCGCCCGACTGGGCCGTATTGCGGGCCCCAGCGTGCTTGGGCCCGTTCGAGTTCACCTCTTGGACATCGAACAACCCAGGTTCTCCGCCCATCTCTGTCAGGGACGTAGCCTCCAGAAGCTCGCTGCAGAGCACGGGGCCTTGGCAGCCAGCTCCGGGGGATTCTTCCTGTACTCCGAGCCCGACATTGCACCCCCATCTCAGCGTGGTGATCCCGTAGGAATGCTGGTTTCCCAGGGCCAGATTCAGGTCCTGCCGCTGTTGTCTCGCGCAGCACTCTGGTCGACCAAAGGGGGGCCACTGCGCATCGAGCACACCACTCTGAGCGGCCTGACCCTGTCCCAAGGCGAATGGAACTGCACCGTCGCGGGCCACAACGACCCCAGCACTCTGGACCGCAAACCCACCCTGTTCAACCGGGCGTGGGGGCCAGTGAGCTTGGATGGCTGGGGACCTTCCTTTGCAATCGTAGACCGTCAGGTGACCTCGGTGACTGGAGGCGCCCAGCGCATCCCTCTCAATGGCGCGGTCATCGCCTTGCCCAAGGGCCACGCTCTACCGGAGTTAGGGGGGCTCGAGATTCAGGCGCCATGGCACAACGCAATGGCCGGCGGTCCAGCACTTCTTGAAGACGGCCGGATCGAGATCGAGCGCGCCCCCGAGGATTTTGCAGGCACAGCGCCCCCCATCACCTTCTCGGCAGACGAGACCTTCGATCAGAACCTGCTGCCCAGGCTTGGAGTAGGCCTACGCCCAGATGGAAGCTTTGTCCTTGCTTGTGTGGATGGACGCAACCTAAAGCACGCCTTGGGTCTGACCCTGCATGGTCTGGCCGAGCTACTCCAAGCCCAAGGCTGTACACAGGCCATGAACCTGGACGGTGGCAGCTCCAAACGCCTGTGGGTTCGGGGTCACGGCGGGGTAGACTTGGCCGACACCGAGATGGTGACCGGGGCAGCATCAGGGCGGGTGCGACCGGTGCGCACGGCACTGCTCTGGCATGGGAGGGACAGTGGCTGAGATTATCGATTGGCTGATGGGGCTGGGGTACAAGGGCGCGGCGATCTGCCTGGGCCTCTCCGGACTGGGCCTAGCGGCCTTTGTCGGGAGCTGGACCAACGGCTTCTTCAACGCGTTTCCTTTGGGGTTGGCCGTGCTCTTTGGTCTGCTTGGAATGCTCTTGCTCAGCAAGGGCAACAGCCTAAAGCGCGTCAAGATCCCGCCGCCGGGCAGCTACACCTCGGAGCTTGGCAGGCGAATCAAGGTGCACCCCCAGCCCTTCTACTTCTGCACCCGCTGCATGGTCTTTTGCCAGTACGCGGCCTGCGAGAGCTGTGATCGCACCTTGGATGTGCTCAGCGTGCACAACGAGCGGGACCTGAACACACTCACGGCAACGATAGAGCCCTAGGCCGTCACCCGCTTCTCCCAACGCGCATCCTTCTCTAACCGCAGCCCCATGTCGCTGCCCAAGCACTCCACTGCCGCCGCGCGAAGACCGTCTGTGTCCTGGCCATCGACATAGCCGAAGAGCACGCGCTCCCCTTCTCCCATGCGACTTCCCAGGTGTAAGACAAGCTCCGGCAGCGCGGCCCCGACCTTTTCATCAAGGTCCATCAGGGTCTCGTAGTCGCTGGGGCTCGGCAGGCCATCTGGGCGCGCAGGGTACGAGATCACCAGCTCAAAGTAGGTGTCCAGCAGTGGATAATCCCAACGCTTGGCGCTCATGTTGAGGGTGAAGAGCACCGGCATGTCGGTCTCCTGATTCGTCCCGCGCGCGCTGGCCCAAGCCTCGCCGGCCTCTCTCCAAGTCTCGCCTTGGGCATCGATGGCCCGACGCAGGGCTGCTAGGTCCAGCCCCTCATCCAGAGGCGCCTCCACGACCTCAATCTGGCCAAGCCAGAGTTCAACGGCGGCCTCTCCCAAGCTGGTGTCCAACACGGTGTACAGCACGCTGAGCTGATGCTGGGTCTCCGCGCCGACCAGCACGGGGTGAAAGCCCCGCACATGCACACGCTGCCGGTCATCTTCTGGGTCCAGGGCAAAGCGCAGCTCGGAGAAGCTGATGTCCTGCTCACCAAAGCGCAGGGCAAAGTTCTGCACCTTCTCGATGGGCGCCGGTGGGATCGCGTCGAAGAACTGCCAGCGCTCATAGGCCGGTGCACAGGCCAACCAGGCCCGGGCCACTCGGCGCTGCTGTGGATCTCCGCCGGTCTTTAGGGCAAAGCTCAAGCCACCCTCCCCCTGGCCAAACTCCCAGCCCAGATCCTCGTGCAGAGCATGCACCTGAGCGCTGACAAGCGCGATGAGCGCATCATCCAAGCCGGTCTGAACACCGTCGAAGAGCGCCGCCTCGTGCTCGGTCCAGAAAGTCCAGAACGCAGACAAATCCATCGTTACTCCCAAGCCTGACCTCGCAGGCGCCATACCTTCCGCATAATGCTCGGCACGGAGGCCGTCCCATGATCGCGCTGGCCTATCCGCTGGCCTGTGGTCCACCCGCCGACCCAGCCAGGCACCCACCTCATTCTGTTCAATCACAAGATTACGGCCTCTTCCACCTGCCAGGTCATGCTGCAGAGCTCCCAAACCGAAGGCCGCTGCCAGCACCACATGTGTTTGGAACAGGGCGTGCTCACGGAGGGCCAATGCCCCGAACAGCCCGCCGGGAACCCAGGAGTTCCCATCCTTCTTAGTGTCAGCGACGCGCGTGCCGAGAACCTGACCGCTTCCGGTGTGACCATCAGCTCCATGTTCCTTGCCAACCGGGACCTGCCCGAGCACACCGGGGGCCAGAACGTGAGTGTGCGAACCGAGCTGCGGTGCGCCGACGGTCAGACCTTTGAGCAAGTCGAGTCCAACGCTCCACCTTCTCCAAGCAAGTCGGGGTCAACGCTTCAGTTCCGACGCCTTCCGGCCCATTTCGGCATCAAAGTGCCTCGTTTCAGCCCCAACAGGCCTCTTTTTCGCTCAAAGTGATGCGTTGAACCCCACTTGCTTCCGCGCAGTGGAGCGTTCAAGCTCACTTGCTCAGGGAGGAACCCGACTCTAGCGCAACACCCTGGTGCGATAGGGTCGGGCGTCGTCGACAAAGGTCGGGGAGCCGCACGACCGCACGCTATGACGTGGTCAGTTCGCCGACCAACAGCGGATCGCCCGCTTCGGTGCAGCCGCCCCCGTTAGAATCGGCGAATGTTCTCCCTGACTCTGAACGGCACCCGCCGCCACATCCGCGACGTATCCCCCAACACCACCCTGCTGGACTGGCTGCGAGAGCGCGGTCACGTGGGCACCAAGGAGGGCTGTGCGGAGGGGGACTGCGGCGCCTGCACTATTGCCATTCGGGAGGGGGATACTTGGAAAGCCATCAACAGCTGTCTGGTACCCCTGCCTGCAATGGCCGAGCGCGAGGTGCTCAGCGTGGAGGGCTTGAGCGCACCAGGAAAGGCCCTGCATCCGGCACAGCAGGCTATGGTCGACACCTTGGGCAGTCAGTGCGGCTACTGCACCCCCGGCTTTGTGATGTCCATCTTCGAGGCCTGCCACCGCCCCGATCTGAAGGGCCCAGAGAACGCTTGGAAGCTGGACGATCAGCTCTGCGGCAATCTCTGTAGATGCACCGGCTACCGCCCCATTCGCCAAGCACTGGACCAAGTCGCCGGGACCGCGCCCCAGGATGGGTTCCAAGGCCAGAGCCCCAAGATCGGCGCCCTGAGCTACCAGGCTGGCGACGAGCGCTTCTTTCGCCCCGCGACACTCCAAGAGCTCTGGGTCATTCTGGATGAGCATCCAAGCGCCACCTTCGTGTGCGGCGCCACCGACCTGGGCCTGGACATCACTCAAAAGGGCGTGCGTTTTTCCACTCTGGTGAGCCTGGAGGCCCTGCCCATCGGTGGCTTAGAGCGAACCGACACCGGCTGGCGAATCGGCGCCACCCTCTCCCTAGCCGATCTGGAGAGCGCCGCTCCCCTACCCATCTTGACCCGCATGCTGCGCTACTTTGCCAGCCGGCAGATCAAGCACCGGGCCACCCTGGGCGGCAACCTGTGTACCGCAAGTCCCATCGGTGACGCCGCACCCGTGCTTCTGGCTCTTGGGGCCAGCGCCGTGTTGGCCTCGAAGGCGGGAATGCGCAGCGTGCTGTTGGATGACTTCTTCCTGGGGTATCGCCAGATCGATCTCCAGGCCGGAGAGATCCTGGCCTACATCGACGTACCCGACCCCAAGCCCAACACTCTGCGCGGCGCCTACAAGGTCTCCAAACGCCGGGAGATGGACATCAGCGCGGTCAGCGGGGCCTTTGTCGTGGAGCTCTCCGACGGAAAAGTGGTCTCCGCGCGCTTGGCATTCGGAGGCATGGCCGCCACCACAAAACGGGCCTGCGCGACCGAGGCCATGTTGGTCGGAAAACCCTGGAACGACGAGAACTTGGAGCGTGCAATCGCCGCCCTGGACTTCACCCCAATGAGCGACCACCGAGGCAGCGCCTGGTACCGCACCCAGGTCGCCGGCAACCTGCTGCGCGGCTTTTATGCAGAGACACGAGACACCCCGGTGCCCACGCTTCAAGACGGCCACGTCGGCACCGTACAAGTGGAGGATCGGCCATGAAGCCCACGCCTCACGAGTCCGCCCACCTGCATGTCACCGGCCGAGCAGTCTACGTGGACGACGCCCCCAGCCCCCACGGCTGCCTGTGGGTGCACCCCGTCACCAGCCCAGTTGCCAAGGGTACCCTGCGCTATGCCGATGCCAGCGCCGCCCGAGCTCTGCCCGGTGTGCACGCCGTGCTCTTTGACCACGACATCCCCGGAGACGGCCTGATCGGCCCCATTGTGCATGACGAACCCCTACTCTCTCGGGGTCCTTTGCTCTTCGTCGG
>JBLHMA010000129.1:0-12685 GCA_047621545.1 Cognaticolwellia sp. | reverse complement strand
TTCGGCAGTATTTTGACTGAAGCAATCAGCCGTTCATCCGGGTGAGTCCTTGACTACGGCTGTTCTACGCCATAGTGTTTAACAATACTAGCTACTATCCAACCGAGGGCTTGATGCCCCAGAAAGCCCCCCCAACCCCCGTCGGGTGGCGAGAATGGGTAAGGATGCCTGACCTGAGTGACGCGTGGGTCAAGGCCAAGGTGGACACCGGGGCGCGCTCCTCCTCATTGCACGCATTCGCACTGGAGACCTTCGAGAGGGAAGGCGTCGAATGGGTCCGCTTCGACCTGCACCCCAAGCAGCGAAGCGCAAAAGGCAGCGAGAGCGTTGAAGCACAGGTAGTGGACACACGCTCGGTGAAGAACTCGTCCGGCTTGAGCGAGTCCCAGCCAGTGATTCGGACCACGCTGGCGTTAGGCAACACCCGACGCTCCATCGAGGTGACCCTCACCCGCCGGGACGACATGGGCTTTCGTATGCTCATCGGCCGACAAGCCCTCAGGGGTGCATTCAGCGTCGAGCCCCACCGCTCCTTCATCACCGGTCTGCCTCCCACGGCGGACAGGCGGGCCGCATTTTTGGTGGGAAAGGTCTCCGTGGATGCAGGGGCCCGCATGCAGGTCTCCCTGCCTATCTCCAACCTCGCCTCGGGCACGCAGGTGTCTCTCCCCTTGCTGGTCGTTCACGGTCAAGCCGAGGGTCCGACCATCTGGTTGAGCGCTGCGATTCATGGGGACGAGATCAATGGAGTCGAGATCATCCGGCGGGTGCTGGAGAAGCTGAACCCCAAGACACTGCGGGGGACCGTGATCGCCGTACCAGTGGTAAACGTCCATGGCTTCGTCAACGGCGACCGATACCTCCCTGACCGCAGGGACTTGAATCGCAGCTTCCCGGGCTCTTCCAACGGCTCCCTCGCCCGGCGCATCGCCCACATGCTGATGACCGAAGTTGTGGCTCGGTGCTCCTTGGGGATCGATCTGCACACAGGATCCGACGGCAGAACCAATCTCCCGCAGATCCGAGCGGACTTGGAGGACCCCGAGACAAGGCGCTTAGCCAAGGCCTTTACAGCACCTTTCATGATGCATGCCAAGCCCAAAGAGAAGACCCTACGCATTGCCGCCGCCGCAGTCGGAGCCCGCGTGCTGCTCTTCGAGGGCGGTGAGGCTCTGCGCTTTGACAAGAACTCGATCACGGTTGGGACGGCGGGTGTGCTTCGCGTACTCGCCGAGTTGGACATGATCGATGCACTCCATCCACCAGGGCACACCCAGTTTTATGGCGAAGGCAGCAGGTGGGTTCGGGCAAGTCGCAGTGGCTTGGCCCAGATGGACTGCGAGATTGGCGACCAGGTTGAGGCTGGCGCCGTCTTGGGCCGTATCCATGACTCCTTCGGCAAACGCCTAAGTACTCTCAAATGCCCCAGCTCAGGTCTCGTCATCGGGATCAAGCTGGAGCCCTTGGTGAATCGCGGCGACGCTCTGATCCACATCGCCAATGCACAACCAGAGGCTCCAGCGTAGAGCTTGCCATGTCGTCTCGCGCCGCCAACAGCTACAGCACACCCTCGACTCAAGGAAGCTGCACTCCAGCAGAGCCACTAGGTCAAGGTTCTAAACACGCTGCCCTTCGCTATCGGCCTGAAACCGTCCAAGCCCAGGCTCCAGTTTCGCGGAACGGCCCCCTCGCACTACGACGACCCTGCCCCGCATCGGCGCGAACATCACCTTCTTCGGCGTGGCAGTGGTTCGGCAGTTCGAGCAAATGCGCGTCTACACGCCCAACACCTCCAACGGCATCGCCAACTCTGGGGACAAGCTACGCTCCCGGCAACCGCTCTCCCGGCACGACCAGCAGATTCCAGCCTCGACCTTCGCACGAGACCGTCATGACGCCGCATCCGCCATTCAACGGGTAGGTCGATGATCCCATCACCCTCAAGCTACTCGAAGTCACCCAGGGCATCGGCGTGATCCTGGCACCGGACGCCAAGGTCGCCGAGGCCATCATTGAGATGCCAGACAGCACCGGCACCAACGTTTCGCTCCAGCGCTTCGCAGCAGAGAGCCGCGGCAGAGACATTCGCGCTTTCGTGATTGGAGACCGGGTGGTCGCAGCAATGCGTCGCACAGCGCACGGCTCACGGTGATGCGTTCCACAGCAATGTTCACCGCTGCGGAGCGGCGCCTGCCATTTACCTACCTCGCGAGTACGTCTGGACCGCAGTGCGCACAGCACAGAGCATGGGGTTGCGGACCGCAGGCGTGGACATACTGGAGGGAAACGACGGACCACTGATCAGGTAGGTGAACTCCTCCCACGGTCTGAACCGAAACGAGACGGCAACCTCGCTGGACATTGCCGGGGCCATCATCGAGGAGAGCTCCAGCCAGGTCATGTTCCCAGACCTGGACGTTCGCCAGCGTCTCATGGTCAGTGTGGGCTACGGCGTCGCTGAGCTCAGCATTCCTGCGGACTCCACCCTGGTCGGGCTCACGATTCAAAAACCGGGCATGTTGGAGCATGACATCCAGTCCTGACAATGACCCGCGAGGGCATGGTCATCCCCACCCCCCGCAATACTCGGATGCTCCAGCCGAGCGACCAGTTGCTCTGCTTCGGCAGGCTGGAAAACAAGCGCGCGCTGATTCCCCCTCAACCCAAGCAACATGGGCTCTCTGGACGTCTGAGCAGGTTGTTCTGACCGGGGCGCAGATGTGGACTCGGACGAGACCACGTAGGCACGTCAAGGAGCGCTACCTAGCTAAGTCAACGGCAAAATCGGCGAGCTCTGCAGCCACCTCGTCCGACCAGCTCAGGCCGACGTGGCTGTGGTCATCCATCTCGATGAACTGACCCTGAGCGGCCAGCTCGGCCTGTTCCTTCGTGATAGCGCTGTCCAGCAGTGCATCCTGGGAGCCAGCAACTACCAGAACGGGTTTGGTGTAGGCGGACCAGAAGTCTATTGGGTCGATCGTCGCCATCCCTTGGACGGTGTTCCAGGTGTAGTCCAGAACGTCCAATGGGTCGGTGTACTCTGGAGGCTTGTGGAAGCTCAGCACGTAGCGGTGAGCATTCCCCCGCAGCGCCTCGCCAAGAGCCCCAAAGTCGAGTCGGGCGTAGAGGGTGCCCCCGATGTCCGGACAGTCGAGCAAGACCTCAGGCCGGACCTGTGGCTGATCTGGGTGATTGTAGGGTGCGACGAGAGCGAAAGCATCCGCGTGGGCAGAACCTCCGCCTTCCACCCAACGGGACACCACACCCCCGCCGCTGCTGTGGCCTCCAAGCACGAGAGTTGCCGCTGGATGAGCCGAGCGCAAGTCAGCCACCTGCACGCCGAGATCCCGGCTGATCTGCCAAGCATCTGCACTGTCTCCCAAGCGGCCGGGCCAGGTCTCTCCATCGTCCGTCACCAACCGGTCGGCGAACGCGGGGTCGGTGCAGGCTGCCGTCCTGCACGCAGAGAGACCGTGACCACGAACGTCAATAATGCGGGTGTACACACCACGGTCGGCCAAGCCGGCTCCGATGGCGCTGTACTCACGGGAGTGGGCCGAACTCCCAGGAACGAACAGCATCATTACGCCATCGCCAGTCCAGTCGGTCGGAACCCAGTCCCGGTAGGCGAGCTCCAGACCGTCCTCGGCTGTGAGGAAATCCGCAATGGGGCTCTCAGGTAGGCCCGCCGCAACGGCGTCGAGTTCCCACGCCGTTGGCGTACCGAGCCCGTCGCCAGACAGATCGCACTCGGCCTCCGCGCAGCCGAAAAGGAACAACAAGCGGATCACGGCCCGACCCCCGAGCCAACGTGCAGCGCAATCGAGAGGCCACCAATGACGGATCGGTCGAAATCATCCTCCCAAATGCTCTGCGAATGGGCCGCGCCGACGGGGAAGTGAGCCAGGGCAGCCACCGAGAGTTCCACCACACCCGACCCGTCGACCAATCGAAGTGAGGCACGGGGCTCTACGTATGGCCCAAGATAGGTGAGCGCTCCGCCCTGCAACGAGCTGCCAACCGTATGACCAATCGAGGCGAAGCCGAAGACAGCCCCGACATGCCCGCGTGCCCCCAAAGTGTGGCCAGGCCCTGAGCCCAGCAGCACCTGATTGGTGGTGGTTGGAACCGGGTTGCCCTCCTCTTGTCGCAACGCAAAGCCATAGGACATCGCCATCGTGGTGGTCCAGCCACTCTCCTGGTCGACGCGCCCACGTAGGCCCCACGTTGGTAAGAATGGCGAGCCGACTGGAGCAAAGCCGTACTCCTGCAGTGTGTCATCGCTTCCGGTGATTCCGAGCAGACGTGGCTCGAAGCCCGCGAGAATCGAGGCTGAGGGATTGGCTAGCGCCACGTTGGTCAAGAGCAGTAGCAGCATCAGTGCTCCGTAACAGAAGACTCGAGAGCACATCGACACTGAACCCTCGATTGGTGTGGACAACGGCGGCCCAAAGACGTGGGATCAGCCGATTTCGATCCGCTCTGGCCGCAGTCGGTGCGCATCATCGACCACCACACGCAGCGCCACCACGACGGCCACAGTGGTCGAGACGGCCACTGCACCGGCGATAAGGAACAGGATCATGAGCTGGTAGCGGGCAGCCTGCATAGGTGGCGTACCACCCGAGATCTGACCTGTCATCATGCCCGGAATACTCACCAGTCCTACCGCGCTCAGTGTATTCAAAATCGGTAATGGCCCGGTCCGCGCTGCCACCGCCACCGAGCGCCATCGCAGCGATGCTGCTTCAGAGAGAACTCCTGGTCCGACCACCAACCCGGCCACGCGCCTGAGATGCTTCGGTCTTGCTGAATCCGGAGGGACCGCGAACCCACATTAGCCCTGCAGCAATCTCGAAGCTCACGTTCCCGAAGAGCATCCGGTCCCCGACCGAGCGCCCGAGTGACTGACCTCTGAGCACGGCACCCCCTACTGCCTACTATTTCAACCGCGCAGTGAGTCCTATGGGATGCCTTGGAGTAGCCCCCATGTCCAACGCGCCAAAGGAGTCGCCAGCTCCATTCAGCCACAATCCCGGCCGGCCGCAACCGGGAATCGAACCCTGAGGGCCAACGGACTCTTAGAAACGCATCCCGCAGGCGGGTGGTGGCGTCTTAGAGACTGTTGGCCACAAAGCGCTGCTGGGCAAGATTCCCAGGGCTGATTCCACGAGTAAGGCGCCAGAGGCGCCGACTCAAAATGGCGGCGGGTCATGGGAATCGAACCCACCAGGCCTCGCCTTTCGACGCACCTCGACCGGTTTTGAAGACCGGGGCCGCCACCAGGTCGGCACCACCCGCCACCTTTCCCGTAACCGACCCATGCGTGCCCGCCCGCAAGGCCATCCGATATATGCGACCATAGCCAGCGAGAGACGGCGCCCATGACCCTAAACCTGAACCTGCCGATCACCCTGTCCATCGACGGAGCTGATCACGCCGGCATCCTGCTGCGAGTACAGGATGGTGAAAACCTCTTCCTGCTCGTCGAAGGCCTGCTCGGCCGCAAGCCGCCTACGAGCGCGCCGCGCCTGCGCGTGAACGGCGATCAGGTACCTGAGCAGACCCTGAGCCCCCTTCAAGAGGCGTCCGGCGAAGGTGACGCGTGGACGCACTTGGCCACATTGGCCTCATCCGCCGAAACCCAAGAGCGCTGGTTCTTGTGGCTCTCGAGCCACAAGAACCACACCGCCTTGGAGATCGCGTTCCTCGACCAGCTCATGTCCAACCCGACCGGCAAGGACGACCCCTTCGGCTTCAACACCGATGACTCCGCGGAGACCAGGGATGTCGATGATGGGGAGCGCCAGTCCCTGCTCGCCGCGCTGCGCGATTCCATGAGCCAGCCGGATGGCGAGGCGACGGCTTCGTTTACGCCAAGTGTGAGCGAAGAGACCGGCGACTGGCTGGACGGCTTGGGCGACGATCTTGGCGGCATCGAGGTCAACTCTCCCCCACCCGTGAGCGAAGCTGACTTTGAAGCGCTGCTCGACGAAGACTCTTCTATGGTTGCACTGGCGATGGAAGGGGACGAAGACGACTGGACCGAGGACAGCGTCAACTGGCAGCAGGATACGGAAGACACCCTGCTGGAGGGACCTGCGACCCTGGAAATCCAAGGGGGCTACGAGCGTCTCGCTGTCCTGGGCGGACCACCCGAGTTCCAAGATCAAAAGGATGTGCCAGACGACTTTGAGCCTTCGGCAGAGGAGCCCGAAGTCAGCCCGCAGGGCCGCCTTGAAGCACGGCAGGCAGCGGAGCTGGCTGCCCTGATCGGAGATGAGGCATCCAGCTCCGTATCTTCGGAAGAACAGACCGGTTTTGCAGACCTAGTAGGGGACGACCCTCCAGCAGGCTTTAGCGTGCCGGCGAGCGCCGAAGACTTCGCCGAGCTCTTGGACAACAGCGAGCCGGAGCCCCCGGATGTACCGAACGACCCCCGCTATGAGCGAGACGGCCGCGGCCTCCACGTGCATTGGGAGAGCATCGAGGCCCTCTCGCGCGACTACGACGCGGAGCTGAGCCGCAAGCGGCTGACGGTCTACCGTGAAGACGCACCGGCTCCAGGTACACCAATGACCCTCTGGCTGCACCTTCCGGACGAGCAGGTCCTGGCTCTCTCTGCGCGATTGGCCGGTGCAGACGCAGACCGATTCGAGCTGCGCCTGGATCTCCCCCTGGTGACGAAAGGCAAGCTCAAGCGGGTCGCGCGGTCCCAATGAGCCATGGCATCGACACTTCCCGCAGCTTCCGCCCTCTGGGCATCGCGGTTCTCACCGTCTCCGATAGCCGCACGCTTGCCGACGATCGAAGCGGCGACCTGCTCATTGAACGCCTCAACGACGCCGGGCACCACCTGGTTGAACGCCAGATCGTGGCGGACGAGGTCTCTCTTATTCAGGAGAAGCTTCGCGACTGGGTGATGTGGGACCAAGTGCAAGTCATCCTAACCACGGGCGGGACCGGGGTCACCGGCCGCGATGTCACCCCCGAGGCCGTCACGGGCATCGCAGACAAGCACATCCCCGGATTTGGGGAGCTCTTTAGGCATCTGAGTTTTACAAGTATCGGAGTATCGGCCATCCAGTCACGTGCGTTGGCCGCACTGGCTGGGACAACCTACATCTTCGCTCTGCCGGGCTCAACCGGCGCATGCCGAGATGCCTGGGATCAGATCCTCTCGCTGCAGTTGGACAGCCGGCACCGTCCCTGCAATTTTGCTGAGCTGATCCCTCGCCTGGACGAGTAGCCCGGCGGACTTAGCGGAGTCCTGCCATGCGCAACATTCCCCGCAGATCCGGCTGCGGCCCAATCAAACCAACCTCCGGTTTGGTCTGCGGCGTGCCGGTCTGAACCATGAGCTGTCGTAGCGCCGCTGGCTCCCAGGGCCCACGCCCCAAGGCGATGGCGATGCTCTGAAACTGCGCCGCCAACGAAGCCACCTGTGGGCTCGCTCCGCTGGTACCACCGAAGTAAGCGGTATAGCTCTGGCGCTCGTCTCCAGGCACGTTGAATAGGTCGTCGTTCAGGTTGCCGCTTGCCGTGCTGACAATGCCAGCGTACCAACCCTGCAGGTCAATGCGACTGCCATAGCAACTGCCACTTGGGTACCAAGAACGCGCCGGGTTGAAAGAGGTCCCAGGTGGTGGCATGCCGCCGCCAACCATGATGGCGCCACTGTCACGCTGGCTACGGTCGAACCAACCGTTCCACTCGGCCGCATCTAAGTCCTGCGCGCCGTTTCCCGCCGGCTCAACAACAACAATACCGGCAGCCACGGCGACCTGAATGGCGTCGCTGACTGCGCCGGAAATCTCTACTGGGGCGTAGCTATCAAAGATATAGGACTGCTGTTCAATGAGCAGCACGTCACCAGGCTCCAGCAGGCTGATGCTGGCCTCGATGGCAGCGCCAACATTGTAGACCCCCTCCGGGGTAGTGGGGTGGATCACCACCACTTCGGCATCGGGAACCATACCGGTCACGCCGTAGCCGTTGTCTCCGCCTGAGGTGATGCCCAGGACCCCGGTCCCATGGTAGGCGAAGCGGTCGGTGGGTAGTCCCCAGGTGCGCACGTCCCCAAGATGGCTCAAATCCTCGTGAGAGGCCAGCCAGTCGTACTCCAGGTCCGCCAACGCCACGTTCTCTCCGCCGCCCCCGGGCCAGAGCGCGGCCTCGGCGATGCCAAACCCATCCGGACCTGTGCCTAAGTAGGTCTGCTCAGGACTGAGGTCGGGGGTGGTCGGCGAAAGGTCGTTGGGCGGGGCCACGGGTAGTTGGGCCAACTCAACGTGGCTTACCCAGATCGCGCCAAGCCAAGACTCGGCGATGGCCAAAGCGGCGCCGTCAGGAGTCTGCACCCGCCACCAACGAGAGAGCTCCGGATGCTGGCCCGCAAACAGAGGTGCGACCTTTAGGGAACCAGAGGGAAGACGGGAGATACCGGGGGCCAACTTGACCCAAATCTCCGAATCGGAGTGGCCAAGGTCGACCTGCAGGGGCGGACCAAACTGAAGCGGCTGCCTTGGCAGATCTGCAACGGCCAGGGCAATCAAGGAAAAGAGCATGGCCATACATTGCCCCCTGCAGGGAGCATCAGCAAGGGGTCAGCGGGAAATGAACCAGCGGCCAGCGCGAAGGGTGTGCCTGGTCGGGCCTTGCACAGGCGTCTCTGAGGGATAGTCTACGTCGCCTGGCAACAACACAGTAAAGCCATCTTCCGATTGAACGCTTCGGGGCTCAATTGGGACCACGGTCTTGCTTGATAAAGCCCTGATTGCTTGTTTCGCGTTTCCAAAGGCGGAGAGTTCAAACAGGGAGCGCCAAGTTGGCGGAGCTAAGATGACCTGGCCGGCGTCGAAGCGCTCTAACCAAATTTGCGGGGTCTCCCAGCCTGAGTCCACGGTCTCAAAGTCATCGTGTCCAGCCTCATCCCCCTCTTCAACCCAGGCAGCGAAGAAGCGGGTGTCGTACCTGCGAGACTCTCCCTCCGGCGTGATCCACCAAGCGAAGTAAATCAGACGCTCAGCATCCACTACCCAACCAGCCTGGCGGGCCGCAGCGGCAAAGCTAATCTCACCCCCCTGCAGCTGGGTTCGCAGAAGATCCTGCGGGGGCCCCTCGGCGAGTAGGACACCACACTCCTCATACGTCTCTCGGACCGCAGCGACTTGGTAGGCCAGTGCAGGCGCTCCAAAGGTCTCGCCCATCCGCACCCTGTCGAGTCCCCCCCCTTCTACCGGACAAGCGCCGTCAGCGGCGTCCACGCGCCCGCCGGGAAAAACGTACGCAGAGGGCATGAAAGGGCTGCGGGAGGAGCGCTTGACCAGAAAGACTTGCAGGGCACCGTCGCGGTCTCGGAGCAAGGCGACGGTGGCGGCGGGGCGGGGCATTGGGCTCATGTCTCCGCCTTAACCTTTAGGCGCTGGATTCTACACTTGACTTGTAAAGACCTCCCCTCTCAAGATAGGTGAGGAAACGAACCCCCTTGGAGAGCCGATGCTCCTTGTCCTGATGAGTCTCCCCGCCTTTGCTTGGCCCACCGACGCTGAGTGGACCCCGGTTCAGCAAGGAGCAAGCCCCATGACCGATGCCTCCGAAGACAACGTCACGGGCGATGGCCATGTGGATCTAGTCGGCTCGGCTACCTTACCGCTCTTCTACTGGAGCAGCGACGGCACAGACATGTTCCTGCGAATGCGCCTAGACGAGGACCCAGTCTCCCTCACAGGTTTTCTGCGAGACAGCGGCTGGGGCGTCGCCTTTGACCTGGACGCAGACCAGATCTTTGATTGGGTACTCAGCGTCGATGAATCCATCGGCATCCTTGAGCTGCGTGAAAACTCAAGTGGAAGCTCCGGCTCGCGCGGGGACACCAGCGCCAACGTCATCGAGATCAGTGGCGCTGCCTTCGTCACTGGAGAGGTCCGGGTGGTCACTGCAGCCAGCGGCAGCATTTTCACCGGTGACGCTGACTACTTCTTGGACATCGAAGTCCCCTGGAGTGAGTTGAGTTCGGGCCTGGGTGTCGACGACACCTATGGCTTTGAGATGGCGCTCTTCACCGGCGAGAACGGCGTGGAGGACTTTGACGCAGACGTGAGTGGAACCGGCACACGCAGCGACCTGACTGGTGCTTGGTCCGACACCGTGGGATTTGACCAGGATGGAGACGGACTGACCGATGCAGAAGAGGCCATCTTTGGCTCATCTCCTACCGATCGGGACAGTGACGACGACGGCCTGGACGACCTGCGCGAGTTCATCCTGAGCTTGGACCCCTTGAACTGCGACAGCGACGGGGACGGCCTGACGGACGGTCTGGAACGCGGCGTGGAGACCGCCGGTGCCGACACGGACACCTCCGCGGGCTGCTTCTTCGTCGACAGCGACCCCACGAGCAAGACCAACGCCAACAAAGCTGACACCGACTCCGGTGGGGTATTCGACGGCGACGAGGATTGGAACAGCGACGGCGATGTGGGCGAATGGGAGATCGACCCCAACAACACCGCCGACGATGTGGACACCGACAACGACGGAATCTGGGATGTTCTCGAGGAGAAGTGCGACAAGGACGGCGGTGAGGTGGATGACGCCGACTCCGACGGAGATGGAATATCCGATGCTGACGAGGGCCTGACCGACACCGACGGCGATGGTGTGCCCAACTTCTGCGACGAGGACTCGGACGGCGACGGTATCGATGACGCTAACGAAGGCGACGGCGACGTTGATGGTGACGACATCCCCAACTACCTGGACCCGGACGCAGACGGCGACGGGAAGCTCGACGAAGACGAGGGCGACGGCGACGACGACGGCGATGGCACCCCAAACTGGGAAGACCCCGACGATGAAGATGGCCCTGATGGCGACCGCGACGATGACGGCCTGAGCAATGCCGACGAGGACGAGTGCGGCAGCAATCCTGACGATGCCGACACAGACGGCGATGGAATCAATGACTTGGACGAGGGTCCTTGCGACGAGGACACCGACTGCGACAGTATTCCAAACTGGAATGATGCCGTGTTTGACGAGGGCCTGTGCCCCGACGACAGCGGCACCGACGACACTGCAGTGTTCCCTGGCGGCACCTTCACCGACGGCAACTTCACCGGCGGCTCCTGCAACTTCTTGCCCACTAACCCCGGCCTCTTGGCTGGTCTGATTGGCTTGGCTGCGCTCGCACGCAGGCGGCGCCGCGCAGGCCTGCTCTCCCTGGGACTGCTCATCCCTGGCACCGCCGTCGCACAAGACGGCGCACAGTCCCTGGATGCGCAGCGCTACCGGCCTGCTCAGGACGGCCAGCGATTCTTCGTGGTCAACGACACCCAGGTCGGTCCTGCCTTGACCTCAGGTGGTGGCGTGGTGTTCAACTACGCCCAGGACCCATTCATCTACCGCTACAGCGACGGTAGAGACTCAGTCAAGCTACTTGAGAGCGTGGGCACGGCCAACGCTCTGGCTTGGCTGAACCTGCCGCGGGCCCGAATCGGACTGGACTTGCCCCTTCACGTCCTGTCCACCGGCTATCGGGTCGATGGTTTCCGGCTAGTGGGTGACGCCCGAATCATGGCCGTAGGAGAGCTCATTCAAAGGGGTGACTCTGGCCTGGGACTGGGTGTCAGCGCTTGGCTGGATCTGCCTACGGGCAATGAGGAGACCTGGCTTGGGGAAGCCAGCACCACAGGCGGTGGCGCGCTGGGTGCTAGCTACGCCACAGGTCAGCTCTTGGCCGCGGCGAACGTTGGCGCAAGCACAGGGACTGGATCTCAGTTCTTGGATGACCTGGACTGGGGCAATCACTTGACCTGGAATGTAGGCCTATCCTACCTTATCGTGCCGCGAATCGACGTGAGCGCCGAGTTCTCCGGTGAGCATCTCCTTGGCCAGGATGCCCCTGGCGCCAGCCCCGCAGAGTTCACCGCTGGCATGCGCTACCACCCTCAAGCTCTTCCACTAATCTTCAGCCTGGGCGGTGGCTCAGGTATTACCAGCGGCATCGGCGCCCCTGACTTCCGCATCATCGGCGGCTTGGTATGGGCACCTGCCCATGACAGGACTGCTGGCCCAGTGGGCGGCGACCGAGATCGCGACACCATCGCCGATGAAGTCGACATGTGTCCCGATCAAGCGGAAGACTTCAACGGTGTGGACGACTCCGATGGCTGTCCCGATGGGAACCTGACCCCTACCCGCATTCGCGTGATGGACGGCCAAGGCAACCTCATCGCCGACGCCGTGGTCTCTTTGAACTCCGGCCCTGAGACCGGCTCCTACACCCTTGGAAGCGGTGAGCTGATGCGCTCTCTGCCCCCAGGCGAATACACCGTCAAGACCAAGGCCAAGAACTACAGCCAAGCCCAGAGCATGCTTCAAGTCCCAGAGGGACGGACTCATGCACTGGACGTGCGATTGAAGAAGGTCCTCGCTCCTGGTACGGTCATCGTCAGTGCAAAGACCAGCGACGGCCTGCCTGTTCCGGTCAATGTCCGCGTCTTGGGCGAGACGCCACGTCGGGTCCCAGCCACCTCGGATGGGGTCACCCAACTCAAGCTTCCACCAGGGACATACTCCTTGGTGCTCAGCGCCGATGGCTACCGGAACGTGGAGAAGACAGTGACCCTCGACGAAGCCGGTACGGCCACCGTGGAGGTCGTCATGGAAGGCGGACGCGTCA
>JBLHMA010000128.1:0-12741 GCA_047621545.1 Cognaticolwellia sp. | reverse complement strand
TGCATGTCGTACAAGCGCTGCTCGTACTGCTTCTTGGCTTCGGCCGAGAGGACCGGTTCTTTCTGCTGGTACTCGGTCACCAAGGCGTTGTACTCGGCCTCCAGCTGCTCAAGCTTGGCCTTCTCACCGGCGTACATGGCGTCCAGGCGGGATTGGGACTGCTTGCCCTCCTCAATGTCCTGGATGGCCCTTCCGTAGTCGACCACACCCAGCTTGAAGTCTTCGGCCTGGGCGGCCGGCGTAGCAGCGCTGAAGGTGAGCAGGAAGAAGGAGAGGAGCTGCGCAAACATGTTTTTGCCTCGCTTGGAAAACGCTTGGACGGTGGGAATCCCATTCGTCTGGGTGCAGGCATCTATTGCAGAGCACCCGTGCTGACCACCGCCAGCCCATCGTGTGGGCCGAGGACCCCTTCCCCTCATGGCTTGTTCCCCGGGCTGAAGCACTGCGATGTCCTGGCCCGTGGCCTTGTGGTCCAGAGGGTGGCCGCATAAACCCGGGTCGTGCTCATCCCCATCTTGCTCGTCTGCGCTGGCTTCGCTGCCCTCTATCAAGGGGGAAATGCCCTGCTCGCGGGATCCAGCGGTCTGGCTCGCCACTTTGGCCTTCCGCCCCTGCTGGTCGGGCTAACAGTCGTGGCCTTTGCGACATCGGCTCCCGAGTTGGCGGTCTCGGTGCTCGCCGCATTCCAAGGCACGCCGGACATTGCTGTGGGCAACGTCCTGGGCTCAAACATCTTCAACACTCTGATCGCTGTGGGGGTGGTGGCTGTTCTTGCGCCCTTTGCCATCCCAAAAACCCTGATGCGACGTGAGATCCCCCTGGGGATCGCGGCCACCGTGCTTGTGGGGATCTTCGCCTGGACCGATGGCGGGCTCACCCGAGTGGAAGGTGCCGTACTGGTTTTGGCGTTGGTTGGGGTGCTGACCTGGATTGTGCGCTCGGCGATGAAGGAGAGGGCGCTCGCCTCCGATCCTGTTGCCAGCCAAGGCGAGGAAGGTCCAGAGGCGGATCTGGACGCTGTTCCAGCGATGCTGGTGATGGGTGCTGGAGCAGGAGCGGCCCTGCTGGACATGGCCAGCTTGAGTCTTTTGGACTTTGCAGTCCCTGGAGCCGCTTTCTTGACCCTACTCAACGCCCGTTTTCACGTAAAACGCCCCACTTTGTTGATTCGGGGGTTGGCGATTCTGTTTGGTCTTGCGATGTTGGTGTTGGGCTCGAACGCATTGGTAGACGGGGCAGGAGAGATCGCACTTTCCTTCGGCGTGAGCGAGGCCATGGTTGGTCTTACGGTGGTCGCAATTGGAACGTCTGCGCCAGAGCTGGCCACTGCCGTTGCCGCAGCGCGCAAGGGAGAAACAGAGCTTGCCTTGGGCAATGCCTTGGGCTCCAACCTCTTCAACTTGCTCGGTGTCTTGGGCGTGGCTGCCGCAATCTTTCCGATCGAGATCGCCCCGTCTTTCTTGCATCGCGATCTTCTCGTGGCGCTTGGTGTTTCGATACTCTTGCTGCTTCCCCTAATGACAAGAAATCGTGTAGGGCGAGCCGGCGGGGTGGCGATGCTGGCCTTGTGGGTGGCATACAACGCGGGGATCATATGGCTTGAGTTAGGTTGACGGGTATTGACCGCAGCCTCCTCGCCTGCTTCTCTTCGGCCACGCCCCTTGTGATCCCGAGCGAGAGCACCCGATGAAACGCACTGTCCCATTTCTCCTGTTGCTGTTGGCTGCCACCGCTTGTAAAGATGGCGAGCCCGAAGACACCGGCGAAGTCCCCGTCGTCACGGACGAGGACGGAGACGGCGAAGACGCCCTGGTTCATGGTGGAAGCGACTGCGACGACACCGACTCGGCCATCCACACCGCTGCAGTCGAGATCTGCGACGGCCTGGACAACGACTGCGATGGCACCACAGACCAAGACGCGGTCGATGCGCTGACTTTCTATGCGGACGTGGACGCCGACGGCTACGGCCTGGAGAGCAGCACCATGCTGGCCTGTGAGGTCCCTGACGGATTCAGCGACGTGGCCGGTGATTGCGATGACGGGGATCTTGGGGCTTTTCCAGGGAACGCCGAGATCTGCGACGAAGTGGACAACAACTGCAACGGACGCATCGACGAGCCTGGAGCCGAGGACGAGACCACTTGGTACACGGACAACGATGGCGACGGCTATGGCGACCCAGAATACTCGACGGCCGCCTGCATTCAGCCTGCTGGCTACGTCGACAACGCCGAGGACTGCAATGACGTCTTCTCCGATGTCAGCCCCGACGCCATCGAGTACTGCGATGGAATGGACAACAACTGTGATGGCAGCGTCGACGAAGACACTGCAGCCGACACATTGGTGTTCTACATCGACGGTGATGCGGATGGCTATGGCACTGGAGACACGACTGCGGTCGCCTGCTCCGCGCCTAGCGGCTACTCGGACAATGCTTCGGACTGCGACGACTCCGACTCGTCCGTGAACCCGGGCGGTATCGAGGTTTGTGGTGATACCTTGGACAACGATTGTAGTGGGGACGCCGATGGGAGCGATGCGAGCGATGCGCTGACCAAGTACCCCGACGCTGATGGGGACGGCTACGGGGCCACAGTGGGTGAAACGACCGCGTGTGACTTTGCATCGGGCACCGTCTGGGTTGCTGAAGGAGGCGATTGCGCTCCAGGCAACAGCGCGGTCAGTCCTGGCGCCCAAGAAATCTGTGACGGAAGCACGGATGAGAACTGCGATGGCAGCATCGATGAGGACACCGCATTTGACGCAGCAACCTGGTACCTGGACGCGGACGGTGACGGCTATGGGGTGCTCGGCTCGACGAGCGTGGCCTGCAACCAGCCCAGTGGCTACGTCGAGGAGTCCACGGACTGCGACGACAGCAGCTCTGAGATCTCCCCGAATGCCCTGGAGACTTGCGGCAACAGCACGGATGACGACTGCGACGGTGTGACGGACGAGTGCGCGCTGGCAGGGAGCCTGAGTGCGTCGGATGCAGGAGCGGTCTTCGAGGCCGGAGCTGCATATGACTTCCTGGGCGTCTCTTCGCTTGTGGTCGACGTAAACGGCGACGGCTACGACGATGTGCTTCAGGGTGCCAACTACGCCGATGACTATGGGTCTAATGGTGGGGCGCTCTATCTTTGGCACGGACCTGTCTCCGGCGCCCAGAGCTCGAGTGCAGCGGACAGTGACTATGGAGTCGACAGCGCGGCACGCTTTGGTGAGTCCGTCGCTGCTCTCGGGGACGAGGACGCGGATGGTTACTTGGATCTGGTGCTCGGCGCACCAGGCTACGACGACAGCTATGAGAATGGAGGAGCCATCTGGCTCAGCCAAGGGCCGACCAGCGGCTCTGGTGACTTGAGCGCTCAGGCTCCTTTCCTTCTCGGCTCTGCCAGCGAGGACCAGCTGGGCGTAGCGCTGGCTTCTGGCGACTTGGACGATGACGGAAACTTGGACCTGTTGGTAGGTGCCAGCGGGACCACCTATGGCTCCGTCTACCTGTTCATCGGACCCTTGAGTGGTTCCTCCACCACCTCGGCCGCTGACGCTGAGTACACCGGCAGCAGCAGCGCCTCCGGCGCAGGTGCTGGTATCGCCGTGGCGGACTTTGACGGCGACGGTGCCGATGACCTGCTCTACGGTGGTGCTGCGGACTCGGCAGACAAGGGAAGCGGCAGCTCGGCTGGATCTGCCTTCCTGGAATATGGTCCGATTACATCTTCCGGTGGCTCGGCCAGCTACGCCTTGTACGGCGCTGCGTCTGGAGACGGTGCAGGCTCCTCGGTGGCCGGTGGTGACCTGGACGGCGATGGCTACGATGACCTTATCGTCGGCGCCAGCGGCGCGAGCAGTTCAACCGGTGCGATCTATGTGGTCCTGGGCCCGTTGACCGCAAGTGAGGACTTGGCCTCGGCAGACATCACCTTCACAGGAGCTGCCAGCGGCGACCAAGCTGGCGTGTCCATTGCGGTGGGTGACAGCGATGGCGATGGCTCTGCCGACCTGGTGATGGGCGCCGACTACGACGACACCTCTGTGAGCAACGGCGGCGCCGCGTACCTCTTCTACGGGCCCTTCACCGCAGGGACCGCGTCCCTCTCCAGTGCAGACGCCGAGATCAGTGGGGGCAATTCTAACGCCCGCGCCGGTAGCTCGATGGCCTTCGGCGATGTGGACAATGATGGCTACGACGACTTGCTGCTGGGTGCTAGCCGGCAGACCGTCACCTACTCCTACGGCGGAGCCGGTCTGCTGATGATGGGCGACCAACGCTGAGAGCCCGCTCTCAGAGACAAAGAGGCCCCGGTAGCGTAGAGCTTCCGGAGCCTTGTTTGTCTGAGCAGGCTCAGTCCAGGGCATTGAGGACCGCCCTAAAAGGCACTCCCGATGCCAAAGTCGAAGACCATGGTGCGCTCGTCCTCGTAGGGATTCACGGGGAAGCCCCACTCAAAGCGCAGCGGTCCGATTGGAGAGAACCAGCGGATACCGCCGCCATATGCGTAGCGAAGGCCCTGGATGTTCGCGTTCCCATTTCCGTAGGGGTCGCCGAATGCGTTGCCCGCATCGAAAAAGACCACAGCTGTAATGCCAGCGGACTTGATGATGGGAGCCTCGATCTCGAACTTGTTCACCCAGGTTTGCGTGCCGCCAACAATCAGGCGGTCGTCGGGACTAGTTGGGTCGTCGCTTCCTGCTCCGACACCGCTCTGACCCGGTCCGGGCACCCGGATGCTAGGCCCCAGGCTGAACCAGTTGTAGCCGCGTACGCTATCCAAGCCGCCAGCACGGTAGCGATGGATGAAGGGCACCACCGATCCGTCGGTGCTCGCGATGTGGCCGAAGGTGGTGTTGAAGCGAAAGATGAAGCGGTCGGAGAGCTTCTCGGAGTGCGGGAAGATGGGTTGGTACAGACGCAGGTTGATGCGGCTCTCCACCAGGTTGAAGTCTCCGCCGAGCACATTGAGCACTTGGTCTTCGTTGACTCGGATGCCACCGGAGAGGGCGGTCTGAGCTGAGAAGTACACACCTTGTGTGGCCGCAATGCGGTTGTTCCGCTTGTCTACCGTCAGGTTGAGACCCAGGGTCGAGGTCAGGCCATTGCGGTAAAGCTCGCCGCCGAAGACCTTGGACTGGTAGGGCGAGATGGAGCTTAGGCCGACGTCTTCCAGGCTGTAGTTTAGGGTCAGCCGGATGTCGTCGTTTCCGTCCAGGTAGCGACCCACAGCCAGGCCACCACCTCGCTGGTACTGGTCCTCGACGAACTGCTGGCTCAGGCTGTAGGCGTCGACGCGTACCGTCCACCGGGTGTCCAGGAAGTAGGGGTCGAAGAAGCTCAAGTTCCCCTGGCGCCGCAGGCTGGAGTAATTGATGGACGCGCTCATCACGTAGCCCAAGCCCAAGAAATTGTTCTTGGACACCGACCCGGTGAGTACGAAGTTCTCCAGGTTGGAGAAGCCCAAGCCAACGGAGAAGCTTCCGGTCGGTTGCTCGACCACGGAGACGTTCAGGTCCAGGGTCCCGGGGTCTTCACCACGTGGCGTGTTGATTCTAACTTCTTCGAAGAAGCCCAGGCGCTGCAGTCGCATGTTCGCGTCACGAATGGCCGAGCCTGAGTAGATATCTCCCTCGTTTAGGAGAATTTCGCGACGAACCACCTTGTCCCAGGTGGGGTCGTTTCCGGTGATGTTGATGCGGTCGATATTGAGCTTCTCGCCCTTCACCACGATGAAGGTGACGTCCACCACGCCGCTCTCGGGATCTGTGACCGTCTGCGGGTAGACCTGGGCGAAGGCGTAGCCCTGATCGCCGTACAGATCCGTGATTCGCTGCATGGCCATCTGCAGGCTGGTCAGGCGGAAAGTATCGCCTGTCTCCAAGGCTGAAAGGGCCTGAGCATCGGTGCTCAAGCGGCGCTTCACACCGTCCCAAAGCCTGGGAGCGTCGGTCCCCTGAACCTGAGCAACGGTCTCACCCTTGAGCAGTCGCTGAGCTGCTTCTTTGGTCAGCCCCTCGTCTTCTACAAAGTCCCCTTCCACCTTCAAGTGACCCAGGTTGTACTTGGGGCCCTCGTCGACATGTAGCGTGACGTAGATGTAGCGCTTGTCTGGGCTCAAGTAGACCTTGGGTTCCCCGACCAATACGTCGACGTAGCCTTCCTCCAAGTAGACCTGCTGGACGATCTGGACATCGGTGTCCAGCGCCGCCCAAGAGAAGTTCCCGCTGCTCGACAAGAAAGGGGCCACGCCGCCTTCCTTGGTGGCCAGGAACTTTTTGACCTCGCGGTCACTCAAGCCCTCGTTGCCGGTGAACTCTACGGACTGGACCACGACCTTGCGGTTCTCAATGATCTCGAAGGTCAGCTCGACTTGGTCCTCCGACACTTCCCGAAGAATAGGATCGACCTCGGCAAGGAAATACCCTTTCTCAAGGTACAAATCCCGGATTCGCTGGGCATTGGCGCGCAGGTCTCCGTCGTTGAGGACACTGTAGGCAGTGATGTCCATCACCTCGATGATGTCCTCATCGTCGATCTTTTTGTTCCCGCTCAGGATTACCTCGCGCACGGCGGGGTTCTCCACGACGATGAAGGTCACCACCACGCCACCCTGGGCGTCGGCCGCAGACACGTCCACCTGCACATCTTGAAAGAATCCAGTGCGGTACACCGCCTTGATGTCCCGACGTACCTTCCAAGGTGCGAGTGCCTCTCCGGTTCGGAGCTGGATGGCGGCCATCACCGCGGCCTCTTCGATGCGGCGGTTGCCCTCGACCCGAACGGAGGTCACGTTCTGAACCTGCACCGCGGTGCGTTCGATCTCGATGGGCTTTAGGCCGCCTAACTCGTCGGAGAGCTTTCTTGGGCCGCCACCGCCCATCGGTGGGCCACCACCGCCGCCCGGTGGGCCACCACCGCCGCCCGGTGGGCCACCGCCACCGATGGGCGGCGGTCCGCCTTGGGCCAAGACAAGACTGCTGAGAAAGATGCACCAAGTCAGCATGTCTCTAAACCTCGACCAGGAGGCCGTCAGCCACCTGTAGACGGCGGGGGAAGCGCGCTGCGAGCTCGTGGGAGTGAGTCACCACAACCAGTGTGCTGCCACTCTCGGCGTGCAGTTCCAGGAGCAGTTCAAAGACGCCCTTGGCCGTGTTCGGGTCCAGGTTGCCGGTCGGCTCGTCTGCGAGAAGCAGACCTGGATTCATGACCAATGCACGGGCGATGGCTACCCGCTGCTGCTCTCCACCGGAGAGCTCGCCAGGTACATGGTTGAGTCGGTGCGATAGTCCTACCCGGTCGAGCCTGGCCCTGGCGACACGCTGCGCATCGGCGACGGGCTGGCCTTGGATGATCATGGGCAAGGCCACATTGCCCAGCGCGCTCTGGTCCGGAAGCAAGTGGTGGAACTGGAATACGAAGCCGATGAAGCTGTTCCGCAGGCGATCGATTTCTCGCTGTGGGAGCTCAAAGACATCACGTCCGTCCATCCAGACCTTGCCCGTAGTGGGCCTGTCCAGAGTGCCGAGTATCTGCAGGAAGGTGCTCTTGCCACAGCCACTGGGTCCCACGATGGACACTTGGTCGCCGGGAGCCAACTCGATGCTGACTTCTTTTAGGACTTCGATGCTCTTCCCGCCCTTCTGAAAAGTGCGGCTGAGCCCCTCTACCTTGACTGCGCGTCCCTGGTTGTCAGCTTGCACGAAGACCCTCCACCGGGCGCAGGCTGGCGGCCCTGGAGGCCGGATAGAGAGTCGCTAAGAAGCAGATTGCGACGGCCGCGACATTGACGAAGAGGATGGTGAAGGGCTCCATCTGCACGGGCAACGAGTCCAGGTAGTACACGTCGGTGTCCAGCGGGAAGCCGTAGGCGTCCAAGAGTACACAGCCGAGAAGGCCAAGGATGCTGCCCACAATGGAGCCAACCACCCCGATAACCACGCCCTCGGTCATGAAGATCAGCCGGACCTGTTGGTTGCTGGCCCCCATAGCCTTGACGATGGCAATCTCCCGCGAACGGGTGACCACCAGGACGATCATCATACCAGCGATATTCAGGCTGGCCACCGCCACAATCAAGCTGAGAATGAGTCCCATGACCACCTTCTCGAGCTTGAGCGCGTCGAAGAGGTTCCGGTTCAGGTTCTGCCAGTGCCGCGTATAGAAGGGGTAGGCTAGGGCGTCTTCGATGGCCATCGCGATGGGGTCTACGCCGTAGATGTCGTCGACCGTGACCTCGAGCCCGGTGACCATCTCATCCATCTTTAAGAACTCTTGTGCGTCCTCGATGGCCACGTAGGTCCACTTGGTGTCGTACTCGTACATTCCCGAGTAGTAGATACCAGCGATTCGGAAACGTTTGACGTCCGGCATGGGCATGCCCAGGGGGCCGATTCCACGTCCTACTGGGTTGATGATGTGCACCACGTCGCCAACGAAGACCTTCAGACTATGGGCCAGCTCTTCGCCGACCAGAATGCCAGGCAACTGCAGCGCCTTGTCCTCTTCCGAAGCCAGGGGCCCAGCAGGTGGGCTGTGCAGCGACTCCAGGATGGCCTGCTGGGCCTCCGGGTTCTCAGGTGTGCCCTCGGGGCCCGAGACGATGTTCTTACGCAGGTCGACCACGTCCCCAACCAGCACCGGGTCGATGCCTTTGAGGATGATTCCCTCGCCGTTACCGTGCTCGGACTTGATCATCATCTCTGTGTAAATGAAGGGCGCTACGCCGGTGACTCCTTCGACGGCTTGCACCTTTTCGACGGCGTCCTCCCAGTCGTCGATGCCCGAGCTGTACCGCAGGACCACGACATGGGCATTGGAGCCCAGGATCTTGTCCCGCAGGTCGATCTCAAAGCCGGCCATCACCGAGAGCACGATGATCAGCGCCATCACCCCGACGGTTACGCCTGCCATGGAAATGGCAGTCAGTGCACTTACTCCCCGCTCAGCGTTTCGGCCGCGTAGGTGAGAGAGGGCGATGAGGAGAGCGAATCTCACTCGTCGTTGTCCTCGGCCGCGGTGCTGGCCTTTTGCCGTAAGGCAGGAAAGAGGACAACTTCTCTAATCGAGGTCTGGCCGGTCAGCAGCATGGCCAATCGGTCTACGCCAATGCCTTCTCCGGCGGTTGGAGGCATGCCGTAGCTGAGGGCACGAACGTAGTCGGCATCGAAGTACATTGCCTCGTCGTCTCCTGAGCTCTTTGCGTCGGCTTGGGCCTGAAAGCGGGCAGCCTGGTCAACCGGGTCATTGAGCTCGGAGAAGCCGTTGGCAATCTCCTGGCGGGCCACGAAGAGCTCAAAGCGGTCTACGATCTCAGGCCGCTCGTCATTTCGTCGAGACAGCGGAGAAATCTCCGTGGGGTAGCCTGTCACGAAGGTGGGATTGACCAGCAAGGGCTCGACGTGCGCGTCGAAGAACTTCTCAAACCACTTGCCGACCGTTGTGGGAAGTTCCGCGTCCTCGTCCTGTGGGTGCAGGGCGATCCAGCCACTGCGGAGCTTGTCGAGGTCCCAGGGGTCCTCCACTCCAGCGTGCTCACGAATAAGGTCTTCGAGTGAGGCTCGGCGCCAAGGGCGGCTGTAGTCCACTACGTCGTCGCCGTAGGGAATCTGCAAGGTGCCAGCTACCTGCTGGGCCAGTTCGGTCACCAGGACCTCGGTATGGTCCATCAGGTCGGTGTAGGTGGCATGGGCTTGGTAGAACTCGAGCATGGTGAACTCGGGGTTGTGGCGCAGGCTCACCCCTTCGTTGCGGAAGTTTCGGTTCAGCTCGTAGACTCGCTCAAAGCCGCCCACGACCAAGCGCTTCAGGTAGAGCTCTGGGGCAACCCGCAGGAACATGTCCATGCCGAGAGCGTTGTGGTGCGTGACGAAGGGGCGTGCGTTCGCGCCGCCTGGGATGGCCTGCAGCATGGGGGTCTCTACCTCCATAAAGCCCTGGCCATCGAAGTAGCTGCGCAGGCCACGTACGATCATGGACCGCTTGCGGAAGGTCTCACGGGTGTCCTCGTTTATGAAGAGGTCCAGGTAGCGCATGCGTTGGCGCTGCTCGGGGTCAGTAAAGCCGTTGTGCTTGTCCGGAAGGGACTCGATGCACTTGGCATAGAGCTGGAGCTCTTCGCAGTGCAGAGAGAGCTCCCCCTTTCGGGTGCGCATCAGAGTACCGCGGGCCCAGATCCAGTCGCCCAGGTCGAGCTTCTTCCAGACGGCGTCGAATGCCTCTTCGCCCAGGTCGTTCTTGCGAACGAATATCTGGATGCGGCCCGACTCGTCTTGGATGCGCGCAAAGCCCGCCTTGCCCATCTCGTTCTTGAAGCGCAGCCGGCCGGCGATGCAAAACTCGGTGGTCACTTCGGCTTTGAGCGTCGCGTCGTCTTTGGCGCCGCCGGCTTCAATCAGCTCAGCGAGGCGGTGTGTGACGCTGTGCCCGTTTGGATAGGGCTCAACGCCGGACTCGCGCAGGGCGGCGAGCTTCTCAAGGCGGCGTGGGTCAAAGTCGAACATGGCTCCTTCCGCGCTCCGGTCCATACGCGGACTACAGGAGCGAGAGCCCTGCTATTCCGCCACGGAGCCCAGCGCCCCCGCGGATCTATCTCGTTCTCTGGAGCAACTCAGAGAGCTTGGAAGATGTAGGTCCCATAGAGATCGTCGCAGGTCTGGGCTTCGATGCTTCCGCTGACGACACCGTCCGCTGGAATGATGTCTCCAAAGATGGCGGGATAGTTGCCGCTAAACTGAGTCATTTCAGGGATGTCAACTATGTAGGGGTCGTCCTGGGTGCCCTCTCCAGAGAAGGTAGCGGTGAACTCCAGCCCGCTGCCCCACCACTCGACAGCATCTGGACCGGCCCAGAAGTAGTCCTCGTCATCCGAGCCCTCGTCCCGCTTTCCCCATTCGAATGCCCCTTCACCCAATGCGCATCGCACGTTCCAGGTCACATCGAACGTGGGTTCGTCTGGAGTACGGCTGACAGTTGTGCCGGCTGGGTCGTAGTTTGGCAATACAGCGGAGAGGTTGCAGGTGCCGGGCGCCCAGATGTCCTGTGGATCTACCTGCTTGGAGCTTAGGTACTCCGCTACCATCGGACAATCCGAATCTGGGGTGCTGGTGAAGTAGAAGACTGCCCCGTCGTCGGTGTGAAAACCAAAGGCCCGATAAATCGCGACCTGGGCCTCCCCATCTACTGTGCTCACTGTGCCATTGATCTGTGGCTCGTCGGCGATCTCGCCTTCTTTGTCGCAGGCCAGCAGGGTCACCAGGGTCATCCAGAGCATCGTTCTCTCCTCACGGACGCCTAATCTAACCCTAGAGTGGGCTTGGCTTGCTGTCCGCTTTGCGAAAACTCCTCGCCAGACTCCGGCCTAAGTGCCATCTTCGTTGGCGCCCTCACCAGCCTGAAAGGCCAGCCACGCTTCGATGAAGGGATCTAGGTCGCCATCCAGCACCTTGTCTGTGTTGGTGTACTCAAAGCCCGTGCGAGTATCCTTGACCATTCGGTAAGGCTGCAGCACATAGTTTCGGATCTGGCTGCCCCACTCGATCTTCTTCTTGGTGGCGTTGACCTGATCCACTTCGGCTTGGCGGCGCTCTAGCTCATGCTGGTACAAGCGGGAGCGGAGCATCTTCATCGCTGTGGCACGGTTCTTGTGCTGACTGCGCTCGTTCTGACACTGAACCACAATCCCGGTGGGGTTGTGCGTGATCCGAACGGCTGAGTCTGTGGTGTTGACGTGCTGGCCACCGGCGCCGCTTGCCCGATATGTGTCGATGCGGAGATCCGAGGGGTTGATATCCACCTCGATGTCGTCGTCGATGTTGGGGTAGGCGCCAACGCTGGCAAAGGCAGTGTGGCGACGTGCAGCAGCGTCGAAGGGAGAAATGCGCACCAAGCGGTGCACGCCGATCTCCGCCTTCAGGTAGCCGTAGGCGTAGGGGCCATCCACTTCGATAGTGCAGCTCTTGATGCCTGCCTCGTCGTGGGCCTGTTCCTGTACAAGCTTGGTCTTAAAGCCTCGGCTCTCAGCCCAACGCAAGTACATGCGTTTGAGCATCTCGGCCCAGTCGGACGCATCCGTACCGCCAGCGCCGGAGTTAATTTCCAGAATGGCGGAGTTCTCGTCGCCCTCGTTGGAGAGCAGACGCTGAACTTCCAGGGCGCGGGTCCCCTTTTCAGCCAAGAGAAGCGCTACGTGGGCCATGTCCACAAGCTCCTGGGCCTCGTCACCTTCGCACTCCGCTGCAAGATCTAAGGAGGTATCAACCTCCTCGACTGCGTCCGCGAGCGCTTGCCAGTCCTTGACCACGCGCTCAAGCCCGGCCTTTTCTCGCAGCATCTTCTGGGCACGAACTTGGTCGTTCCAGAACTCGGGGTTGCTGGACTGGTTGTCGTAGTCCGCTATTTCACGCAGCCTTCCAGCAACGTCAAAGATGCCTCCGCAGCTGGGACACCTTGTCGGTTGCCACGTTCATGCGGGTGCGGATCTCTTCGGGGCCCATTTCACTCTCCTAAGTGCTGGGCCCCGTAACCCGCTCGATGAGTCCGCTCCCCTGCCAGTCCAGCTTGTCCATGAGGCGGCCTTCCGCTTCGGCCATCTCCAGGAGGTCCTCTTGGCTGGTCTCGTGGTCATAGCCGAGCAGGTGTAGCAGGCCGTGCACCATCAAGATGCGCAGCTCGTCTCGGAGTGCATGGCCTCGGTCTTGGGCCTGGCGGTCCGCGGTGTCCACCGAGATGACCAGATCACC
>JBLHMA010000127.1:0-12763 GCA_047621545.1 Cognaticolwellia sp. | reverse complement strand
CGACACGGGTGGCCCCTTCCCGATGGCCAACGGCCTAACGCGCTTGGAGAACCGCTTCTATGGCGAACCCGCGAGCGTGGCCAAGGCCCTGAAAGCCTCCCCCATTGAGGCCGAGGACGCCGAGGAGCTGGGTTTGGTGACCCTGTCTCTCGACGACATCGACTACGAGGACGAGGTCCGCATCGCCATCGAAGAGCGGGTCTCCCTCTCTCCAGATGCACTGACCGGCATGGAGCAGAATCTGCGATTCACCGGTGCAGAGGGTATGGACAACCGTATCTTTGGCCGTTTGACTGCATGGCAGAACTGGATCTTCCAGCGCCCCAACGCAGTCGGTGAGTCCGGCGCCCTGACCCTCTACGGTCAGCCAGAGCGCCCCGACTTTGACTTCCGCCGCACCTGATTTTTTCTCTCGAAGCACCACGCTTTCGACCAGCCCCTCAACCTCACGTCTCGGAGCTCAACATGGCCTCTATCGACTACCAATCTCTGATCCCCAACAACGTTGACCTAGACAACGACCGTCGTCTTCAGCGGGCTCTGGAACGATGGCAGCCGGCCTTTCTGGACTGGTGGAAAGACATGGGGCCCGAGGGATACCAGGCCAAGGATGTCTACCTGCGCACCGCAGTGAGCACCGAGCCTGGTGGTTGGGCCGTCTTTGACCACGTCAAAATGCCCGACTACCGCTGGGGCATCTTCCTGGCGGACCGCGAAAAGGACCGGGTCATTCCTGGCGGAGACCACGCGGGCAAGCCCGTCTGGCAAGAGGTTCCGGGAGAGCACCGCAACGCACTGCGCCGCATCATCGTGACCCAGGGAGACACCGAGCCCGCCTCGGTGGAGCAGCAGCGCCTCCTGGCCCAGACGGCCCCCAGCCTGATGGACATGCGCAACCTGTTCCAGGTCAACGTCGAGGAAGGACGTCACCTCTGGGCGATGGTCTACCTGCTTCATGCATACTTTGGACGTGATGGACGCGAAGACGCCGAGGAGCTCTTGGCCCGCCGCTCCGGAGACGAAGACAAGCCCAGGATCCTGGACGCCTTCAACCAGCCCTGCAGCGACTGGCTGACCTTCTTCTGTTTCACCATGTTCACCGACCGGGACGGCAAGTACCAGCTGGGTGCACTGGCTGAGAGCGCCTTTGACCCCCTCTCTCGGACCTGCCGCTTCATGCTCACCGAGGAGGCCCACCACCTCAGCGTGGGAGAGAGTGGCATTGAGCGGGTGCTGCGCCGCGCGGCAGAGCTGACCAAGCTGGACCCCAACGGCGACGCACGCAACCAGGGTGGCATTGACCTGCAGACGGTCCAGAAGTGGATCAACTACTGGTTTGGCTACAGCCTCGACCTGTTCGGAAGCGAGATCAGCTCGAACTCGGCCGACTACTTCTCTACCGGCCTGAAGGGTCGCTGGCGTGAGGCAGCGGACCACAGCGAGCACACCGCCATGAACCAGTTCTACCAGATGCCCGTGGTCGAGAACGGCAAGATGGGCGTGGAGGACATCCCCCTGCGGAATGCCATGAACGAAGTGCTGCGACAGGACTACATGGCCGACTGCCAACGTGTGCTCAAGCGCTGGAACCGCATGCTCAAGAAGCAGGATGTGGACTTTCAGGTAGAGCTGCCCAGCAACCGGTTCTTCCGCCGCCAAGGCATCTACGCCACCCAGGAATTCAACCCCCAGGGAGAGCCCATCAGCAATGATGAGTTCGCAGCCAAGAAAGACGACTGGCTGCCGACCGACGAGGACCGCGCCTACGTCAAGTCTCTGATGGTGCCGGTCACTGAGCCTGGCCAGATGGCCCACTGGATCGCAGCGCCGCAGCGCGGCATCAACCGACAGAGCATGGACTTTGAATACGTACGTCTCTAAGCGAGACGCACCAAGCTGAACAAGAAAGGGCCTGATTCCGATACGGAGGCAGGCCCTTTCTCTGTGTGGGATTTGTCCGCGCGAGCCTTCAGCCCTCTGGGCTGTGCTTTGGGGCGGGTCAGGGTCGCCTGAGTTTACCGGTCCCGCTCATGTCCAAGTACTGGGTGTCCAGGTCCACCGTCAGACGCGCAGTGTTCATGTCCTGCCACACCAAGGTCCCATCCCCGAGCGTGTCCCAGCCGTTGGAGCTGGCCACGATGATGGGCCCTTCCCATTTTTCCAGGTCCCAGAGATAGGGGTCCTTGGGGGTGATTGTAAGTATTTCCCCTAGTAGTAGAGTTCCCCAGTAGTCTGTCGATGGCGTCACGCAGACGACCTCCATCTCAAAGTCAACCAAGTCCCTCGACATGGTGGCTGGGCAGCTCAGTTCAAAGTCGTGACGCTCTCCTTCAAACCAGCCGGACGCAGAGATCTCAATGACCGCGCTGTACTCCCCAGATGCGTCCACCGTGCCATCGCAGTCCTGGTCCACGCCATCGAAAGTCTCGGTGGCGCCTGGGAAAATGTCGGGGTCGATGTCATTGCAATCGACGGTCTCGTCAAAGCCGTCTTCATCGCGGTCTTTGGGCTCCTCCGTTCCAGTGTCACCCGTGTCACCCGTGTCACCCGTGTCACCCGTGTCCTGGCCAGTGGAAGTGTCCACCAGAGTACCCCTGTCGGTGTCCTGGGGTTCGCCTGTACAGGCCAATGAGATCAAGAGAAGCATGACCCACCAAACCCCCTCGCGAGGCTGCCGTCAAGTTCTGAGGCGAGCACGGAGTCAGGTCAATTTACTGGGATGTAACGGCAAGTCGTTGTTGAATGGGTCAGTAGTACAATGAACCACGTGGATGCATTGCCTGAAAAAGCCCGCCATAGAGTCATCATCGTTGAAGACGAAGATGTTGTTCTCAAGACCCTTGTGCGCCTGCTAGGCCGCACCTACGAGGTACAGGGGGCCAGCAGTCTGAGCGAAGCGGAGAGCCTGATCCGCATCTCCGCGCCATGCGCAGTGGTGTGCGATCTCCATCTTGGAGACGCTGGCCCACAAGGTATTGTGGCGAGCCTTACGTCCATGAGTCTGAGTCGACGGACCGTGTTCATGTCCGGCGGCGCCTTCGCAGATGGCGACGAATATTCCTTCGGCAAACTTCCTGGTCCACTGCTGCGAAAGCCCTTCGACCCGACAGCGCTTCGTGAGATCTTGGCCCAGGTGATCGACCAGAGCTGATTCGCTGTCCTCGCGTCGGTTAGCTTTCACAACATGGCCGACCCAATCATCCTGCGTTGCCGCCTAAACGGCACCTCCAAGACCGAGCTCATTGCTCCCAACCGAAGTCTGTTGGACTTTCTAAGGGAAGATCTGGGCTACACCGGCAGCAAACACGGCTGTGACGTGGGCGATTGTGGCGCGTGCACTGTGCGCGTGGATGGGGCCCCAGTGCTCTCATGCATCACGCTGGCGGCATCCATAGAAGGCAAGTCGGTGCAGACCATCGAGGGGGTGGCTGGACGCGAACCCACGGCCGTCCAGCAGTGCTTCCATGAGCATGTTGCGGCCCAGTGTGGCTACTGCACACCAGGCATCGTGCTCGTGCTCGAGGCCCTCTTCGAGGAGCAACCTGACCCAGGGGAAGAAGAAATCCGCCGCGTTCTTGGGTCGAACATCTGCCGCTGCACTGGCTACACCAAGATTCTTAGCGCGGCCATCGATGCGCGAGAGCGTCGAAATGGGCGACCAGCCCAGCCCCCCAAGCCCACCTTTGCGAGGGACCTATGAGCCCCAAGAGCGGCAGTGCCCCGGCCGAAGACATCGCACCAGCAGGCACCACGTCCGGAGGCTCAAAGAGCGGCAACGCCAAGATCGACGGCATGGACAAGATCACCGGCCGTGCTCTGTTCACCGACGACATGAGTCGCCCAGGCATGCTGCACGGAGCCTTTCTGCGCAGCCCTCACGCCCACGCTCGCATTGTGTCCATCGACACCGCCCCAGCCCTAGCGATCGAGGGTGTTCACGCTGTGTTGGTCGGCGAGGATCTCCCGGTGAACTACGGCGTGATCCCCGTGGCCATGGACGAGCACGCATTGGCCGTCGACAAGGTACGCTTTGTGGGCGAGGAGGTGGCCTGTGTAGCCGCCGTCGACCGCGCCACAGCAGTTCGCGCAACCCGCGCCATTGTGGTCGAGTACGAGGTGCTCGAGGCAGTGCTCTCGATCGAAGACGCCATGAACCCCGACAAGCCCCTCCTTCACGACGGACGGCGCAAGGCTTCCAACGTGCTGCGGCGGGTGCGTCAGCGCTACGGGGACGCCGACGCCGGCTTTGAGGCGGCCGATGTCATCCTGGAGGCCGAGTACGACTACCCCGGCTCAACACACGTGCCGCTGGAGACCCAGGTTGCCCTGGCCGAGGTGACAGCCGACGGCCTGCTCAGCCTCTACTCCTCCACCCAAATCCCCCACTACCTGCACCGCATCCTGGGCCGTGTGCTCCAGCGCCGCATGCAGGACATTCGCGTGATCAAGCCGCACGTGGGCGCCGGCTACGGGGGAAAGTCTGACCCCTTCGCCAATGAACTCTGCGCCGCAGAACTGGCCATCCGAACCGGTAAACCCGTCAAGATCATCCTGGACCGCGAGGAGGTCTTCTACGCCCACCGCGGACGCCACCGCACCAAGATGTGGCTCAAGATGGGCATCACCAAAGACGGCAAGATCACCGCAGCCGACTTTAAGGCCTGGGCAGAAGGTGGGGCATACGCCAGCTACGGCGTGGTGACTGCCTACTATTTCGGGGTGTTTCTTCCCCTCCCCTACGTGCTCGACAACTGGCGCTTTGAGAGCCATCGCTGCTACACAAATCACCCACCCTGTGGGCCCAAGCGAGGCCATGGTGCCATTCAGCCACGCTTCGCATTGGAGCAGCACCTGGACCGCCTCGCGCTTGAGATCGGCATGTCCCCGGCCAAGCTGCGCTCCATCAACTCGGTGCAACCCGAGACCGAGACCAGCAACGGCCTACGCATCACCTCCGTCGCTCTCAACGAGTGCATCGACGCCGTGGTCAAGGCCAGCGGCTTTGAGGAGAAGGTGGGCAAGCTGCCGCCCAACCGCGGCATCGGCATCGCGGCCAGCGCCTACATGTGCGGCGCCTTGCATGCGATCTACGCCTCGGAGCTGCCTCAGTCCGCGGTACAGATCTGCGCGGACCGCAGCGGACGCATCGCCATCTTCAGCGGCACCGCAGACATTGGCCAAGGGAGCAACCATATGCTCGCCCAGATCGTGGCGGACACCGTGGGCATCAAGCCCCAGGACTGCCGGGTATTGGAAGCGGACACCGACTTTACGCCGGTAGACCTGGGCTCCTACAGCTCCCGTGTGACCTTCTTTGCTGGCAACGCAGCGGTGCGCGCGGCGGAGAAACTCAAGGCAGCCATTGAGCAGACCCTGTTCAAGCGCTGGGAGGTCGACGCGGTGCACTTTGAGGGCGGCCAAATACATGGCGGCATGAACGCTGACGGCGAGCCCATCGTGGCCTCGTTCGCGCAGGCCGTTGAGTGGGCTGAGCAAGAGCACGGAACCCTGGGCTTTACCGGCTATTACACACCTCCTAAGATCGGCTCTCGCTTCCGCCGCCAGAGCGTGGGCCCTTCACCGGCCTACAGCTTCACCGCACAGGTGGCCGAGGTGGAGGTCGACCCGGAGACCGGCATCGTCCGTGTCCTGGATATCTGGTGCGCCCATGACTGTGGCAAGGCACTGAACCCGGTCATCGTGGAAGGTCAGCTGGAAGGCTGTGTATACATGGGCGTGGGCGAGGCCATCTTGGAGGACCACAACTTCACCGGGCCCATGTCCCGACGGGGGCCGCTGCACAAGAGCGCCTCCATCCTGGAGTACAAAATCCCTACCCTGCACGAGACCCCGAACATCCACTCCATCCTGGTGGAGTCCATGGACAAAGAGGGACCTCGTGGCGCAAAAGAGGCTGGTGAGGGCCCCCAGCTGCCAACTGTGCCCGCCATTGCAAACGCCATCTTCGACGCCGTCGGCGTGCGGATGGAGACCGCTCCTTTCACGCCGGACTTGGTGTTGACGGCCATTGAGCGAAAGGCCCGAAGTGACGCGAAGGAGGCCCGCTGATGCTACCGCTTCCCGAATTCGACCTGCACCGCCCCGCTGAGCTTACCCAAGCCCTGCGCCTGCGCGCGGACATTCCCAAGGCCCGTATCTTGGCCGGCGGCACCGACCTGGTCCCCTCCATGAAACAGGGTCTGTTCACACCAAAGGACGTCATCCACTTGGCCGGCGTACAGGCCCTCTATGGGATCTCTGTGGATGAGCAGAGCGGCATCCGAGTGGGCGCCATGACCTCGCTGACGGAGCTGGGACGAAATGCACGCCTTGCCAAGCTGGCGCCGGGACTCGTCGCTGCTTGTAGGACCGTGGCAACTCCCACTCTCCAGAACATGGCGACCTTAGGTGGCAACCTGCTCCTGGACACCCGCTGTCGCTTCTACAACCAGAGCCAGTTTTGGCGTGAGGCGCTCGGCGCTGGGACCGCCGGTGCTACAACCGCGAGCGGCTGTCTGAAGTGCGACTCGGCGGGCATCTGCCACATCGCCCCCAAGGGAAAGGGCTGCTACGCCGCCCACTCTTCGGACACCGTACCCACCTTGATCCTGCTCGAAGCCCAGGCCGAGTTGGCCAGCGTACGCGGAAGCCGACGCATCTTAGTGGAGGACCTGTACGGAGAAGATGGCCGAGAGGAGTCCGACCGCGGTCCACGACTGCTCATAGAGAGCGACGAAATACTGGTGGCCGTGCACATCCCCACGCCGACCGGCCTGACCGTACACCGCAAGGTGCGCGCCCGCGCGGCGATCGACTACCCAATGCTCCTGGTCGCCGCGAGCGCCGATGGCGTTGTGTTGAGCAGTCTGGGTCCGAGACCCCAGCGGGTCACTGGCATCCAGGGCAGCATGCTGGACGCAGACATAGAGGCGATCGCGCAAGCCGCGTTCTCACAAGCCTTCCCCCTTGCGACTCATGTATGGGCCAGCACCTGGCGAAAGAAGATGGTTCGTGTTGAAGTACGACGTGCGCTGGCAGAGCTGGCCACCCTCAATGGAGTTACCCGATGAATATTCAGAAGACCTTGGCCATGGCGGCCCTCTCCGGACTCATGGCCGGATCCCTTGTCGCCTGCAAAGGCGCCACAATGCCTGAGCCAATTCCAGCTGTAGAGGCAGCCGGGGCAGCCGCACCTTCTGCAGTTCCAGAAGAAGCTCCAGAAGAAGCTCCAGAAGAAGCTCCAGAAGAAGCTCCAGAAGAAGCTGCTGCCGAGGAGGCCGCCCCAGAGGCCATGGCCATGGGCGATGCCGAGCAGCCCGCCACCATCCCCGAGCATGCCTGCAAGGGCATGAACGAGTGCAAGGGCCAAGGCGGCTGTCACGTCGAGGGTGCCAACAGCTGCACTGGCGCCAACGACTGCAAGGGCAATGGTGGCTGCTGCACCATGGCCGACAAGGCTGCTTGCCCATCCGACGAGTAGAGAACATCCGACCCCGATTCTCAGTTCCCATGCTGGGAGTCGGGGTAGGTTTTCGAGTGCCCCACTACAGCCTAGTAGTGGAGACCCGTCCAGCGATGGATTGGTTCGAGGTCATCTCTGAGAACTTCATGGGCGACGGCGGCTCACCAGCCAGCTTCCTGGAGCGCCTCGCAGCCAACTACCCTGTGGTGCCTCACGGAGTGAGCGCCAACCTGGGAGGAGAAGAGGATCCGGAGCACACCCGGCGCCTGCTGCGTCTGGTCAAGGAGTTGGACCCACCCTGGGTCAGCGACCATCTCTGTTGGACACGGGCCGGCGGCGTGGCCAGTCACGACCTGCTCCCTCTGCCCTACCTTCCGCAGATAATCGAGCATGTAGCCACCCGCATTGACGCCCTTCAGCAACGGCTCGGGCGACCCTTTGCCGTAGAGAACCTGAGTTCGTACGCCACCTTCAAGGCCAGCGCCATGCCAGAGGCGGAGTTTTTACAGCGCATCGCCGACCGGGCCGACTGCGCGATCTTGCTCGACCTAAACAACGTCTTTGTCTCCGCCTGCAACCACGGTTTTGAGCCCGCCGACTACCTGACCCAGCTTCCCCTGGAGCGCGTTGTACAGGTGCACCTCGCCGGACACAGCATCACCCCGACCCACCGTCTGGACACACACGATGGACCGGTCTGCGACGAGGTCTGGGCGCTGTACGAAGCATTCGTCGCAATGCGGGGCCCGGTGAGCACCCTCATCGAATGGGATGAGCACATCCCCTCTTTCGATCGCCTCGCAGCCGAGGCCAAGTCGGCCCGGGACCGCCTCCATGCGCTCTGATCTGCCCCCCGACTGGCAGAGCACCTTGCTGGAGATGATCCGAGGTGCCGCACCTCTGGATGGCGCCCTGTTCGCAGGTAGCGAGAGCCTGAGCGGAGACGCGCAGCTGGGGGTCTACGCACGGCAGTTCCGCCTACGCATCCAACCAGCCCTAAACCAAGATGCCCCGGGTCTTGCGGCCTTGGTCGGGCCTGAAATCGCTCCCCTCTTTACGCGCTATCTGATGGAATGCCCACCCCGGTCCTGGTCCCTGGACCACCTCGCGGACCGACTAGAGAACTGGCTGGCCCGCCAGGGTGCCCCTCTGGCTCAGCAAGAGATGGCCCGCCTGGATCACGCCGTTCAGGAGATCTTCTTCGCTGCCGAGCCGGTGCCCCTGGACCCGGCAGCTCTGGGCGGAATGCCGGACTTGGTGACCTCGCCTGCGGTTCGCTTGATGACCCTGCAGCACTCGGTCCACCACTTTCGGGCCCAGGCGTTGAGTGGACAGAGCGCTGACCCTTTGGTCCAAGGCCCCTTTCACGTGATTGTCTACCGCAAAGCCCGACGCGTGCGGCACCTGGAAGTGGCGCCCGCCTGTTTGGCCTTGCTAGAGCACATTGAGCTGGGCTTGGAGCAAGCCGTGGGCGCAGTACTGCAGGCCGGTCTATGCACGGAGGCAGAGTTGGGAGAGCAGATCGCCTTCTGGTTCCAGCTCTTTGCGGAGCGCGGCTTGGTGCAATTGAAAGCCTGACACCTCTCAGGTGACAGTCACGGAACAGCTGTGCTACAGTGTCCCCCCAGGGGTGACGCATGCCGACACGACGAGAGTTGCTCAAGGGACTTGCAGCTACGGGACTGGCTTCCATCACCGCCACCTCCAAGCCAGCCCACGCCCGAAAACGGCAGCGTAAGAACCTGCTGATCATCAGCAGTGACGAGCACCGCCACGACGCGATGTCCTGCGCCGGCCACCCGGTGCTTCAGACGCCCAGATTGGACAGCCTCGCAGCACAGGGGATGCGCCTGACCCAGTCGGTGGCCTCTGCGCCCCTGTGTGCTCCAGCCCGCCAGAGCCTCTTGACCGGACTGCTCCCCTCAGAACATGGCCAGCTGGGAAACGGCTTTGTCTTTGATCCCCGGCATCCAACCCTGGTGGAGGCGGCCCGCGACGCTGGGATCTACACCGCAGGATTCGGCAAGATGCACCTAAACAACGGACAGGAAGACCTGTCCTCGTGCGCGGGATTCCAGCGTTTCGATGCCGGCAACACCTCGGACATCTGGTACATCACCGAGCTGCAAAAAGCGCTGAGATCCAGTCGACCTCCCGGGCGCCTGGACCCAGAGGACGAGGCAGTGTGGAAGGCTCTCGCCAAGAAAGACCAACGTTTCTGGGGCATGCCCCTGGACGATGCCAGCCTGCTGCCCGACGAGCGCATCGCCGCCTTGACCCACCAGGAGCTGGAGCAGGCCCCGACCGATCGCCCCTGGCTGATCTACTGCAGCTTTCGACAACCCCACCACTACTGGACGCTGCCGCGGCGTCATTACTACCGCTACGCCTTGGAACTCATCGACACCCCCGTGCTCCCTGAAGCCATGACCCGCCGGGACCGCGAGCGCGCCTCTCGCTACGGTTGGGACGCCATGACGCCGGAGCAGGTCGCGGTCTGCAGAGCCCGCTACTATGGCGGAATCGACTACATCGACACGCAGGTTGGGGCCATTCTCGACCGTCTGGAAGACCTGGGCTTGGCCGAAGACACGGTCGTGGCGTACATCTCGGACCACGGCGAGCAGCTCGGGGAGCACGGTCTGTGGTTCAAGGGCACCATGCACCCCGGGAGCGTGCGCGTTCCCACCATCATCCGAGCACCAAACGCGCTTCCAGCAGGCACCGAGAGCGAAGTCTTGCTGGCCGGCGTGGACATGCTTCCTACCTTGATGAACTTGGCGGGTTGGGAGATGCCTCCCCTGCTGCCGGACGGACAAGCGATCAGCGGCAAGGACCTCTCGACGGCCTTGATGGGGCTTGAGCCTGGTCCGTCGGAACAATTTTCGATGATGGCGAGCGGGCGTGGCGTGGACCTGAGCATGGTGGCGACCCAACAGCACCGCCTTGTTGCCCATGGACTGGGAAGAGAGAGGCCCAAGGCACTTCAGCTCTTCGACCGCAAGTCCGACCCCCACGGCTGCAGAGACATAGTCCAAGAGAGCCCGCTGACCCGGGACCTGGAGTCGGCCTTGGACGCTTGGCTCGCCGGCCTGCAACAGCCACGCTTCGCGCCGCAAAGGCTCAAAGCAGGGGGAGCAGCCTGAGCCTTGCCCCACTGGGCTCACTCCGGTAAAGCGACGACGCCCGGAGAGACGCATGGCCGAACGAAACGCGCTGATCGCAGCACTCAAGCCCATCTTGGACACCTTGGCCTCGCTGGACACCCGTGATCCAGAGGCTGCTCTGGCCGTGCTCAATGAGCGGCACCCGGTAGACAAGCTCTCGGAGCTGGCTGCATTCTTTAGAATCGGCGTCGAAGAGGGCTGGCTCTGTGACCGAGAAGCTGGAGAGGTGCGCTACTCGCGCGTGGCCAAGGCCAGTGACCCAATGAGCGGAAACATGAGTATCGACGCGGTGCACATGAACGGCCCAGGACCTGGACACACCCACCCAAAGGGCGAATTCGACCTTTGCTTTACAGTATCCGGAGACCCGAGCTTCGATGGCAATGCGCCAGGCTGGACGATCTACCCCCCCAACTCTTGGCATGTTCCTACCGTTTCGGGAGGCAGCATGGACATCCTGTACTTCTTGCCCCAGGGCGCCATGCGCTTTGAGTCCGCACCCACTGGGGATGCCACCTCGGCATGAGCTCGGAGGGCGCCAGTCTCGCCTCCAAGATCGGCGCACACCTGCGGGTGGTGCTGGTGCTCTTCCATGTCACCGCCATCTTCCTGATGGCGTTTCCAGCGCCGGGTGGCGCGATGAAGCGCGCGGCCTGGAAGGACCCCACCGTACAAGAGGAGTTCGCCGCCTGGACCGGCCGCTTGAACGGCTGGGGTGTGGACGTGAGTCAGGATGAACTCGAAGACGAGCTCTGGAAGGTCGCCGTCCAGTACACAGAGGGCCGGACGACGCTGCTCAAGCCCCTCAAGCCCTACTACCGATACACAGGCACAACGCAGTCCTGGCGCATGTTCGTCGCGCCCCACCGCTTCCCAGCCAAGCTGGAGATCCACGTCAAGATCGACGAGGAGTGGCAAGCCGCGTACATCGCCCGAGACCCCAAGCACAACTGGCAGGGCCGAGCACTGGACCACGACCGATTCCGCTCGGCGATCTTCCGCTTCTCTTGGTCCAGCTACGTGAAGACCTACCGCAGCTTCCAGACCTGGGTGGGCACACGGGCAGCCGTAGACTTCCCCCAAGCCAGTCACGTGCGCACACGCTTTCAGAAGTACAAGACCGCCTCCCCCGAACAGGTCAAGACCGACACGCGCCCGGCCCCCAAGGTCATCTTGGAGCGCGTGCAGCCCTTGGCGAAGTACCGATGAATGCATGGTCCCGCTTGGTCGCCCTGTTCTCGACCCAGGAACACCCCCGCGCTCTGGCGCTCTTCCGCATCGCCTTGGGCCTCTGTGGGGTCTACACCATCGCGACCGTCATGCTGCACGGGGTGGTTGACGATGTGTGGATGGACGTGGCCGATGGCGGCTACCGATCTCTAAAACGCGGCAACTTCCTGGTGGAGTGGCTAGGCGGCACAAGCCCCAAGATGGTCTGGGGCATGAGCATCGCCGCACTGGTCACGGCCTTTTTGGTCACCATTGGGGCCGGCGGCCGCTTGATGATTTTCGCCTACCTGTGGACTTTTACGGCGGCGACAGACTTTAACAGCCAGGCCTCAGGCAGCTACGACGAGCTGTTGAGCTCCGCGGTGTTCTTGCTGCTGCTCACACCGGCAACGCGCACCCTGTCGGTGGACTGCCGCATTCGCACCGGCGCTTGGCGCGATGACACGCCCGTCTACGCCTTTCCCCGCTGGATGGCCATCTTCCAGATCGTACTGGTCTACTGGGCCACCGGCATGCAAAAACTCAGCTTCTACTGGGTTCCTGGCGGAGAGTGGTCGGCACTCTACTACATTATGCAGCAGCCCAGCTGGCAACGCGCGGACATGTCCTGGGTGGCCTACTTCTATCCCTTAACGCAAGCAGCCACGGGCTTGACGTGGTTCTGGGAGATCGGCGCACCTTTTTTGCTCCTCGCCTTCATGTTTCGACGCAAGCCCAAGAGTCGTGGTTTCTTGCGCAAGTTCTTCAACTTCATCGACTTTCGCAGCCTCTACGCGCTCATCGGCGTGGGTCTGCACATCGGCATCTGGGCTGTCATGGAAGTTGGCCCATTCTCTTGGGTCTCCCTGGCCTACTACATCTGCCTGTTCTCTCCAGACGAGATGGCCCGTGCAAGGCGCTGGCT
>JBLHMA010000126.1:0-12829 GCA_047621545.1 Cognaticolwellia sp. | reverse complement strand
GGGGTACTCGGCAAAGAAGGGCGTGAGCTCCCGAATCAGCAGCTCCGAGATGTACACGTCGCAGCAGGTCAGGACCACTGGACCGGCGAAGCGCTCGTCCCTTCCGCTCAGGCTGCGAGCCAGCTCCGCGACCTGGGACTCCATGCCCTGGGCTGTGACCACCATCTCGTGACCTGCCAGAGTCAGAGTGTAGCCATCGCGCGAGCGATCAAAGAGCCGGGTGCCAAGCTCCGTCTCCAAGGCCCGAACCCGACGAAGCACGGTGGAATGACTGACGCCGAGCGAGGCCCCCGCGGCCCGTACGGAGCCGGTGCGAGACAACGCCAAGAAGTGCTTCAGGTCGTTCCAGTCCACTACTCACCTTTTGCAGGTGGAAACCCTAAACGAAAACAGGGAGGCCCCCAAAAAAAAGGAAGCCTCCCTGTATCCACACGGGGGTGTGCTCAGCGCTCGAGGGTAACGCTGTTCATCTTGAGTGGCTTGGAGGTGGCGCCAGCACGACTGCCGAAGCCCTCGAGCTTCTTGACCACGTCCATTCCTTCCGTCACCTTGCCAAACACGGGGTGCTGGCTGGGGGTGCTGCGGTCGAACCAGTCCAGGAAGGCGTTGTGGGTGGTGTTCAAGAAGAACTGGCTGCCACCGGAGTTTGGACTCCCGGTGTTGGCCATGCTCAGGGTGCCGGGCTCATTGCTGAACTTGGCGGTCTCCAGGAACTCGTCTTGGATGTTGTAGCCGGGGCCACCGGTACCGGCGGCACGGCTGTTCGGGTCCTTGGACTTGGGGCAACCGAACTGGCACATAAAGCCGGGGATGACCCGGTGGAAGTGCAAGCCATCGTAGTAGCCCTTCTCGATGAGCTTGATAAAGTTGCCCGCGGTGATGGGCATCTCAGCCTCGTAGATCTCAGCGCGGATGGTGCCTTCGGAGGTGTCGAAGACGGCGACGGGGTTGGCCATGTGGGCTCTCCTGCTTGTCGTTGGCGCAGAAGCGTAACCCACTGGCCAGCCGCGTCAGGAGACAGGGCCGGCGCGGCGCCGACGCACCAAGCCCAGCAAGCCGATCAAGCCAGCAAACAGCCCAGCAGGGGCACCGCCAGTAGAGCAGCCGCCACGGAAAATACCGTCGCCTGTGCCGCAGATCAACTCACCGTCCCAGATCTGATCCTCACACAGGATGAGGGGCGCTTCCTGAAATCCATCGGCTTGCTCGGTCACGATGGCAATGCAGGTGGCCTCGACCGGAAGTGTGAGGATGGCCTGGACCTGGTCGTCGGCCAAAAAGACACCCAAGATCTCCTCCGTGGGCTCGCCGGCTTGGTCCACGGCGAAGGCGTAGACCGCCTCGCCCGTTCCGGGACCGTAGATGGTCAACGCCACCTCGTCCCGCTCCCCCCAACACTCGTCCTGAGGCATCAAGGCCCAACTCATCAGCTCAACATCCGCGATGCTGCGCTCCGCTTGCACAGAGCCGGTCTCGAAGAGCACGCTAGCGGGCTCCAGCTCATCGCCCTCACGCACCCCAATGGCAGTAGCCCGAATCTCGCTGTCGGCGGGCAGCTCGGTCTCGGGTACAAAGCTGAGACTCACCAGGCTTGGGTACGTGGCCACGCTGAAGATGACCTCGACCTGGCCGGCGATCGGCTCCCCCTTGGCGTCGCGCACATCTAGGTCCAAGCCATCGGGGTCGTCCAGGCGGTCCACGCCGATCTGCAGCAGGATCCGACTGTCCACTCCAATCCCTCGAGCACCCCACTCCGGGAAACTGCGCACCTCTTCGGAGAGCATGGGGCTGCAGGCTTGAGCGTCGGACGATGCGAGGGAGAGCAGAAGGGAGAGCATGGTGACCTCGGGTGGTGCAAGACGTCGATGCAGGGGGCGTGCCAACACCTAATTTCAGCAACTTGACTCATCCGAGGTCAGCGTTCCACGACATCGCTGTCCCAGAGCACGGAGTCCACAAACAACAAAGGCCGGCCCCGAAGGACCGACCTGTGTTCAAGGCACAAGCGCCAGAAGGATCAAGTCCCTTCGAGGTACTCGTCCTGGTAGATGACCTGCTCGGGGGTGAGCGTGTCGATCTTGAGGCCCATGGTGTGCAGCTTGGTCAGCGCGAGCATCTGGTCCTGCTCGTCGGTGATGTCGTGCACCTTGATCTCCAGATCCTTGCCCTGCTCAGCGATGTGAACCATGCCCAGCACCTGGTTGGCGAAGGACATGTCCATCACCTCGGAGGGGTGACCCTCAGCGGCCGACAAGTTCACCAAGCGGCCCTGGCCGATGACGTAGATGCGACGTCCGTCTTGCATGACGTACTCTTCCAGGTTGTCGCGCACGGTGCGCTTGCTCTTGGCGCGCGCCTCGAGCTCACCCAGGTTGATCTCGCAGTCGTAGTGACCGGTGTTGCAGACGATGGCGCCATCACGCATCACGTCGAAGTGCTTGCCCGTGATGATGTCCTTCATGCCGGTGGCGGTCATGAAGATGTCGCCCCAAGAAGCGGCCTCCTCCATGGTCTTGACCTGCATGCCTTCCAAGGTGGCCTTGAGTGCAGCGGTGGCCTGGATCTCGGTCACGGCGACATGGCTGCCCATGCCCTTGGCGCGCATGGCGACGCCCTTGCCGCAGTGGCCAAAGCCACAGACGACGAAGTTCTTGCCCGCGAGCAGCACGGAGGTGGCGCGCATAATGCCGTCCAGGCTTGACTGGCCGGTGCCGTAGACGTTGTCAAAGTCCCACTTGGTCTGGGCATCGTTGATGGCCATGACTGGGTACTTGAGAGCGCCGGCCTTGGCCATGGCACGCAGACGGTGAACACCGGTGGTGGTCTCCTCAGTTCCGCCGATCACGCCGGCAGCAAGCTCGGGGTAATGGGTGTGAACGCGGGTGATCAGGTCGGCGCCGTCATCCAAGGTCAGTGTGGGCTTGAAGTCCAAAGTGCGGTCGATGCACCAGTAGAACTCCTCGGTGTTCAGGCCGTGCCATGCGTAGATGGAGATGCCTTCGGCGGCCAGAGCGGCGGCGATTTCATCGCTGGTGCTCAGGGGGTTGCAGCCCGACCAGGAGATCTCGGCGCCAGCAGCAGCCAAGGTGCGGATCAGGACAGCGGTTTCCTTGGTGACGTGCAGACAGCCGGCGATACGCTGACCAGCCAGGGGCTTGGTCTTGCTGTACTTTTCGCGCAGGGCAGCCATCACAGGCATGCGGGCTTCGGCCCACTCGATCTTGAGCTTGCCGGCCTCGGCGAGAGAGAGGTCTGCGACCTTGAAGTTGTCAGCCACGGGGGGACTCCTGATTTTTGGTCGCCCTAGGTATCGCCCCGGCCATGCTCTCGCACGGATCGAAACCGTGTCGCTCCACTAGCGGCACACCAGGGCCTTCCTCAACGGCAGACCACCACGCCCATCGCCTCACCGCTCAGATGGGGGCCGCGTCCTGCCCCAACCACCTTCCATCCTTCGTCGACCTGAACCTGGGCGGGCCGGGTGGGGTCGTGGGCCTGGAATATGCGGAACTCGCACAGGGTTCCTGCACCGGCTTGGGCAGGGGTGCTGACAGACTGAATAGCCAAAAGGGACAGGGCACCGACGGCGACAGCTGCAAGAAGGGGGAGAGACTTGTTCATTAGGAGCTCCAGGGTTCACGACAGTGTGCCCCAACACCCAGGCGCCGAGAGTAAATCCAGGCGGCCCGGTGACCTCTGGCGGGGTAAGATCCCGCATCAGGAGCCTGCATGGACCGTGCAACCGCAGCCGCAGCAGAAGTGGCCCGCATCAACACCTTCTTCCCCCTCTTGCCTCAGCTAGGCCTGCGTTGGGCTGCAAAGCGCCCGTGGGAAGGGATGACCGTGGCAGTCAACGCCCACCTGACCACACTGACAGCGGCCCTTGTGCGAGAGCTGGCTCTGGGCGGGGGCACCTGGGTGGTCTGTGCCGCGAACGAGGCCACCACAGACCCCGGCGTGGTTGAGTTGCTGCGCCAGCAAGGCATCCAGGTTGAAACCGGGCGGGATGGAAACGACCGCTACCGGGCCACTCTGGACGCGCACCCCGAGCTCATCGCCGACGTAGGCTACGAGCTGATCTCCACACTCTTGGAGCAGCGTCCCAGCCAGGCCAGCGAGATTCGCGCCGCCGTGGAGATCACGCGCACGGGCATCAACCGCCTGCGCCGCCGGCCAGCCCCCTTCGGCGTCATGAACATAAACGACGGAGAGCTCAAGTACAACGTGGAGAACCGTCACGGTGTGGGCGAGGGTCTCTGGCCCTGCGTGACCAACATCACCGGCATGCACCTGAGCGGCCGCAGGGTCTTGGTCATCGGCTACGGCCCAACCGGTCAGGGCGTCGCGACCTATGCCAGGGCGTTCGGAGCCAACGTGGAGGTTGTGGAGATCGACCCTATCCGCCAGCTCATCGCCCTGTACGACGGCTTCCCCACCCCCGAGCTCGCAGAAGGCTTGGAGCGGGCAGACATCGCCGTGACCGTCACCGGCAAAAAGGGCGCCTTGCCCCTGAGCGCCCTGGAGAAGGTCAACTCCGACCTAGTCTTGGTCAACGCCGGCCACGGCCGCGACGAGATCGATGTGACCGGTCTGCGCGGGGCAGCGGTAGAAGGCGACGAGCTCGGCCCCCACTGCGTTCGCTTCCGCCTGCGCTCCAAGGGCCCATGGCTCAGCGTGCTCGGCAGCGGCAACCCACTCAACATCGTGCTCAACGCCGGCAGCCCCGAGCCTGTGCTCTTGCACTTTGCGCTCTTGGGTCGCGCCCTGGAGCACCTAGCCGCAAAACGCCCCACCCCGGGCGAGCATCCGGTTCCCCGCAGCCTCGAAGCCGAGGTAGCCAAGGCGGCCATCAAGGCTCGTCGGTGAGCGGATCCTTCCCAACACAACCCGAGCCCAGCGCTCTGGACCGGGCTGTTGCTGCTCTGCGTCACGGACGGGCCGATCAAGCCGAGGCCATCTTGGCGGCCGTAGATCCCGGCACCCTGCCGCCCGCCCACCAGGGGCCGGCGCTAGGCATGCGCGCCCAGGCCCTGTTTCAGCTGGGCCGCCTACAAGAGGCCAAGCCCGTGCTGCGGGCCGCGATGCGCGTGGCCAAGTCCCGCGGGGATCTGCCCGGCTTGGAGGCTCTGCGTGGTCTGAATGGGCAACTGTATGCCCAGCTTCAGGAAGAGTCGGAGCAGACACGCTTGGCCGCAGAAGAAGCCGGCCGCATGGCCATCCCTTTAGAGCAGCTTCTGGCCCAGGCCAAGACCCCACAAGAGGCATGCACGGCGGTCATCGCCAAAGCGAACGCCCTAGCCGGCGCCCAAGATCCTGACGCCGTGGGCCTGGCTCTCGAGGGTTGGGAGCGCGCTGACAATCTGCCAGATGGTTTCGTACGCGAGCGCGTCTTGGCCCGCCTCTGCCAAGCCAAGGCCAACCCCACCCAGGCCGAGACCTACCTAAACGCGGCCCGGGATATTGCCGACAAGAACTCTGAGCCACAGCTGCTTGCCGCGGTCGTACAGGCCGCCAAAGCACAGGCTGTCGTATTCGCGCCCAAAGGTGCCGGTCTGTGACTCCATGCCTGTGATCCCATGAGGGCCCAATGCTTCTAACCCTGATGCGTCATGGCCTGTCCGAGCGCTTCCAGGGCGACGACGCCACGCGTCCCTTGACCGCCCCTGGACGCAGCATCGTGAGCGACGTGGTCCGTGGCCTGAAGCATGGCGGCTGGCTCCCCGGCGCCGTGGTGTGCAGCCCTTTGGTGCGCTCCATGCAGACCGCCAAGATCGTGATTGAGCATTACCCAGGACTGCCCATGGAGGTCCTGGGGGAAGTGGTGCAAGCCGGCCCCGATCTGCTCCGAGCGATGGGAGAACACGAGCTGATCGACCCACTGGTCATCGGCCATGAGCCCGGTTTGTCCCGCCTCTCTGCCAGTCTTATTGGCGCGGAGGGCCTCATGGCCTTCGAGGAGGCAAGCGTGGCCTGTTTCCGCTTGGACGACCTGCCCCCGCGTCGCCACGCAGAGCTCATCTTCTTTGCGCCTCCAAGCTTTGCCTTGGCGGCAAGAACATGAACCTAGCCGTCGTAGACATGGGCTCCAACTCCATGCACCTACAGGTGGTCAGCCCAGCCGGCGAGACCCTGCACGTGGCACGGGCAAGCGTTCGACTTGGGGACCTGGACCATGGCCGCTTGCGGCCCACTGCCATGGATGCGGCTACCCAGGCCCTCTCGGGTTTTCAGGACCAGTCGCGCGCTCACGGGGCCCAGCTCCGCCAGATCAGCGCAACAGCGGCGCTGAGGGACTGCTCCAACCCCGGGGATCTGGCCCAGCGTTTGGGCACTCTGAACCTGCGCCTGGAGGTCCTCTCCGGCAACGATGAGGCCGGGCTGATCTTCCTGGGTGCCTGCGCAGCCCTGAACCTGGAGAGCGCCTTGGTCATCGATCTGGGGGGCCGCTCTACCGAGTTCGCCTTGGGCCGAAAGGGAGAGCTCCAAGAGGTGCTCAGCCTGAACATCGGCCACATCACCGCCTCTCAAGTACCCATGCCCGAGCGCATCGCCTGGTGTCGGGAGCGAATGTCCGGAGCCGCAGCCTTTTTTGCCCGGGACCTGCCTCCGGTAGTGCTCACCGCTGGGACCAGCTTGACCGTGGGACGAATGGCCTTGATGGCTAGCGGTGCCATTCTCGAAGGCGATCCCAAGCATCCAGTGCACGGCCTGCAGATGCCGCGGTCCGCGCTGGAGGAGACGCTGTCCAAGATTCTGCGCAGCGAGGACCTGACCTTGTTGGCGGGCATGGATGAGCGACGCCTGGACACACTCCATGCCGGAGCCCTGGCGCTGGGCTGTGCGGTGGAAGGCTTGATCACAGACGCCTTCATCCTCTCCCGCTCCGCGCTGCGCGAGGGTTTGGTCGCTCGGGCCTTGCAGAGGGTCCTATGCCCAGTCTCCTGAGTCCGGTCTCGGTTGCGCAGAGCGCTGCTTGGAACCGGCGTCTAAATCCTCTGTTCAACGCAGCCGGACCAGGCGTGGGTCATGGAGACTTTTCATCGAACCAGGAAGTTGGGGCCGCGCAGCAGGCCTTGTTGCAGCGTCTGATCAAGCCCCTGGAAGGTGGCCACTGGCTGCAGCTCAGCTGCGGGACCGGAGGGGCCTGCACAGCCATCCTGGAGAAGGCCGAGCAGCTCACTGGAACTGACCCAGATCAGAAACAGATCGAGCAAGCCCGCCGGGCCCACTCCCGGCCGAGCTTTGTGGTCAGCGACACCGAGCGCTTGCCATTTGCAAAAGAGACTTTCGACAACCTGGTTAGCATCCAGGGCATGTCTCATGCCCGAGATCTAGGCCACGCACTGCACCAAGCCTGGACCGTGCTCAAACCCGGCGGCTGGATGGCCTTGGCCGACTTTGCCACTCAGCCCAGACACTACCAGCTCGCCGATCGGGCCAAGATGCGCTGGATTGCCGGCAGCCTAGGAGGTCTTCGCCTGCAACCGGTCGAACGCTGGCAGGGTCACATGGCGCACATGGGCATGGAGAACATCCAGGTGGTCGATCTGACCGCCGGTATGGCCAAAGGATTGGACATCTGGGCGGATGCCCTGGTGGCTGCCAGTGGGGACTTGAGACAACGGGGCAGCGCGCAGATGATTGCACGCAGCTATCGGAGTCTGGCCAAGGCGGGAGCGGGTGGGCCGCTGCGGTATGTGGGTATGTGGGGTCGCAAGGCATGACAGAACTCGCGGTCCCGACGGCCAAAGCCACTGGCACCCCGATCCCAGTCGGATAGGCCCTCCCCTACCTTTCGAGGAGCCTACTCATGGCGGTCAATCGCGCGTCGGTCGTGGATCAGAACTTCCTAGACGCTGTGGGGGCAATGCCCACCCCGGCCCTTCGCCAAGACTTAGACAGTCCCGTCCGTCCTGGAGCCGCATTGACGGCGCGACAGACGCTGTCGCTGTTCCACTCCATGGTGTCCAGCCGCATCCTGGACTTTGAGGCCCGTGCGCTCAAAGCCAAGGGTCAGAGTTTCTACACCATCGGCGGCTCGGGCCATGAGTGCAACGCTGCAGTCGCCCACGCCACCCGGCACACCGACCCCGCTTTCCTGCACTACCGCAGCGGCGGCTTCTTCCAGCACCGGGCCAGCCAGGTCCCCGGAGAGTCCCCTCTCCTCGACGTGCTGCTCGGGATGGTCGGCAGCGCCGACGAGCCCATCGCTGGTGGGCGCCACAAGGTCTTCGGCTCTCTGAGCCTGAACATCCCGCCTCAGACCAGCACCATCGCCAGCCACCTGCCCAAGGCTATGGGTGCGGCCTTTGCCATCGACCGGGCCAAGCGCCTGGGTGTGGCCAGCTTGGTTCCCAACGACAGCATCGCCATCTGCACCTTCGGCGACGCCAGCTCAAACCACAGCACCGCCACCGGAGCGATCAACGCCGCGGTCTGGGGTGCCTGGCAAAACGTGCCCATCCCCGTGCTCTTCGTCTGCGAAGACAACGGCATGGGGATCAGCGTGAACACCCCCAGCGGGTGGGTAAACGCTGCCTACGGGCACCGTCCAGGGCTCAAGTACGTGCACGGAGACGGTCTGGACATCGTGGATGCCGTACGCGCAGCCCGCGAAGCCGCCAACTGGGTTCGCGAACACCGCAAGCCCGCCTTCCTGCACCTCTCCCTGGTGCGCCTGCTGGGCCACGCTGGCTCCGATGTCGAGCAGCTCTACCAGACCCTGGGACAGATCGAGGCCAAAGAGGCCCGCGACCCACTTCTTGCCACCGCTCGCCTGCTCATCGAGAACCGTTGGCGCGGCCCTGCTGAGATTCTAAGCATGTACGAAGACCTGCGCATTCGGGTGCATGCCCTGGGCCAAGAGGCGGTCTCCAGGCCCAAGATCACCACCGCGGAAGAGGTCATTGAGCCACTGGCTCCAATGGACGCCGAGATCATCCACACCGAAGCCATGCGTCAGGGAGACCCCGCAGCACGGGAGGCCTTCTGGGGCGCACGCCTACCGGAAGCCGACCGTCCCCGACATCTGGCTATGCAACTCAACCGCGCGCTTGGCGACGCGCTCGTAAAGTATCCGGAGATGCTCATTTTTGGGGAAGACGTGGCCAAAAAGGGCGGCGTCTACCACGTGACCGCAAAATTAGCAGAGAAGGCCAGCGTGGGCCGCGTCTTCAACACCCTACTGGACGAGCAGAGCATCCTGGGAACCGCACTGGGGGCCGGCCAAATGGGCCTGCTTCCAGTGCCAGAGATCCAGTACCTGGCTTACCTGCACAACGCCGTGGACCAGCTGCGCGGCGAGGCGGCCAGCCTGCAGTACTTCAGCCAACGCCAGTTCAAGAACCCGATGGTCATGCGCATGGCCAGCTACGCCTACCAGAAGGGCTTTGGCGGCCACTTCCACAACGACAACAGCGTGACCAGCCTGCGGGACATTCCCGGGCTCGTGTTGGCCTCGCCGTCGAATGGCTCCGATGCGGTTGCCATGCTGAAGACCTGCATCGCCGCGGCCAAGATGGACGGCGCGGTTATCGCCTTTTTGGAACCCATCGCCCTGTACATGACCAAGGATCTGCACGAGCCCGGAGACGGACTATGGAGCAGCACCTACGACCCTGCCGCCCAGGCCCTCCCCATGGGGACCGCCAAGACCTACGGCAGCGGTACGGACCTGACCATCGTGTCCTGGGCCAACGGCCTGTGGATGAGCCTGCGGGTGGCTGAGCGCCTTCGCGCCCAGGGCATCGACGCAAGGGTGGTGGACCTCCGCTGGCTGGCTCCAATGCCAGAGCAGGACGTTCTGCGGGAAGCGATGGCCACAGGCAAGGTCCTGGTAGTCGACGAGACCCGCAAGACCGGTGGTGTGAGCGAGGCCATCTTCACCTCGCTCATCGAAGGCGGATTCAAGGGTGAGCTACGCCGGGTCACCGGCTGGGACACCTTCATCCCTCTGGGCGCCGCAGCCAATCTGGTCTTGGTGCAAGAAGACGACATTGAGAAGGCCGTTGTGGACCTTCACGCAGTGCCTCTCAACGGGGCCGCCCACGACACCCCAAAGGAGGACTAAGCCATGCGTCTCTTCCTGCTCTGCCCCGGACGGGGCTCCTACGGCAAAACCCAGCTCGGAAACTACCAAAGCCCCAGCGCAGTCCTAGACAAGCTCGATACGTTTAGGGCCAACTTGGGCCGACCCACCCTGCGCGCGATGGACGCCGCCGAACGCCACGGCGCGCGCTTCCACGTAGCCGGAGAGAACGCATCTATTCTGACCTTTGGTGCAACGGCTTTCGACATCGAGGCCTTGGATCCTACCAAGAGCCAGATCGTCGCTGTGGGCGGCAATTCAATGGGCTGGTACTCCGCGCTCTATGCAGCTGGTGCACTGGCGCTCTCCGAGGCGGCCTGGCTGATCGAGACCATGGGCCAGTACCAAGCCAAGAACATCATTGGCGGTCAGGTCCTCTACCCCACCGTCGATACGGAATGGCGCCCCGACGCAGGGTTGTCCGCAGCAGTCGACGCTGCCCTGGACATGGAAGAGGTACACCTGAGCATCCGACTCGGTGGAACCGCGGTCCTGGCTGGCACACGACGGGCGACCAAGGCTCTGTTGGCCAGCCTGCCTAAACTGGAGCGCGGCAAGCGCAGCTACCCCGTGCAGCTTCCGCTCCACTCCGCCTTCCACACTCCCCTCATGTCGGCCACCGCCTATCGGGCCCGGGTTGAGCTGGCGGATCTGGCGCTGCACAGCCCTGAGGTGCCCCTCGTGGATGGGCGCGGTGCGGTCTTTCACCCCTGGGCTTCCCCTCAAGAGATCTTCGACTGGACCCTGGGCGCCCAGGTGGACGACACTTACGACTTCTCGGCCACGGTCCAGGCCGGAGTTGGGCAGTTCGCACCAGACGCCATTGTGTTGCCGGGCCCAGGAGACACATTGGGGGCCAGCGTCGCACAGGCTCTGATCGAGATTCGCTGGCGCGGTCTGCGGGACAAGGCCGACTTTTCTGAGGCTCAAAAGGCAGATACGCCCTTGGTCATCTCCATGAGCCGGGCTGAGCAGCGGGCCTTGGTCGTTTGAGCACCGGTCCGCTGAGCACCGATTTGCTGCGAACTCGTTTGATCGAGGCCCTGGCCCTCAAGGAGCTGCCCCGGGCCGGCTGGGTGCGTGAGGGTGTTCAGCAGCCAGAATCCGTGGCGGCCCACTCCTGGGGCGTGGCTTGGCTGGTGCTGGTCTTGTGCCCGCAGCACATCGACCGCGAGCAGGCCCTGTGCATCGCCATCGTGCACGACTTGGCTGAAGTCCGCGTCGGAGACATCACCCCCCACGACGGGGTGGACCCACAGGACAAAGCCGAACGAGAGCTGGCTGCGTTTTCGGCCTTGAACACAGGCCTTCCAGTCGACCTGATGCCCTTTGTCCAAGCCTACGGCAGCACCCCAGAGGGGCGCTTCGTCAAAGCCTGCGACAAGCTGGACATGGCCCTTCAAGCCCAGCGCTATGGGACGGAGCAGGGCTTGGAGCTTCAAGAGTTCATCGACTCGGCCCTGGCCAAGCTGGAGCCGGGGCTACTGCGGACTTTAGCCGCCACCGGATAGCCCTATAGTGCAAATTCCGGGAAAGCCGGCTGTGCTTGTGACGCCCGATTGAGGCAAAAACCGGGCGCAAAGGTTCTTGGGGGGCCGAATTGACCCAGCGACTTTGAGTGGACGTTCTCCGATCCCGGACTGCCGGCAGACGAGGGAGGCGGCCTCAAACTCTCCGCAGGCAAAGGCCTCCACTGGGGACAACTGTGGGATCGGACATTTGACTCGAAAAACCCAGACGCAAAACGCAAGAACCATAAGAACTTTGCGAAGTTTGACGCGCCCTACGACCCATGCGGAATGGCCTATCTACACATCCAGCCGGGCCTGACGCAGAGCCAAGGCGGACAACAGGCGCCCATCGTCTTCATGGACCAGGATGCCAGTGAGTGGTTTTGGGTGGCTGATACCGCCGAGGACTACCTCACCAAGGGCGCCAAGCTGGGATTCGTCTGGACTTGGCAACTCGGCGAAGGACCTCATCCAAGACGAATGATCGACCGGTTGCTGAAGGCCTCCACAGACCCTAGGACATCACGAAGCGAGTTGTTGTCCATGCTCGTGAATCGGGGCGCGACAGAGGCTCAGGCCGACGGTTTGAGCCGTTGGCTCGGTGACGATGTGGTTTTTTTGCTTCCAAAGTAGACCCCAATGTTGCAGACCGCGTGTTCGTGAATCGCCTCATCCGCCCTCACGCAGCCTCCCGTAATGCCCTCATGTAGTGCTTGAATAATTTCTGTTCATCGGGCTGAGCGGCGATCTTGAGTGTGAGTCGTCCCTGAGGTCGGACGAGTCGTCCAGGACGATGAAACAGACGCTTCTGGAGTGTTTGCAACGACCGAAAGATTAATTTTGCCGGTCGTTTAAAACTCGTAGAGCCTATGGGTCGGTCCGCGACCATCTGGATCTCTCGGCCCAGGTTGTGGGCAAACACCGCTGCCATCGTGAAGAGCTCGTTTCCCCGCTGGGTCTTGGTGGCCACCCGTCCCAATCCGGTGCCCTGCTTGCCCTCTCCAAGCAGGTTCTCCTGACTGCCTCGTCCGTTATGGAAGTGCAGCACCGCTCCGCCCGACTGCGTCTTATTCGTGACGATCACCTTGTACTCGAACTCGTAGTCCCTCGGCTCGAACAGATCGAGTTGAAGCGGCCCCTTTTGCTGAATCCTCCTGCGCTTTCGTACCCAGAGGACGCGAAATCCCCGCGGCCAGCTCTCCGGTTTCCAAGTGCTCTCGCAGATGCTCCA
>JBLHMA010000125.1:0-12855 GCA_047621545.1 Cognaticolwellia sp. | reverse complement strand
AGTCGCCTTGCATTATCCAAGCGAGGCCATTGAAGAAGGGCTGGAGGCGAAGGTGAGCGTCTTGGTGCGAGTGGGCACCGGGGGCCAGGTTTTGGGCATCGACTTTGAGTCGGGTCCCCAGGTCTTCAAGAGCTCAGCGCTGCGAGCAGCCAGCCGTCTGGAGTTTGTCCCGGCTTCAAAGAACGGCCGCCCAATCGAGGCCACGACGCGGGTCTGGTTCTACTTCACGCCGCCGGTGAGCAGCGATATGCCCGGTCCCAGCGAAGCGGCCATCGTCGTTCATGCGGCCAGTGCGGATCGTGAGTCGATCCAGGCTCAAACAACCCTTCACCAAGAAGACCTAGACGCGCTGAGTGGAATGGGGCTGACGGAGACTCTTGAAGGCGTGCCGGGGGTCTACGCAGCACCGACGACCATGGACAGCGCCAAGCCCATCATCCGGGGCCACCAGGAGAGGCGTCTCTTGGTGCTCTACGACGGTGTTCGGCACGAGGGCCAGAACTGGGGGCCGGACCACCCGACGGAGATCGACCCCTTCTCCGCGGGCTCTATCGCGGTCATTCGTGGGCCTGCGGGCTCTCGCTATGGAGCGGACGCCATCGGGGGTGTGATCCTGGTCAGGCCTCCACCGCTGAGCAGGGTGCCTGGGGTACACGGGCGTGCGCTCGCGGCCTTTGAGAGCAACGGGATGCGCCCGTACGGAGCGCTGCGTCTGGACGCTGTCTCCGAAGCGCATCCGGAGTGGTCATTCCGGATCGAGGGCAACGGCGGCGCAGGGGCCAGTCTTCGGGCGCCCGAATACGTTCTGGGCAACACCGCGTCGCAGAGCTGGAACTTGGGTGGGGCTGTGGGGTACCACGTTGGGCGGACAAGCCTGGAGGTCGCCTGGCACCACAACGACCTAAAGAGTGGTGCCTTCTACGGAGTCTCGTCGGCCACCCCTGCAGAGTTTCTGGAGCAGCTTGAGCTCGGCCCCGCGAACGCGGCTTCCTGGCAGGCGGACTACGGAATCGACCGTGCGTACCAGCATGCAGCCCATGACATCGGCATCCTCAAGGGAGCGCGGAGTGCGAGCTGGGGAAAGATCGAGGCCCGCTACGCCTTCCAGCGGAACCACCGCCGCGAGTACAGCCAGGTGCGTTCGACTGTAGGGGGACCGCAGTACCGCTTCGTGCTCCGCACCCACTCTCTGGACATTCATCTGGCACCGGAAGAGCGGGAGTTGGGCGTAGGGAGCCTTCAGGGTGGCGTGGGGTTTCAGGCAAGCTTCCAAGAGAACGTCTACCGGGGGTACTCCCTCCTCCCGAACTACCGCTCCTTTGGCGGGGGCGTCTACTGGGTAGAGCGCCTGACACTCCGGCACCTGGACATTGAGGCCGGGGCCCGCGTGGACGGACTCCACCGCAGCACCTACCTCTCGCAGTCGGACTTTGAGAAGCACGAACGCCGGGAGACATTGAGCGAGGCGGTGTGTGAGATGGGAGAGTCCGGCGCGCGCTGTCCGGCCTCCTTTCGGGCCGGCTCCGTCTCTCTTGGTGCCCAACTCCATGCCATCCCTCAGACCCTCGACATCAAGGGGGAGCTCTCCAGCACTGGGCGCTTTCCAGATGTAGACGAGCTCTTCCTGATCGGCTCCGCTCCTTCATTGCCGGTATTCGCGTTGGGAACTCCGGATCTGAACACCGAGAGGGCCTGGACTGGAACGCTGACCACCACCCTGATGCTTGGCTGGATGCGGATTGAGGCCAGCGCTTTTGCGCAGCGGATCCAGGACTACATCTACTTCTCTCCCGACCTAAACCTGAGTGGCGATCCCCGCTACGAGGTCACAATCCAGGGGACTTGGCCGCGCTACACCTATGAGGCCGTAAACGCCAATTTCTATGGGGTAGACGGCGGCATGACCCTGCTGAGCGGGCACGTCGTGTCCATGGACCTGCAAGGGGCAATCGTTCGCGGGGTGGACGCGGACAGCGGCCTTGGGCTCAACGGCATCCCTGCGGACAACCTGACCCTCACCTTGCTGGGCAGCCTTCCCCCCCTTGGTCCGTGCAGCAATCCAGAGCTGGAACTCGGCACACAGTTGGTCGCCGAACAGACCCGCGTGGATCCCAGCACAGACTTTGCGCCTGCCCCGGACTCCTACGCCCTGCTCAACGCCGGTGCCAGTGCGCAGCTTGGCCCTGCCCGGGTCAGTGTCCAGGGCCGCAACCTCTTGAACGCAGCCTACCGCGACTACACCAGCTTGCTTCGCTACTACGCCGATCAGCCTGGACGCTCCGTCCATGTGCGGGTTGGCGTGGACTTCTAATCCCAAAGGAAACCCCATGAAATCCCTTCGCCTACTGGCACCACTGACCGTCCTCGCCCTGTTCGGGACCGCTTGCTCCGATGTTGAGGAGCACGATGACGGCCACGACCACAACCATGGCCAGATCACGACCCTCGTCCTTAAGTTCACCCCTGAAGGTGGAGGCGACACCTTGAGCTTCACCTGGGCAGACCCCGAGGCCGATGGCTCTCCCATCGCCGATGACATTCTGCTGCCTGATGCCTCCGACCACGACCACCACGACGTCCAGGTCTACACGGTGGACATTGAGCTCTGGAACGAGCTGGAGGAGCCTGCGGAAGAGGTCACTCCCGAGGTCGTTGAGCTCCCAGACGAGCACCAGTTCTTCTTTACCGGCTCCGCGGTGGAGAGTCTGGCCACGGGTGGCAACGATGCCGCCATCATCAGCCAGGAGTACACCGATGAGGATCCCGATGGCCTGCCCATCGGCCTGAACGGCACGGTCGAGACCCTGGCATGGGGCGGCGGCGAGCTCATCGTTACCCTGCGCCACTTGGCCTACGAGGATGACGAGCCAACAAAGCGTGAGGGCCTGGCGGAGAGTGTCGCGGAAGGTGGCTTTGCGTCCATTCCCGGCGACAACGACATCCAGGCGACCTTCAACATCGAGGTGGAATAGCTCGGACAGTCTGCCCCTGGCTCAGTCCTCAATAAGCTGCTACCGAAGAAATAGTGAAGTACTACCGACTGGTCGACGATGTTTCTCTCAAAGGGCGTTGGCACCTTGGTGAACTCGTGGGCCAACTTGGGGTACCGATTGAACTGGACGAAGGCAAACCAGTTGACCTTGGGCCGCTACGTAGCCAAGTGGTGCATACAGGGTTTGCCCCGGACTTTTGCTTGACGAGCTTCAACGCCCCGGTGGCAAGCTCTCGACTGGCGCTCGCAATGGCCAGTGTTGCTGGAAACGACCTGCAGCTGCTGCCTTTGCACGTTGACAATGCGCCCAGCTTGTGGGCTCTCAATTCCTCAAGAACCATTGACTGCTTAGACGAGAACAGGTCGACGTTTCAAAAATGGAATGTGGAAGACCAAAGAGCCGACCTGCTAGGACAGTACAGGTCAGTCTCCAAGCCCCGGCTTGATGGTCAAAGAATCCCGGTAGATTCTGACATCTTCAGAATCGCTCGCTGGACTACGGGTTTGGTCGTGTCAAGCCGGATGCGCGGCGAGATGGAACGTTGTGGCTGTACCGGAGCAGAGTTCATTGGCCTCTGAACTCAGTCCGTGGGCGGACCCGCTGCAGCCCGAATCCGCTCGACCGCAGAGTCCAGCTCTTCATGCAGGCGCGGATGCACCAGAGTCATCGTGGCCCACAACGGCCTCGGCCTGGCCCTTCCACCCCAAGGGACAACGCGTATGCTCAAGCGAACCTAACCTATTTCGTTGACCCGCCTGGCGACGTTACCGGCCTTCTTGCTGCACTATGGGCAGCGACGGACATCACTCTTACCGTAGTCGGCGTGGCCGCAACGAGCGTGACCATCTACCACCCGTCCCAGGGAACCCACGACACAACCTGGGGCGATGCGGGGAGCTCCGGGCATTCAACGGCTATGTCCAGAAGTTTCTATCAGGAGAAATCCCATGAACATCTCCGTCCTGTATGCATCACCCAGCGCATTGCCGCGAGTAGTTCCGAGTCCCTTCTGCGTACTGCTCGACGCCGACGATTCGGACTGGTCTGACGATCCGCCCCTAATCAGTGCAGTTCGAGCCCTTCTTAGGGCTGGGTGTCGCTACTTCGTATGCTTTGGTTCGAATTCAGAGAACATCCATGACCGCATCGACGACGTAATTGTCGATGGTCGCTTTTGCGGTGTCACTACGACCTGGCACGAGGATGAGAGTGAGAAGGACGTTGCAGAGTTCTTTCAGAATTGCGCAACAATCGGCATGCGCGCGTCCGTCATTCTCGTCCGAGATCAACAAAGGTGGTCGGTTGCGTTCTCCGCAATTTGAAAGCTCTCGATGCTCCCAGCTCAAGATGCGGCCGGCCCTAATCGCGATGCGCGGGGCGTCTCCAAGTGTGCCGAACCGGGTCAGGTCGTCCTGCCCTTCGAAGAGCTCCATGCACGGAGTGGAGATCACGCAGGTGCCAGAGTCATCGCCTTGCGGCTCGCCGGAAGGCGCAGCGCCAACACGCCCTCGCTGCCGGAGCAGTTGATCAAATCACGCGAAGGGGACACCATGGGGCCCAACCCGGACTCTTCATGCCTGCCTCCCAAATGACACTGCTGCTTTTGCTGGCTTGCAACGACTACGAGCTGACCCCAAGCGGTGACGCGTCCGCCGGCGAGGCCTGCCCAGATCTCGTCGGCGAGCCCTACGCAGTGGACCGCCATGATGAGTGCGTGGCTGAGCCCGTGGTCGGCAGCTTCGACCCAGTGATCGAGTGGCAGCAGCCCGAGAACCCCATGTTCCCGACCTACACCCAGATCATGTCCACCCCGGCCGTCGCCAACCTCACGGACGACAACGGCGACGGAGAGATCGACGAAGACGACGTGCCCGACATCGTCTACACCACCTTCTCTGGCAGCGCCTACGGCTCCGCTGGCGTGCTCAACGCGATCAGCGGGGACGGCGGCGCGTTCCACTGGGCGCTGGACCAAGTGGATGGGCAAGGCATCTACAGCAGCAGCAGCCCGGCCATCGGCGATCTGGATGGCGACGGCGTGCCCGAGATCTGTGTGGCGGGAACCACCTCTGCGGTGGTCTGCGTGGAGCTGGTCGACGGCGTGCCGCGGCTGAAGTGGGCGGCCGGAACCGAGCTCTATGCCTACGGCGCCCCGGCCATCGCCGACATGGATGGGGACGGCCTGGCTGAAGTGATCTTCGGCCGACAGATCTTCGACCACACCGGTGCGCTGCTCGGCTTAGGCGCCAGCGGCGTGGGCGGCCGCTACATGAGCTTCGCGGCCGACATGGACGGCGACGGTGTCCTGGAAGTGGTGGCCGGCAACGCGGTGTACGAGATGGACGGCAGCGAGATCTGGGCATCTAGCTTGGTGGACGGCGTCCCTGCCCTGGGCGACTTTGACGGCGACGGCCTGCCAGACGTCATCAGCACCTCGGACGGTTTTGTACGCCTCATCGGCAACGATGGCACCCTGATTTGGGAGACGGCACTGCCAGGCGGCGGAAGTGGCGGCGCGCCTACCGTGGCGGACTTTGACGGCGATGGCGCCCCCGAGGTCGGCGTGGCCGGCAAGGCCTACTACTCGCTCTTCGACACCGACGGCGCGGTGCTCTGGTCCAACCCAGTCTCCGACTACAGCAGCTCCATTACTGGAAGCAGCGTGTTCGACTTTGAGGGGGACGGCGCCAGTGAGGTGGTCTACGCCGACGAGTACACCCTCTGGGTCTTCGACGGCGCCACAGGCGAGGTGCTGATGCAGCAGGAGGGCCACGCCAGCGGCACCCTCTTCGAGTACCCCCTCATCGCCGATGTGGACAACGACGGCTCCACCGAGATCATCGTGGCCAGCAACAACTACTCCAAGAGCGGCTGGACCGGCATCAGCGTCATCGGCGACGCCAACAGCTCCTGGGCTCCGGCCCGCCCCATCTGGAACCAGTTCGCCTACCACATCACCAACGTCAACAACGACGGCAGCATCCCCACCGAACAGGTCCACAACTGGGAGAGCTGGAACAGCTTCCGGGCCGGGGGCACCGAGCTCGGTCCGGGCCACTGGCTGCCGGACCTGGCCCCGGCTGACGCCGAGCTGTGCACCTCCGAGTGCAGTGAGGACTTGGTGAGAGTGCTCGTGCCTATCGAGAACTACGGCACGGTGGACGCCAGCAGCGTCAGCGTCAGCTTCATGGGGACCCGCAACGGCGCACCGGCCGAGCTCCGCAAGCAGACCGTGGACGCGGCGTCAGGTCACGGGACCTGGCTCATCGCGGAGCGGTTCACCCGCCAAGAGTGGGGCGATGCCGAGCTGTGGGTTGAAGTCGACCGCGAAGATGAGCACGCTGAATGCGACGAGGACAACAACCGGATCTCACTGGGCAGCTGGCCCTGCGAGTGAGCGCCCCTGGCCCTGCGCCTGAGACTCGACAACTGCTTCAAGTCCGTGCAGTGGAGCTCACAGCAACCTTAGGGCAAGCTTGCCCTTTGCCGCCTCCGCGGAGACCCGCCGCCCCTTCAAAATAAAGCTCGCCTGCCCTGCTTGTTCCAAGAGTCGGGCACAGGCTCGCAGCGCCTCCCGCTCACAGGACAGCTTGGCCTCGAGGGCGGAGTCGAGGGCCAGGGTGCGCCGGGGGGCAGCCTGCAGGAGCGCCCGGAACGCCTGGATGCGTGCCGGATCCTGTGGCCCCTTCTTGCGACAGCCCTTGCTGCAATAGCGAACCTCCGCCCAGCTCAGCGCCCACTTCTTCCGCCAAGAAAACGGCCGACCGCACTGGATGCAGGTCTTTGATGCGAGAGGAGAAGGCACATCCTCATAAGCCCTTGAGCTCAAGAGGATGCACGCCATCGGCCTCTTCAGTCCATCAACAACGCGGCAGCAGCCCGAATCCGCTCGACCGTAAAGTCCAGCTCTTCCATCAGCACTTCTGCCGGCGCGGAGGCACCAAAGTCGTCGTGGCCCACAACGGCCTCGGCGTAGCGCTCCCAGCCCAAGGTGCGGCCGGCCTCAATCGCGATGCGAGGGGCGTCGCCCAAGACCTTGTACTGGGTCAGTTCATCCTGCTCTTCGAAGAGCTCCATGCACGGCATGGAGACCACGCGGGTGCCAAAGCCATCGCCTTGAAGGCTGTCACGGGCGCGCAGGGCCAACTCGACCTCGCTGCCGGAAGCAATCAAGGTGAAGTGGTGCTCGCCGTCAGCTTCTGCGAGCACGTAGGCTCCTTGATGCACACCCAGAGCGCTTCCGTAGACATCCTGGTCCAAGGTAGGCAGGCCCTGACGGGTGAAGACCAAGCAGGTGGGTCCGTCCAGGTGCTCCAGGGCGGACTTCCATGCCTCGACGGTCTCGTTGGCGTCGGCAGGACGCATGACCCGGTTGTTCGGAATCAAGCGCATGGCCATGAGCTGCTCAACAGGCTGGTGGGTGGGTCCGTCCTCGCCCAGGTAAATGCTGTCGTGGGTGTAGATGTAGATGACCGGCTGGCTCATCAGGCTGCTCAGACGCACGCTGGGCCGGTGGTAGTCGTGGAAGACCAGGAAGGTGGCGCAGTAAGGGCGCAGCCCACCGTGCAGGCTCATGCCGTTGCAGATGGCGGCCATGCCGTGCTCACGCACACCAAAGTACAGGTTGCGGCCGGCGCGGTTGTCCGCGGAGAAGGCGGTCTCGCCCTTGAGCATGGTGCCGTTGGAGCCGGCCAGGTCAGCGCTGCCGCCGATGACGTTGGGCATGGCGGAGGCGATGGCGTTGAGCACCGCGTGAGAGGACTTGCGAGTCGCCAGACCCTTGCCTGCCTCGAAGGTAGGCCACTCCACGTCGGCCAAGTTGGGCGGCATGTGCCAGCTCAACCACTCTTGGCCCATGTCGCTGCCACGCAGGCGGTCGGCCCAAGACGCGTGGGCGGCGCTGCGCTCCCCATCCTGGGCCCGGAAGAAGGCCAGAACCTCGTCGGGCACCACAAAGCTCTTGTCCGGGTCCATGCCCAGGCCTTCCTTGGTGATGCGGATCTCCTCGGTGCCCAGCGGCGAGCCGTGGCTGGCGCTCTTGCCCTGCTTGTTGGGGGAGCCCTGTCCGATCACGGTCTTGCAGCAGATGATGCTGGGCAGCTCGGAGGCCTTGGCTTGGGCGATGGCGGACGCGATGGCCTTGTGATCATGGCCGTCGACATCGGGAACCACGTGCCAGCCCATGGCACGGAAGCGGGCTGGGGTGTCATCGGTGAAGGAGAGGTGTGTGGCCCCATCGATGGTGATGTTGTTGTCGTCGTAGAGAACGACGAGCTTGCCCAGCTTGAGGGTGCCCGCCAGGGACACGGCCTCGTGGGTCACACCCTCCATCAGGTCACCGTCACCGGCGATGCAGTAGGTGTTGTGGTCGCAGAGCTCAGCGCCAAACTTGTTGGCCATCACGACCTCGGCCAGAGCCATGCCCACCGCCATGGAGATGCCTTGCCCCAGAGGACCCGTGGTGGTCTCAACGCCCCAGGTGTGGCCGTACTCCGGGTGACCGGGGGTGTTGGAGCCCCACTGACGGAAGTCCTTGATGTCGTCCATCGACACAGCAGGGGTGCCCGCATCGGGGTCCTTCACGCCGGTGAGGTGCAGCAGCGCGTAGAGCAGCATCGAGCCGTGGCCAGCGCTGAGCACGAAACGGTCACGGTCAGGCCAGGTGGGGTCGTTGGCGTCGTACTTGAGGAACTGGGTGAAGAGAACCGTCGAGACGTCGGCCATGCCCATGGGCATGCCGGGGTGTCCAGAGTTGGCCTTCTGGACGGCGTCCATGGCCAAGCCTTTGATGGTGTTCACGGCGAGCTGCTGGATGGGCGATGCGTTCGTAGACACTGTGAGGTCTCCTCGTAGTGGCCCGCGACTAACGAGGGGGTCCAGAGGAATCCTGCGTCGATTGCGCAAAGTCCCTGCCCCCCAGATTCTCAGGCCGGTTAATTGCGGTCCCCTAAGTCACCCCCTCGCGAGGACACCATGGCCAAAGACTCCGGAATCAAGCTGCGCGAAGACGACTACAGCCAGTGGTACCTGGACGTGATCCGCGAAGGCAAGCTGGCCGACTACAGCCCGGTCAAGGGCTGCATGGTCTTGCGCCCCCACGGCTTTGCGCTGTGGGACTCGATGAAGTGCGACCTGGATCGCCGCTTCAAGGAGACCGGCCACGTCAACGCTTACTTCCCGATGTTCATCCCCATGAGCTTCCTGAGTAAGGAGGCCGAGCATGTCGAAGGCTTCGCCAAGGAATGTGCGGTCATCACGCACCACCGCCTTCGCTCGACCACGGACGAGAACGGCAAGGTGAGCGTGGAGGTCGACCCCCACGCCAAGCTTGAGGAGCCCCTGATCGTTCGGCCCACGTCCGAGACCATCATCTGGCACATGTACGGCAAGTGGATCGACTCCCACCGCGACCTGCCTCTGCTGATCAACCAGTGGGCCAACGTGGTCCGCTGGGAGCTCAAGACCCGGCCCTTCCTTCGCACCACCGAGTTCCTCTGGCAGGAGGGCCACACCGCCCACGCCTACAAGGACGAGGCCGTGGAGGAGGCGGAGCGCATGCTGCATGTCTACACCGACTTTGCCCGTGACTTCCTGGCCATCCCTGTGGTGCCCGGACTCAAGTCTGCAGGCGAGCGCTTCGCTGGCGCGGTGGAGACCTACACCATCGAGGCGATGATGCAGAACGGCTGGGCTCTGCAGTCCGGCACCAGCCACTTCCTGGGCCAGAACTTCGCCAAGGCCTTCGATGTGACCTTCCAGTCCAAGGAAGGAAAGCGCGAGCTGGTCTGGGCCACCTCTTGGGGTGTCAGTACTCGCCTGGTCGGTGCGGTCATCATGACTCACAGCGACGACGTGGGTCTGGTCCTGCCGCCCACCATGGCGCCCGTGCAAGTGGTCATCATCCCGATCTGGCGCAAGGACCACGAGAAGGAAGTGGTCATTGAGTTCGCCGACAAGATGAACGAGCAGCTCAAGGCTGCCGGCATCCGCGTGAAGGTGGATGACCGCGACAGCATCAAGCCCGGCGCCAAGTACTGGGAGTGGGAGCGCAAGGGCGTCTGCCTGCGCATGGAAGTGGGCCCACGCGACGTAAAGGGCGGCTCCGCCTTCTCCAAGAAGCGCACCGGCGGCGACAAGTTCGGTATTCCTCTCGAAGGCGCAGCCGAGACCGTGCGCGGCATCTTGAACGACATGCAAGCTGAGCTGCTGGCCAAGGCGACTGAGCTGCGTGACTCCCGCACCCACCGCGTGGACACCTACGCCGAGTTCAAGACTCAGCTCAAGGCCCAGGGCGGCTGGTACAAGGTGTTCTGGAACGACGATGCGGCGGCAGAGGACCAGATCAAGACCGAGACCAAGGCGACCATTCGCTGCTACCCGATTGGGGAGCAAGAGCTGCCAGAGGGAGCCGTGTGCTTCTACTCGGGCAAGCCTGCGACGCACTTGGCCATTTTCGCCCGCGCCTATTGAGGTGAGTCCTTTTGTCGGCTTCCAGCAGCCGACAAAAGCTGCATCTTCTTGCCTCGCTGCGGACTGCGTCCTCGCTCACCTGCGAAGAGGCAGCCTTACGGGACTCAGTTGCTCTCTGGGGGGCAGCGCCCCCAGACCGGTGGCTCCATTTGCTGGCTGCCAGCAGCCAGCAAATGCTGAATCTTCTTGGACGCGCTGCGGACTGCGTCCTCGCTCGTCGGCGAAGAGACAGCCTTACGGGAGCCAGTCTTCCAATGGGGGCAGCGCCCCCAAACCCCCGGCCTGAAGTTCGGGCCGCTGGCCCGATGCAAAGAAGGGGTACGGGTAGGAGCAGCCGACAAAAGCTGCATCTTCTTGCCTCGCTGCGGACTGCGTCCTCGCTCACCTGCGAAGAGACAGCCTTACGGGAGTCAGCCTCTGGGTGGGGAAAGCGCCACAAGCGCGTTCTCCAATCTGGTCAGGCCTCCGTTACCAGCTCATCCTGCGGCCGGAGCACCAGCTCGAAGTACCCAGCCCCATCGGAGCGAACGAGCTCCAGAGGGAGCTTGGAATCGCTCAGCTTTCGGCGAAGTCGACCGAGCACTGCATCCAGGCGACGGCGCAAGAAATGCGGGTCGCTGCCGTCGGTCCAGAGCTCTCGCGCCAAGGGCTCCCAGTGAAGCGGGCCGGCCACTAGGGCCAGCTCCGAGATGATGCGCGCCGAGAGGCCGGTGACTCGGAATGTTGGGAAACCCTGGCGGTGAATCAACACGCTGTCGTAGCGGGCCTCGATCTTCATCGGCGGAGAGACCCCTTGGCGAACCTGGGTGGCCTGTCCTTGGCCCTCCAAGAGCTGCCACCTGACCTCAAAGCCGCTGCTTTCGTCCCGCCAGCCGGCTTGAAGATCCTGGGTCTGGCCATCTTGGCCTCGTACGCGCCAACCGTTTGGCCCCATGTGGAAGACGGCCTGGGCTCCGTCTCGCGCGCCAGGACGCAGGCGTGGAGAGGGTCGCATCACGAGTGAACAGGTCCCCGCCAACGGCTGTGGACTCATCCCCGGACCGGTCAGAGCCAAGACCCGGTCCGGCAGCTCGACGGCGACCACCTCCAGATCAAGCCCCTGGGCCAAGGAGATGCGAAGCCCGGTCTCCAAGGCCACCGAGCGCTGCACCTGTCCCCCGACGGCGAAGAGACCACGAAGGGCCAAGAGCCGAAGGGTGTCGCCGCGCAGACTCACCATCGCGTGCGCCTCGGAGATACGTGCGTCGTCAATGCACAAGGCAGCGGACCACACCCGGCCGACAAAGTCGCCGTGTCCTAACAAGTGCTCTTGACCATCGGGACCCTTTAGGGTGACGGAGGCGTGCATGCTCTGCTCCAGTGATGCTGTGCATGTAGGGCGCGGGCCCCGATGCCGGATCACACGCACTTCCTATTGCGGGATCCGTGGGGGGTGCGCGCCTCCCTACTCCAGGGCACTCTCAGGGGTCAGACCCCAGTGGCTTTCGGCCTCCTCCAGCGCCTGCTCGGGATCCACTTCCAGCGCCGCCATGTCCCAGATCAGGACACGGTCGTCCCAGCCACCGCTGGCAAGCTGGCTGCTGTCGGGGGAGAAGTCCAGAGCGGCCACATTTCGGGTGTGGCCCCGCAGCAAACCCAAGACCTCGCCACTCTCAAGCTCCGCCACGCGAATCACCCGGTCTGTTCCTACCGCAGCAAACAGGCGGCCATCGTCAGAGACCGCGATCTCTACAACCCGCGTCGAGGTCTCTAAAACCCGTGTCCTGGCCCCGTTCTCCGCCAGAGCGAAAACGCCTTGCTCATCCCCCAAATACAAGGGCCATCCAGCTGGGGCGACGGCAACAGCCTGCGCCTCTGGGAACTCTCCCAGCTCTCGGAACTCTTGGGTTTCGCTGTCAAACCAGACCAAACGCCCCTTGACCCCCAAGGCCGCGACATGGTTCCCGCCCGCACTTGCGGCCGACTCCAAACCCATAAAGCCGATGAGCAAGGTGCCCGGAATTTGCTCCAGGTCGGGCCCAAGAATCTGGGTGTTCTGCATCGATGTCACAAAGATGCGCCCATCGGGCAAGCTGTGGAGTCGCCGAATGGGCAGCCGACGCAGCTCCTCGGGCAACTCGCCTGGCCGCCAACTGTCGATGCGCTCAAGGCTGCCCCAGAGCAGCTCCCCCTCGGAGCGCACAAGAATCGCCTTGTTGCCGGTTGGGCCTTCGGGCGTACGGAGGATGCCGCCAGCAGTGGGGGCAAAAGCGGCCTGATTTCCCGAGAGCATGGCCAGCCCCGTGCCGTGCCAATTCAAGCTGACAACGCCTCCCGGAACCATGTATCCCGAGGAACCCTTGGGAAGAGACCAGGTCTCCAGACCAGCGTGACTGAGCATCAACAGCTCCCC
>JBLHMA010000124.1:0-12933 GCA_047621545.1 Cognaticolwellia sp. | reverse complement strand
TCTCCCACAACGAGCTGGACACCCTTGTGGGGTGGGCATCCTGCGGCTTGGAGCACCCTCCAGAGGACGACGGACTCTTCGCAAATCGGCCAATCTGGGAGGCGCCGGACTCGCCGCCCGAGGGATCAGTCGCGGTGGATCTGACAGCGGACAACGAAGCCGTAGGTGTGGATGCCTTAGACGACTATCGCACTTTCCGATTTAGCTCCGTCGTAGCAGAGGCTGGGTACATCCACCGAATTGAGCCGGTCATCGATGAGAGTCGGGTGCTGCACCACATCACCCTGACCCGAAAGGGCGGTTTTCCTTACTTGTACGCATGGGCACCTGGCACCGGCGCCATTCAGTTCCCGGACGGCGGCATTGCTATCGAGCCCGGAGACGCCTTCGACGTGGAGATCCACTACAACAACGGCGCCGGCATTCCTGATGCAGTGGACAACAGCGGCGTGCGCCTGTGGGTGGGCGAGAGCGCTGACATCGTCTACGGAATGGCCAGCCCGAATCTGTGGAACATGGTCATTCCGGCCGGCGAAGGCCAGGCCTTCTCCACCACCTGCACGGCCACCCAGGACTTTGAGATACTCGCCGGCATGCCCCACATGCACGAGATCGGGAGCACCTTCAAGCACGACCTGGTGCGGGCCAACGGCAGCGTGGAGAACCTCATCGAGCTCTCCGGCTGGAGCTTTGAGTCGCAGTACTTCTACGAGATGCCGGTGCAGGTAAAGAGCGGCGACCAGCTGACCATGACCTGTGGCTACTTCAATGACACCGACGAGCTGGTGACTGCGGGTTTGGCGACCGGTGATGAGATGTGCTTCGACTTTATGGTGGTGACGCCAGCCAGTGCAGAGAACCAGTGTCAGTAGGAGGTCCATACAGGGCGTTGCCTTAGCGGTGTGCGTGCGTAGGTCCGTCTCCCCAATCTGGGTCGGGAGTCCTTCCGATCCAGTCTACTCAGCGGACCAGGAAACTCATGACTCTACGTATCAATGACGTTGCTCCAAACTTCACAGCCGAGTCCACTGCAGGTTCCATCACCCTGCACGACTGGATCGGAGAGGGCTACGCCGTCCTGTTCTCCCACCCCAAGGACTTCACCCCGGTGTGCACCACCGAGTTCGGTGCTGTGGCCCAGCTCGTTCCCGAGTTCGCCAAGCGCAACACCAAGGTGATGGGTGTCTCGGTCGACAGCGTGGAGGACCACCACAAGTGGAAGAAAGACATCGCGTCCTTTGCCGGAGTACCCGCCGACTTTCCCATCGTCGACGACAGCGCCCTGAAGGTGGCCAAGCTCTACGACATGCTACCAGCCGAGGCGTATATGCCCGATGGGCGCACGGCCAAAGACAGCGCAACCGTGCGCACGGTGTTCATCATCGGACCTGCGAAGAAGATTCGTCTCACCATGACCTACCCCATGTCCGTCGGACGCAACTTCGCCGAGATTATGCGGGCGCTCGACGCCATCCAGCTCACCGACAGTGCGCCTCTGGCCACTCCAGCGAACTGGACCCCAGGACAGGACATTGTTGTGAGTGGCAAGCTGGACAATGCCCAGGCAGAAGCGCGCTTCGGCACGCTCGACATCAAGTTCCCGTACCTGCGTTTGGCCAAGGCCCCCCAATAAAGCGAGGCTGAGCGAGAGACCGTTAGAAGACAGTCCCACTTGCAGGCAAGAGAGGTTAAAATGGCGGCCTTGCATCCCGGAAGGCCCCATGTCCCTGCTTCTCCTGCTCTCTCTCGCTTGCCGTACCAAAGATGTCAGCGTTGACACGGGCGGCCTGGTCGACACCGGCACCTTTGTGGACGAAGACGGGGACGGCGTGGGCGCGGCACAGGACTGTGATGACAGCGACGCGGCCATCTTCCCCGACGCTGAGGAGATCTGCGACGGTGTGGACAACGACTGCGATGGGGTGGTCGACACCGATGCGGTGGACGCAGAGACCTGGTACATCGATTCCGACGGCGACGGATTTGGCAGCGGCGCAGGCACCACAGCGTGCGAGCCACCCTTTGGCACAGTGGCCACGGACGGGGACTGCGATGATGGGGACACGGCGTACTACCCAGGTGCGCCCGAGGACGACTGCGCCGATCCCGCCGACTACAACTGTGATGGCTCGGTTGGCTACGAGGACGCGGACGGGGACGGCTACGCGGCCTGTGAGGAGTGTGACGACTCCAGCGCGGACATCTCTCCCGACGCCGAGGAGATCTGCGATGGCCAAGACAACGACTGCAACGGCTTCGTCGACGAGGCCACTGCGATCGACGCCGGCACTTGGTACGCCGACAGCGACGCCGATGGCTACGGCGACCCCGACAACACGGAGCTCGGCTGCGATGCGCCCAGCGGCTACCTGGACAACGACCAAGACTGCGACGACACCAGCGCGGACGTGAACCCTAGTGCCACCGAGATCTGCAACAGCGTGGACGATGACTGCAACGGCAGCGTGGACGACGACGCGGTCGATGCCCCAACTTGGTACACCGACGCTGACGCCGACAGCTACGGCAACCCCGACAGCAGTGTTCGGGACTGCAGCCAGCCCACAGGCGCTGTGGCCGACGCAACGGACTGTGACGATGCCGATGCGAGCATCAATCCTGCCGGTAGCGAGGTCTGCAACACCCAGGACGACGACTGCGACTCGGTGGTGGACGAGGACGCCTCCGACGCCAGCACTTGGTACAGCGACTCCGACTCGGATGGCTACGGCGACGCCGCCAGCACGGTGGCCGCCTGTACACAGCCATCGGGCGCGGTTGGCAACGCCCTGGACTGCGACGACGCCAGCGCTGCGGTCAGCCCCGCCGCCACGGAGCTGTGCAACAGCATCGACGATGACTGCGATGGCACCGTAGACAACGATGATGCGGCCGACGCCCTGACCTGGTACATCGACTACGACTCCGATGGCTACGGCAGCATCACCTACACCACGACGGCGTGTGATCAGCCCAGCGGCTGGGTGAGTGACAGCACGGACTGCCTGGACTCCGACGCCACCGTCAACCCAGCTGGCACCGAGGTCTGCAACAGCGTGGACGATGACTGCGATGGCACCGTGGACAACGGCGCCTCCGACGCCACCGACTGGTACCCAGACACCGACTGCGATGGCTACGGGGACGACAGCTCCAGTGCGACCAGCCAGTGCACCGCGCCCAGCGGCTACGTGGACGACAACACCGACTGCGATGACGCCGACTCGGTGGTCAATGTGTCTGCATACGAGGTCTGCGACTCCGCCGACACGGACTGCGATGGCACCGCCGACAACGACTGCAGCGACCCCACCATCATCGCCAGCCCGACCGGCGGCTCAGCCGTGGACAGCCCCACACAAGAGGGCGCTTGTGCGCTCATTGGGGAACTGAGCACAGGCTTGGATACCCACGACTACACCAACCTGGGCTCTTTTATGACCGCCCTGGATGCGCTCTCATCCACCTACGCGGTCACGGAGACGGCCTCGGAGCTGGACTACTCCAACCGCTGCGGCACGGACTATGTGGCGTCAGCGGGCAACTACAGCCCGACCACCTCCTGGCCCTCCACCATCTCCACCGACTCTCAGGGCGCTAGCCGTTTCCGTGGCTACCTGAACATCGGCTGCGAGGACCCGCTGAGCTACACCATCGGCCTGATGGGCAACGACGCGCTCAGCCTGAGCATCGAGGGCAGCACCTTGATGACGGTGAACTGGAACGATGGAGAGTGGAAGAAGTTCCGCTACATCACCTTCCCAGAGCCTGGCCTGTACGCCTTCGAGGTGCAGTGGAGCACCAACAACAGCTGCTCTATCGACCCCTTTGAGTTGGTCTGGGCTGAGGGCTTTGTGAGCGGCTACGACGACTACGACACCATGTGTTCGGGGTCTAGTTGCACCTATGGCACCGGCGTCAACATCCCGGGCTTCTCTGTGCTCTCCGGGGACAGCCTGGTGCAGTCCACCACCGGGGCCAGCACTTCCTGTACTCAGTGTGCAACAACCTCAGATTGTTCAGGAAGCGAGACCTGTAATAGCGCAGGAATCTGCGAGTAGGACGCCCCCATGGGCCGGTTCGCTGGCAGCTTGCCCGCCGCCGGGGCATGCTCTACTCGGCAGTAGCCGGTCTGCCCCGCAAGAGACTTGGCCGGCGTGAGAGGAGACCCCCATGTTGTTGTTCACGCTGGCCGGTTGCTGGTTGGGCGGCTTTGCTGTCATAGGTGATGATCTGAGCAACGACTTCGTAGTGGAGTCCGAGACTGGCTGGGATGTTGCTTCTTGCGGCTGGGTTCTGGACTACAGCCCGGCTACTCGAGAGCTGATCGGCGCGACGGATCTGGAGATCCAGATCAGGATCGACGGAGAGTTCAACGGGGACGGCTCCATCATCGGCGTGGAGACCGAGCTGCGCGAGAGCGGCGACACCGTCACCATCCTGCCCACCGAGCCGCTCCTCCCAAACACCACCTACACCTGGTGGCTCGACACCGGCTGCCAGTACATCGAGACCACTTTCGTAACCAGCGCCTATGGCGGTGAGTTGATCGTCATCGAAGAAGACCTCACCGCCTTGTCCTACGACCTGTTGATGTCCTCGCAGGCCACCCTGGTGATCCCCGCCCTGTTGGGCTCCGAGCTCGAAGGCCTGCTGCGCGGCTGGGTCTGGGGCCGGGGGAGCATGGACGAGACGGGCACCCTGACGCTCTCTCAAGTGGACGCCGGCGCCCAGGACTTTTGTTCGAGCACCCAGCAACTCCAGGGCTTCTTTAGCTACCCCGCACCCCAGGTCACCTGGACCGGCCAACACATCGCGCTGGCCACCGACCTGGGCGCTCTGGACATGGAAGAACTGCGCATCGACGCCATCATTGCCCCCGACGGCCTGAGCCTGGGCGAGGTGGCAGTCTCCGGCTTGATCGGTGTGAACCAGCTCAACACCTACTACGGCATGGACTACTGCGAGCTCCTCAGCGCCCAAGACGTAGGTTGCGTGGGCTGCGAGGACCCCGAGGGGTGCGTGCGGGTGCGCGTGGAAGGGGCTGCAGGGCGGGTCAAGGAGAGTGTGGTTCAAGCCGTGGACCAGGACTTCTGCCACGAGGCGTGCCAGGAGAACAGCGAGGACTGCGAGCTTTAGTGATTCCATGGGCTGCTCGGGGCAGAGCCTGCCTGCGGACTGTGACCGATTCCCACCCCACCGGTCCATGGTCTACCTTCTAGTCCCTGACGGTGGACCCATGCTCCCTCTCGCCTTTCCCTTGGTTGTGCTGTTCACCGCGCCTGCTGGCGCCGTGGAGCCCCACTTCTCGTACCCCAAGCTGGTCTCCGCCAATGGCTACGGCGTGGCCGTGTTCAACGCGGGCCACAGCTCTGGGGCGTTGGTCGACACCTTCTCCGACCACCTGTACCAGCAGTACAGCCCAGAGGATCAGCCAGTACGCGACCTAATGTACGATTCCGCCTTTGGTCTGCGGGTAGACGGGAATGGGCAGTGGCTCAACAGCGCCACCGACTACGGGATGGAGACCGGCACCGGCTTGATGTGGGCCGACCGCTCACAGGGCGCGCTGGCCATCACCGAGTGGGTGTTCGTTCCCATGGGCATGGACGCGCCAGTGCTCGTTCAGATTCTTCAGGTGGAGAACACCGGCAGCGCATCGGTAGATCTGTCGCTGTTCTCCCTTCACAACCTGCTGGTCGGGGACAGCTCCAACGAGAACGAGTACATCGAGCAGCGCGGAGAGGGGCTCTACGTCGCGGGACAGAACAGCAGCCTGGGCTTTGATTTGGTGCCCATGACGTCTCCCACCCGCCGAGACTGCAGCCCAAACGACCCCTACTACGCGGTCTTGCAGGGATGGGATCTGGATGCCTGCGAGGGCTCCTCCGGCGATGACCGAATCGGCGCCTTTCAGTGGGATGAGACTCTTGCCCCCGGCCAGGTCACCACAGTCGGTGTGGTCATGGCCTTCTCCAGTGGTTGGGGCGACCAAACAAGCGCAGTGAGCGCCTACATCGGGGGCCGGAGCGCTACGGAACTGGTCCAGTCGGAGCGAGACTTTTGGACGACGTGGCATGCAGAAGGCGTGGCCCCCGCCGGCCTGAGCGAAGAGGAGCGCCAAGTCTACCTGCAGGCCCTGACCTTCCTGAAGATGGGTCAGGTCCGCGAAGAAGGGGACGCCTACGGCCAAGTCCTGGCCAGCTTGCCCCTGTCTGCACCTGTGGGCGCCTTCCAGCACATCTGGAACATCGCTTGGGTGCGCGATGGCGCCTACGGAATCCGGGGCCTGAGCGCCGCCGGTCACTACCAGGAAGCCCGGGATGCCCTGGCTTTTCAGATCCAGCCCGGCAAGACCGGCGAGTGGACCTCCTACGTCGGCGGCATGGACCACGCCTTGAGCATCTGTCGCATCTACGGCAACGGCCAGGAGTGGACCGATGTGGACCAGGATGGTCCGAACATCGAGTTCGACAACTTTGGGCTCTACCTCTGGTCCGCGGGCATGTACGTCAAGGAAGCCGGCGACACCGGCTTTGTACAGGAGCACAGCGCTGCGCTCTTCGACCAGACCGCCGATGTCTTGGTGCGGCTCATCGAGCCCACAACCGGTCTCATCGCACCGGATTCCTCCATCTGGGAGGAGCACTGGAACGGCAACCAGAAGCACTTCACCTACACCTCGACCTGGGCCGTTCGTGGACTGCGCGAGGCCGCTGACATGGCCGATCGGGTAGGGGACCCCCGGGCCCAGGAATACAGAGACAACGCTGACGAGCTGGCCCAAGCCATCGCCGACCAGCTGCTCACCCAGGATGGGGTCTTGGCGGGCAACCTGGAGGAGCTGCAGAACGGGGACCCGTCCTTGGACTTGGCCGCGGTCGACGCCTTTAACAACGGCACCCTGGACCCCCGCTCCGATGCCTTTGAGACCAGCTACGCCGCATGGGACGCCGAGCTGCGCGTGCCCCATGGCCGCGGCTTTATGCGGAATGACGACGGGGATCTCTACGACAGCTACGAGTGGCTGATGATCGATCTCCGGGTCGCTGAGTCTCTGCGTCGTGCCTGCAGATACGACGAAGCGGCCGCGCTCGAGGACTGGATCACCGCTCAGGCCCAGGCCAACAACCTCATTGTGCCCGAGCTCTTTGAGCCCAACAACGGGGACTTTGCCGGCCCGGCGCCCATGATGGGCTTTGGCTCCGGTCTTTATGCCTTGCAGATGCACACTCGGGACCAGCTCGGCGAGGAGTGCGCGGACCTGGACAGCGGGAATCCCGATATAGGCGGTCCCGGTGTGATCCAGCCGGACTGTGGCTGCTCGGGCGGCGCTGCGGGTGGATCTTGGCTTCTCGGCCTGGCCACCCTGATGATGATGCGACGGAGGAGAAGCTGATGTTGTTGTCTGTACTGTTGGTGGGCCAGTTGGCGTGCGTTGATCCCGGCGCCTACTCGGAGCCCCCGGTCATCGAGACCCATGTGGACGACTGGCGCGACGAGGTCATCTATCAGATCCTCATCGATCGCTTCGCCAACGGCGATGTGAACAACGACTACAACGTCACACAGAATCCAGACGTGCTCGCCCGCTACATGGGCGGCGACTACCAGGGTGTCATCGACAACGTCGACTACCTGACCGATCTGGGGATCACCACAGTGTGGATCTCGCCTGTCGTAGTCAACGTGGAAGAGGACGCCGACGTGGCCTCGTACCACGGATACTGGACCCAAGATTTTATGGGCGTGAACCCCCACTTTGGCGACATTGCCAAGCTGCGGGAGATGGTAGACGTGCTCCATGACAACGGCATCCTGGTCATCCTGGACATCGTCGTGAACCACATCGGGCAGCTCTTCTACTACGACATCAACCGGAATGGTGCCCCAGACAGCACGGTCTATGGCTCCGGTGCTGCGGGTGATCCTCTGGAGATCGTCTCCGAGTGGGACCCAGCCTACGATGAGCGCCGTGTACAAGGCTGGACCAGCCTGGGGGAGAGCGGGGATGCGCCCCTTGAGTGGGTCTACATGCCCGAGCTCAACCGCATGCCGCCCGAGCCCGCAGAGTTCCACAACCCGGACTGGTACAACCGGCGCGGGCGGGTGACCGACTGGAACCAGCGGGACCAGGTGGAGCGTGGGGACTTTCCGGGTGGACTCAAGGACCTGGACACCACCAACCCGGCTGTGCAGCAGGCCCTCATCGACGTGTTTACCTACTGGATCACCACGGCGGACCTGGACGGCTTTCGCATCGACACGCTCAAGCATGTTGAGAACGACTTTTGGAACACCTTCGCGCCCGCCATTCGGCAGAACGCGGCTGCGGCAGGCAAGGAGAAGTTCCTGATGTTCGGCGAGGCCTTTGACGGCAGCGACCCGCTCATCGGTAGCTACACCTGCGACACCATGACGGAGAGCCTGGGCAACTACCCCTACCAGTCCAGCGATGGCCAGTTCGTAGGCTGCTCACACAGCGACAACAGCGGCGGCGAGGACTTCCAGGGCGTGGACTCGGTGTTCTACTTCTCCCAGAAGTTCCAGGTCTTCGACGAGGTCTTCAAGTACAGCGGTCCGACCTCCAAGATCGAAGACCTCGTTGCAGTACGCAGTCAAAACTATGGGGCAACGCCCAAGGTGCGCGGGGCCGGTCAAGCGCCCCAGGACATCTTGGTCAACTTCATCGACAACCACGACATCCCGCGTTTCCTGTACGACCAGCCCAGCATTCCGGCCCTCAAGTCCGCCATCTTCTTCCTGCTGACCGAAGACGGCATTCCCTGCATTTACTACGGAACCGAGCAGGGTTTCTACGGTGGAAACGACCCGGCCAACCGCGAGCCCATGTGGGAGAGCAACTTTGACAGGAACGGGGACCTGTTCGTGCACACCCAGGCGCTCATCTCCCTGCGCAAGGAGCTGGAGCCCTTGCGGAGAGGGGACTTCAACACCCGCTGGGCCAGCGACCGCGTGGGATCGGAGGAGGATGCTGGAATCTACGCTTTTGAGCGGGCCACCGAGACCCAGGTCGCCCTGGTCGTGCTCAACGTCAACGACGACCACAGCTCGCACACCGCTTTCGAAGGCAACGGCATGCCGGTGACATTTTCTCCCGGAACCACCTTGGTCGAGGTGTGGCCGGAGGGGAGCGAGCGCACCTTTACGGTCGCCGGAGACGGGACCGTGGTCGTGGACGTGGTGCCACGGGGGGGCAGTGTGCTGGTCGCTCGGTGAGAAACCGCGCGGTGGCTACCAAGGACTCGAAGGGCCTGGCGATCCGATGCTGGTCAGCACCTACTCCCCCATGCTCACACCAAAGCTCTCCACCATCGTGCGCCCCATCATGCGGCTCAGCTGCACCACCGAGGTGTCTTGGCCCGACACGCTCAGATGGCCCGCGAGAAACTCGCCCATGCTGATCTCTCCTCCAGCAGCTCCCATAAAGGGCACATAGCTGCTGACGGCCACAACATCGGGACTGTCCGGAGCGCCATAACGTACGCTCAGCGTCCCCCCTTCTAGGCGCAGCGTAAAGGACTCCCCGTCCAGCACGAGCTCGGCGACCAGGTCTGGCTCGTCCCCGACCACAGGGGTCATCGCTTTCTCCATGGTCACGGCGACAAGCCTGAGATGGCCCGGCTGTTTGATATCTGGGTCCGCAGGAAACCCTAAGCCAAGCTGAGCCAGCTCCCAGAGCACACCGCTGGAGCGTCGGCCTAGCTCCGTCAGGCTGTACACGCCGCCTCTCTTCACCGCCAAGCCATCCACCACCAGCTGGTTGAGGCGGGTCGTCAGAAGGTTGGTCGCCAAGCCCGGCAGGCCTGACCTGATCTCGCCGAAGCGCATGGGCCCGGCGTAGAGGTCTCGGAGAATGAGGAGGGTCCACCGGTCGCCTATGCGGTCAAGGGCACGGGCGATCGGACACATCAGTCGGTAGCTACGGCTCATAGAGGCATTGTAGCCTTTACCGTTGACACTTTAAACTTTAAAGTTTAGAGTGGTCGAGCAACAACGGAGCACAGCATGTCTCACTTCTCGGAATTACTTCAGCGCAATCAGCGTTTCGCCGCGTCTGCCCACGCGCCACTGCCCATGGTCGCGACGCTCAACACTCTAGTTGTCAGCTGTTTGGATGCGCGCGCCGACCCTGCACACTTTCTCGGTCTTGAGCCCGGCGAGGCCCTCGTCATACGGAACTCCGGCGGCCGAGCCACCCAGGACGTGCAGCAGCAGATAGGCATGCTGCTGGCGATGATGCGCCAGATGATGGGACCAGACGCCAAGTTTGATGTCGTGCTGGTTCACCACACCCAGTGCGGGATGGAGCGCTTGGGAAATCCAAAAGTTCGGGCAGGTCTGTCCGCAGCGAGCGGCGTGCCCATCGAGTCGCTTGAGTGTTTGGCCATCACCGACCACGACGAGAGTCTGCGCGAAGACTTGGAGCTGCTGCGCAACTCAGCGTGGGTCCCCGCCGGTATCTCGGTGACCGGTGCTCGCTACGACCAGCAGAACGGCACGCTCAACCGCGTCTTCAGCGAGCTCACCTGATGTCCACGAAACCACTGATTTTGGTCACCACAGCAAACGGCCGTACCGGATCCGCGGCTCTCAAGGAGCTGGTCAAGCTCGGCTTTCCCACGCGCGCATTGGTGCGTCGAGACGATGCTCGAGCGGCCCGCTGGCGAACGATAGGCGTAGACGTCGTACTGGGTGACTTGTACGACCACCGCGACTTGGAGCGCGCGCTTGTGGGCGTAAAGCGCGCCTATCACTGCACCCCACCGGACGCGGCCCACCTGCACGGCTCGATGCTCTTTGCGTTGGCCGCAGAACAGGCAGGCGTAGAGGTGATTGCCCTGATGAGCACCTGGAACCCGAACGCCGTTCATCCGTCGATAGTCCAGCGGGAACATTGGATGGCGAACAACTTGTATCGGCGCTTGCCGGTCGATGTCATCCACATCAACCCGGGGCTGTTTGCATTTACCTACATGATGGGCCTGCCGGCGATTAAGCACTTTGGCATGCTCGCAGGGCCCTTTGGGGACGGCTTGAACTCTCCACCGTCCAACGAAGACATTGGGGCGGTGGTGGCGCACGCGCTGGCGAATCCCGAGAGGTGGATCAATGGATGCCTGCGGCCAATGGGGCCAGAGCGACTGTCCCCCACCGATGTCGCCGAGATCTTTTCTCGCGTGTTGGAGCGGCCGGTCAAATTCAAGGACGTGCCCGAGACGATGTTCGTAAAGTTCGCGTTGGCCAATGGGTTTTCAACCTTTGAAGTTGCTCAAGTGCGCAAGTATTTCGCGGAGTTGAGGGCCGGTGCGTTCGCTCAAGACCCCAACGACTGTGTGCTTGAGGTGACTGGCCGGGCTCCGGAGTCATTTGAGACGACGGCGCGGCGGTATGTGGCTGAGCCGTCCTTGATTTGGCCAGGCTTGCGGACGGACAGCTGGTTTGCAGCTGCGGGGCTGGCGGTCCGCGCGATGCTCACGCGCGTGCCGGATTTGGATGGTTGGGAGGAGCAGCAGAGCTACCCGATTGTTCACAACGGGCAGTTGGCCCATGAGAGTGAGGCTTGGCAGACGGCGGCTGGGACCGGGTTGTTGGCGTTGTTGCCCGATCCCCGGGTGGCAAGCTGAGCCGGCCTATCAGAACTCGCATAACCGCACGCCAGGTTGGTCGCCGAGCCAGCTCCAGCCAGAGCGGGTGACCAGTCGGGTCTCGGCCATGGGGGCTTCGAGTTAGGGGATGAGTTCACCTCCGAGCCCCGCATGTCCTCCTCCCTCGACCTGGTCCAAGACTTGGGCATCGCCCTGAGTATGGCCGCCGGTATGGGCTTGTTGGCAAAGCGCTTGGGTCAGCCGCCGGTGCTGGGCTACTTGCTCGCTGGGCTCTTGGTGGGGCCCTACATCCCGATTCCGGTCTTCGCCGACGGCGAGCGCACGCACGCCCTCTCTGAGCTGGGCATCGTGCTGGTGATGTTCGTGGTGGGGCTGGAGCTGCGGATCAAGCGCCTGATCAAGGTGCTGCCTACGGCCGGGGCGACTGCGCTTATCGAGGTGGGGGCGCTGCTCCTGGCTGGGATCGGCGTAGGAACCGCTCTGGGCTGGGGCGCCCAAGGCGCGTTGTTCTTGGGCGCATCCATCGCCATCTCCAGCACCATGATTGTCTCCAACGTGTTCACCGGCCAAGGCGTGACCGGCCCGCTGCGCGGCTACGTGATGAGCGTGCTCGTGGTTCAGGACGTGCTGGCCATCGTGCTGGCGGCGGTGCTGACCGCCGTGGCAGCAGGACAGGGCCTGGAGCCCGTGGCCTTGGCGGCAGTGGTTGGGCGCCTTGCGGCGGTGCTGGTTGGCATCCTGGCCTTTGGGGTTTTTCTGGTTCCGCCACTGATTCGGCGGGTCAAGGCCCTGGGCAGCAAGGAGCTGCTGGTGGTGGTGTGCGCAGGGCTGTGCTTCGGGCTTGCCTTTGCGGCGGAGTCCCTGGGCTACTCGGTCGCCCTGGGGGCCTTTCTGGCGGGGGTGCTGGTCGCAGAGTCCGGTGAGGGGCACCACGTCGAGCACGCAATGGAGCCGGTACGCGACATCTTCGCGGCCATCTTCTTTGTGGCCATTGGCATGAGCGTCGACCCGCGCCTGGCGTTGGCCAACCTGCCGGTAGCTCTCGCGGTCTCGGGGCTCGTGGTGGTCGTTCAGCTTCTGAGTGTGGGCTTTGCAGGAGTTCTCTCGGGCAATGGCCTGCGCCGATCTGTGCGCGCAGGCCTGTCCTTAGGTCAGGTGGGGGAGTTTGGCTTTATCCTCTCGGCTATCGGAATCCAGGCCGGGGTCGCCCCCGCAGAGTTGGCGCCTATTGTGGTGACCGTGGCCGTGCTGACCTCGTTTACGACGCCGATTGCAATTCGGCACTCCGAGGGACTGGTGCGCC
>JBLHMA010000123.1:0-13028 GCA_047621545.1 Cognaticolwellia sp. | reverse complement strand
GGGCTTTGTCTGCCCACTCGATGGCTTTGGCGGTGTCCCCATCCAGGTAGGCGCCCCAAGCCAAACGCCAGTAGCCCTCGCCCGCCAGGTCACCCGTGGGGTACTCGTCGACTTGGCGTGCCCAGGTCTTTCGCGCTCGAGTCAGGTCGCCCGCTTCTTGCCACGCGATTCCAGCCAGGGCCAAGCCGTCGTCTGCGTAGGAGTTCTCGGGGAACAGGTCCGCGATCGCCTCGTACTCGACAGCGGCCGCCGCCCAGGCTTTCTTACGCTCCAAGCTCTTGCCGGCCAAGTACAGAGACTTGGCGCCACGGTCATCGTCGCTCCCCTTACAGGCCCGTCCCCCTGGCCCTAAGATCAAGCTGGCGTCTGTGACCCGGTTCAGCTTGAACAGGCTGCGGCCCTTGGCGTACTGGGCCATGCAGGCCTGGGCACTGCCATCCTTTGGAATGGGCGTGTTGGATAGGTTCACTGTGTCGATCGCACGGCTCCACTGACTGCTGACCATTAGGCGGTCCGCACGCAACGCGGTCTCTTGCCAGGTGGCGAAAGGGCCGTACTCCTTGAGGCGGATGGACGCCGAGGAGCCCGCTGCTGTGGTGGGGTAGGCGGCCCAGAGACGGCGGTCGTAGGGGTAGCTAGCCTCGGACCCGGAGCCGGACATTCGGGAAAGGGCGGCCAGGGCGACATCGCTGCCCTCGGCGGGATCTGGCCGGAGGATCAGGGCCTCGTACACAGCGCGGGCGTCGGCGGTGCGGCCGGCGTCTTTTAGGGCGTCTGCGCGCACCAACATGGCCCGTGGGTATAGGGCGTGGTTGGGATCAAAGTCTTCCAGGGCTTGAGCGGCACCCACGTCGTCACCGTTGGCAGCCAGGATCTCCGCGGCTGTCAGGGCCTTGTAGGCGGCGGGGGCCGTCTCGGACTTTTGCAGGGCGTTCAAGTAGGGGGTGGCCTGGGTGGCCTTGCCGGCGCGCACCAGGGAGTACGCTGTCAGAAAGGCCAGATCGGCGACTTGGGCGCCAGAGAGGCCATCGTGGGACATGGCGACGAGCTGGGGGGAAGCTGTACTGTGGGCCCGCTTGGCCAAGGCCTTGTGTGTGGCTGGCGACAGGGGGAGTGCCAGCGCCAACTCGGAGTCGGGCAGGGCGATCATGGGGCCGTCAGCTGCACTGGGGAGGCGCGCGGAGGCCGAGAGAGAGAGCAGGAGAGGGAGCAGCATGGACCGGCGGGGGAAGGGGGGCAATGCAGGATCACACGGGGATCCTCAATGCGCCAGCGTCAAGACTTCTTCCGGGTAAAAGGAGGTGGTCTGCCACAGGGGCCGCCACCTCGTGGGTCATCTGCGGTAGAAGGCCTTGGAGGTCGCGCCCATGTTCGCTGGCTTTGTATCCATGCTCATTGGGCTTGTGCTGCTCGGTATGGCCCGTTCGACAAGGGAGAAGGACCAACCGCGCTTCACAGGCAGGGTAAAGACTGGACTGCTCGCCGGAGGCGGCGTCCTGATGGCCTTTGGGCTGCTGCTGTGCGTGGGCCGCACGGTTCAGATGATCGACGTCTTTGACAGCCTATGAAGTGCGGGACTGACCGGCGATAGGCTCAGCAGTGGGGCTGCCCGGACTCAGGTTCCCGGCGCCCAGCTCATCCCTCTTGGCCCCTCAATCCCGCGTTCCCTTCGGATGTAGCCCAAGAAAGGGTTGGTCTTGAGCTCATGCCCGATGGTTGTGACGGGCCCGTGGCCGCTGTGCACCCGCAGGTGGCCGGGCAGCTGGGTCAGACGGCGCAAGCTCTCCACCTGTAAAGCGGGCGTGGAGAGCGGAAAGTCCGTGCGGCCGATGCTCCCCGAAAACAGGGTGTCGCCCACCAGAATGTCGGCATCGTTGTGCCAGCAACCCTGGCCCGGGGTATGCCCTGGCGTGCTCAGGAAATGCAGGGTGGTCTCACCCAGCTGCACGGTCTCGCCATCCTTGACCCAGTGGTCGATGCGGCCCTTGGGCCGGTTGAGCTCGGGCATGCCGAACATCGTGCCTTGGATGGGCAGGGTGTCGTAAAGAGGTTCGTCCAGCAGCGGGCAGTAGGTGGGCACGTCCCACTCGGCCTGGAGCAGGGTCAAGGCGCCTGCGTGGTCGATGTGGGTGTGGGTCAGCAGGATCATGCGGATGTCCAGCGGGGGCTGGATGGCCTTTAGACGCCGCACCAGCTCGTCGCTCTCACCGGTGTCCAGGATGGCCGATTGACCGGTGGCGGGGTCGGTCAGCAGGTAGGTGTTGACCTGAAAGGCCCCGACGGTAAAGCACTGAATCTTCATGGGGCTCAGCTAACCGCGTGATAGGCGGCGGGCATGAGCTCAACCTCCCTGCGCACCCTGGATGCTCTGGTCCAAGCCGGGCTGGTCCCGGAGGATCCGGCCCTGGTGGCCGTCGCCCAGCACTTCGCGGTGGGCTTGACGGAGCATGTGGTCGAGCAGCTACGTGCAGAAGGGGGAACCGGACCGCTGGCGCGTCAATACCTGCCGACGGTGGCCGAGCTGGACATCCAGCCCCAAGAGCGCGTCGACCCGATCGGCGATGCAGCCCATGCTCCTGTCTCCGGGATCGTGCACCGCTACCCCGACCGGGTGCTGCTCAAGGCCGTTCACGTCTGCCCGGTGTACTGCCGTTTCTGTTTTCGTAGAGAGCAGGTCGGTCCCGAAGGCGAGATGCTGGACCGTCCGGCTCTGGACGCGGCCCTGGCCTACATCGCGGAGAATCCCGGCGTCCACGAGGTCATACTCAGCGGCGGTGACCCTCTGGTGATGAGCGCCGGCCGGCTGGCCCCGCTGGCTCAGGCGATCGGGGAGATCCCCCACGTCGATCTGCTTCGGGTGCATACCCGGGTGCCGGTGGTCGACCCGTCTCGCATCACCCCGGAGCTCATCGCGGCGCTCAAGAGCGGGCCGACACCCTGGCTGGTTTTGCACGTGAACCATGCATCGGAGTTGGCTGGGGCGGAGCAGGCCATTGCTGACCTTGTGGACGCCGGGATTCCCATGCTGTCTCAGAGCGTGCTGCTGGCTGGGGTGAACGACACGGTCTCCGCCTTGGAAGAACTCTTTCGGGCCCTCCTAAAGCTGCGCGTCAAGCCCTACTACCTGCACCAGGGCGACCAGGCCCAAGGCACCGGGCACTTCCGGGTCCCCATTGAGGAGGGGCAGGACTTGATGCGGGAACTGCGCGGTAGAATCAGTGGAATGGCGCTTCCTACCTACATGCTCGACATCCCAGGCGGTTTTGGAAAGGTGCCCATTGGGCCGGTCTACGCCAAACGGGAAGGCGAGGCTTGGCAGGTGCAGGATCCCAGTGGTGGCGGACACCAAGTCCCCGGCTAGTCGATCGCCGCTCGGACTTGGTCCAAGGCATAGAAGGGGGCCAGCTCGCCCTGGTGGAAGTGCAGGCCCTCCGCGGTCCAGAGGTGGTCCTCGTCCTGGATGCGCAGGATCCCTTGGGCCAGAGCCACCGGTTTACCGCTGTGTACAAAGGCCACCACCTCGTCGCCTTCGTAGAGAAGAGGCGTTCCCACAACGCGGTACTCCACGCCACCTGGCAGCATGCCGCCTGGGTAGGCCAGGGTGAGGGTGGCGGAGCTTGGTCCCTTTAGGCTGTCCTCCACCTGCAGGGTCACGACGGTCCACGGCAGCCCATCGCGCATCTCCAGGTCCATCCCGGTCACCTCGCCGCGCACGACCTGTTCGGAGCGTTGGCTGAGCTCTTCCAGGCTTAGGGGGTGGTGAAAGCTGGTCGCGCCTGCGGCAGCGGTGAGAATCAGGTGGAGCATCAGGACCTCGCTCGGCGTCGATTGATCAAGAGGATGGTGGCCAGGACACTCAGCCAGGCCAGCGCTTTTGGGCTCGAGGACACCGTATTGCAGCCCACGTTCGGGACCTCGACATTCCCCGCGTAGAGGCTGAAGAGTCCGTCTACGTCGTCCTGTGCCAGGTCTCGCTTGTGGACCTCGCCGGGGGAAGCGCTGGCGTGCATCGTTGCCATCAAATCGTTGTCGGAGTGTCCGAGTCCCAAGACGTGTCCCCACTCGTGGGTCAGAGTGTTCTGCAGGTCGATCAGGTCGGCGTTTCCGTCCAGGGCCCAGCCGTGATCTTGGGTGTTCACCGCGATGTCAAAGCCCACAAAGGCCCCGGAGGCATCGGAGTAGGAGGAGGTCATGGCCAGCAGGGACGCATCCCAGGGCCAGTCTTGGTCCACAAAGTACACAGCGGGCTGCCCGTTATGCCCCGAGGTCTCCGCGCCCGTCGTGCCGGTGTAGGACAGCTTCACCGCCGTACCGTCTATCTCCCAGGCTTCGGCAGCGCGCTGCACCACCACCGCGGCCGTGTTCGGGTCCAGGCTTGCGTTGTTGTTGGCGTTCACCGACCAATTTACGGGAAAGCTCGACCACCGCATCGCGGCGCCCGAGTCTTTTTCCATCACCTCAAAGGCGTTGGCCGATTGGCTCAGCAGCATCAATGCCAGCATGGGGTTCTCCTCGACCCCTGGAAGCGGAACACCGGTCGCGACCCATGAGCCTGGATCACTTTCAGCCACTGGCTCTTGACGCTGCTAGGGCAGGAGGCTAGAAGCTGGGGCGCCTTGAGAGAGGCACAACGTTCCCGCTTAGCTCAGCTGGTTAGAGCATCTGACTGTTAATCAGAGGGTCTCAGGTTCGAATCCTGAAGCGGGAGCCATTCAAAACGCGCCTCGGGAAACCGGGGCGCGTTTTTTACGTTCTGGGAGCTGGCGTCACTCGCATGTGGCCGAAAGGGCCGCCGGGTCCGGAGGCTGAGGAGTACCTTGACGCCCAGGGTCCGAATGGATGCGATGCCGGCTTTGGCGGCCAACTTGGCCTCGCCGATGCCAACCGCCAATTCAATGACGGTGATGACCGCCATGACCGCGCTTACGGCGACGTAGATGCCTTGGGTGACTTTGCTTCCCGGGATCCATCCCAGCCAACCGCCGGGCACGCCGTAGCGGTCGCCATCGGGTGTGCCCTCGCCGAACTCGAGGTTGAGGTAGCCGGCGAGCTCAACCGCGCTGTCGAGCCAGGTGCGCTCGATCTCTTGGCCCTGCTTCTCCTCGTCGGGTGGCACGCCGCCGGGGTCGCTGCCGTCGCCGACCGAGACGCGCTCGCCAGCCTGGCCCTGACCGCCGTAGCCCTTGCTTGGGTCAAAAGCCTGGCCGTCTTCGCGCTTCTTCTGGAAGCTGACGCCGTACAGAGTCTGCCGATCTAGGCGTTTAGGCGTTTAGGCGTTTAGGCGTTTGGAGGCCGCGACTGAACAGCCCTCCCACATTTGACCTCCGCCGGCGCAACTCAGGACGAGGGTCGCGGAGCGGAGCGCCGGAAGCCGGTCACGTGCCAGTGTGATGGCGGCTTCGAGCTGTCTCGCGACCCATTCTGTTCGTTCCTCGTAGGAGGACAGCCCGCTGACCAGCTCGGCAAGAGAAAGGCTCGCGCAGTCGAACTCAGGTGTGTGAAACTCGATGTCCCAGTCGAACGGAATGTCCAAGATTTCCACGCCCTCCTCTTGGAAGAGGCCCTCGCTTAACGCCGCTCCGTAAACGCTCCGGTACTCGGAGTCGGTCACCAAAGCGAAGGCGGCTATACCCGAACGAGAGGCGAGGGCAGCTTGAATCGCGCTGACCAGTTGATCGATGGTGCTGCTCATTGTCGAACTCGTCATGGGGTCAAGGAAGCGGTCCGGGCGCTGGCTTCAGCGGTAAAGGCTCGAAGGAGCTCCCGGAATTGCATCGGCGTACCATCGGCTGCGACCAACGCCCTCACACGCTGAAGTTGGTCTGCCAACACACGTGTGCTGTGGTTTCCACCGCCTAGACTATTCCAGGCTAAGTTGTCTGGATCAAAGTGGGTAATGATTCCACCGCGGCGTCGGAACAGATCTTGGACTGCTTCAACCGCCGGATTCTGACTTGGACGTCCTTGCCTCATCACGGAGTGGTGTGCGTGGGGTGACCGCATTTGGCCTCTCGGAATGGACCCTGCTCCCAAGTCTTCCAAGTACTGTCCCCAGGATGAGCCCGGTGGTCCGTTCGGCCCCGGATCCGGACGCCAAGGCCCGTGGAAGTCGCCGTGGCGGACAACCGCCTCAGCCCCCTCCGCCGCCTCATCCTTGTTCCGCCGGAGCAGTATTCCACCGAGCGAAGCCGCCTTCTTGAGCGCATCGTCCCGGAAGAACTTGACCGCTCCCTTGACGCCCAGGGTCCGAATGGCTGCGATGCCGGCCTTGGCGGCCAACTTGGCCTCGCCGATGCCAACCGCCAATTCAATGACGGTGATGACCGCCATGACCGCGCTGACGGCGACGTAGATGCCTTGGGTGACCTTGCTTCCCGGAATCCATCCCAGCCAGCCGCCGGGCACGCCGTAGCGGTCGCCTTCGGGGGTGCGCTCGCCGTCCGTGGGGGTGACGCGCACTACGGCGCGATGCTCCGATCAACCTTCGGGGACCACGTCAGTAGTCGAGCAACGAGAATAGTCCGATAATTTCTGTCGAAGTGGTCGACGATGTGAGTGGACTGTCTGCGGAATAGGCCTCATCGTATACAAGTAAAGGTTGACTGTTCGGGACCCTTGACCGAGCCCAGATAGCCCAGCGTGCGCATTCCTGAAGCGAACCGTCTACGACCAAAGTCTGACCATCCCGGGTGAGGAACACCTCGGTTGCCCCCCCGTCGGTTGACCATTCCAGCAAGTTGCCCACGGGGCGGTCCAACTTGGGCCGTAGATCGACGCTGGCGCCAATTTCACCCAGGTCGCTGAGCAGACGGTCCACGTCGAATGCCCAGCAGGTTTCAGATGGTGGTGAGACGAAGAGTTTCAATCTATCTCCAGTTTCAGCGGACTTCGACGCGTCCTGGAACGCGGAGTTTTGTCATCAGGTCTTCGAAGAAGGGGACGGCTCGACTATCGCTCACTCTAACGATCAGCTGGCGAATCGGATTCGAGTCGTCCACGATGACAGACCCGTATCGTCGTATCTCGTCGGCGACTTGGCCCGTGATCTTCGTTCTGATGAAGGGCGGGGCGGCGCTTCCTGGAATGAAGGGACTTCTACCGGGATTTACCAAGCGCTTCGCTTCCAGTGCGGCTTGTTGAGTGGCATCCAGTCCGTCGGCCCAGGTCCGCTCTCCTCCGCCTGAGATGAGGTAGTTGTCGGGACCGGTCTGTGCAATTTCGTAGAGGTCTTGGGGAGTGTTCGAGGGTGTGGGCTTGCTTGGTAGGTCGTCGATATAGTCTTCAAAATCAGCGATTCGAGCTGCCGCCTCAGCCCCCTCCGCCGCCTCATCCTTGTTCCGCCGCAGCAGCATCCCACCCAGCGATGCCGCCTTCTTGAGCGCATCGTCCCAGAAGAACTTGACCGCCCCCTTGACCCCGAGGGTCCGAATTGCAGCGATGCCGGCCTTGGCGGCCAACTTGGCCTCTCCAATGCCAACCGCTAGCTCGATGACGGTGATGACCGCCATGACGGTGCTGACCGCTACGTAGATGCCTTGGGTGACTCTGCTTCCTGGGATCCAGCCCAACCAACCGCCGGGCACGCCGTAGCGGTCGCCCTCAGGGGCGCCGTCCCCGAACTCCAGGTTTAGGTAGCCGGCGATCTCGACCGCGCTGTCCAGCCAGGTCCGCTCGATCTCTTGGCCCTGCTTCTCCTCGTCTGGTGGCACGCCGCCGGGGTCACTGCCGTCGCCGACGGACACCCGCTCGCCGGCTTGCCCTTGGCCGCCGAAGCCCTTGCTTGGGTCAAAGGCCTGCCCGTCTTCGCTCAGGGGAGCGCCCATGGGAGGCGGCGGAACGGCTGGGTCGGTGTTGCCCTGGCGCTCCTCTGTGCCGGGCTGCTCACCTGTGGCGGTGGTGTTGCTGCTGGTGGCCTGGCTTTCGGGATCGGTGCCTTCGGGGTCCCCGTCGGGGTCTCCCTGTTTGGAGGACTGGTCTCCCGTTCCGGTCTCACCCGTGGCCTCTCCCTCTTGTGCCTCTCCTTGGCCCCCGTCTTGGCCCTCCTGGGTCTCAGCTCCCTCGCCGTCGCCTTGGTCTCCTTGTCCGCCGGTTCCGATTTGCTTGGCGAGCCCGGCGATGTCCAGATCCGAGCCCGACAGAGCCTCCTCGAAGCTGTCAAGGATTCCGTCGACGAGCTCGTGATCCTCTGCAGACTGCTGTTTGGGGATCTGCGTGAACTCCGTCGGCACCCAGCGGCCCCCGATGAGCCGTACCTCTCCCGTGATGAAGTTCTCTCCGCCGCTGGCGTTGTAGTGGGCCTTGACCTGCTCTGGCGTCCAAGTCTCCGGGTCGTAGGTCACACCCCAGGAGTCGAAGGGGTCCAGCCCATCGGGGTCCACGAAGCGCATGGGGTTGTTGCGTACGAAGCGGTACAGGTTCAGTCCGTCCACCGCCCCCGCGGGGTCGGCCGAGAGCCAGTTCCCAATCCAGACCGCGTAGTAGCGGTAGCCGTAGTAGTAGAGCCCCGTGGCGTCATCCCGGATCTTGCCGCTGTAGCGGTACTCCTTTAGGTCCACTTCCTTGATTCGGTCGCCGGCGATGAAGGCCGAGCCGCCGTAGGGCAGGTACTCCTCGTAGGAGATGATGGCGCCGGAAGCATCGAGCTCCAGGGTGACGGAGCCCAGGTGGTTGCCGATCTGGTAGTGAACCCGTGCGCCCAGGTCCGCGCTCTCTCGGCCGCGGGTGTCCAAAGTCCAGCTGTGCACCATGGCCAGGCGCTGGGCCGCGTAGGGGAGGGGACCTTGGCCGTCTTGATGGGTACAACCAGAGTTGTTTTCATCGCATGGCTGAGGGAGCCATAAGAAAACCCCAGGTCCTTGACCTGGGGTTTTCTTGTTTCGCGGACTGGGTCCTGGCGGCTTTCGCTCAGGGCCGTCTCGAAGTGCTTCGCCACAAGTTGGCTTCGCTGATCATAGTTGGAGAGGACCGCGGCCGCTTTGCACAGCGAGCTGCTTGCGAGCACACCGTTGACGACGCGCGACGACAACCAGCCCTATGAGCAGGAGCCCGATCCAGCTCGCCCCCCACCGGTTGGCCCCCGTGCTGCATCCGCAGCCTCTACCGTCCCCCGGGGAGGGGTCGGGCTGCCCCGTGTCGTCGGTCGTGTCGTCATCGACGGCCGTGTCCACACACCCGAAGCCCTCGGCGGTCTGGTCGCAGGTCTGGCCCTGTTCGCACCGGGCCTCCGTGAACACGCCGGCAGCGCAAGAACCGACCGTGTCGTCGTCGGAGCAGTAGGAACCGTTCGGACCTTCCGCGCAAGAGGGGTCCATGCAGGACGACGACGCGCCGTCGGTCCAGCACGTCAGGCCACCGGGGGCGCAGTCCGCGGTCTCTGAATAGACGCCGACGGCGCAGGACGCGGCCACGCCTCCGGCGGTGCAGAACGCGGAGTTCGGGCCGGCCTCACAGCGCGTGTCCATGCAGGCGCTGCCTGATTCGTCGGTGCCGCACACTAAGCCGAAGACCCCGCAATCCCCGGTGCCGTACACCCCGTCGGTGCACACCTCGATGACGGTGGCATCGGAGCAAACGGCCCCCATCCCATCGCCCCCGGGACAGTCCGGGCTGACGCAGAACGCCCAGTCGCCCTCCTCCTGGCAAGCGGTACCGAACGCGGCGCAGTCCCCCTCGTTGACGAGCAGGCTGCCGTTGCAGGTCCGTAGTACCGAGCCCTCGCACCACGCTCCGGCGGGCAAGGGGCAGATAGGGTCGGGCGCGTCGGCGTAGACGATCCCGATGTGGTTGGCGACGTTCCGGGTGCTGCCGTCAGAAGGCACGTTTCGAATCGCTCCGTCGATCCACAGGGCGGAGCTGCCACCTCCATCCAGCATCGCGGCATCCCAGCACTCCAGATCCTCCGCCAGATCCCGCATCTCGCCGCAAGTCATGCCCGATGCCCCAGACCTTCGCCCGTCGGCGACGATGAACCACAGGTGGGTGCCGTCTTCCTCCAAACAGATCGCCGAGCGAGGGTGACGGCATGAGTCCCCGGAGCAGCCGTCGTAACAGCCGGAGGTGCGTACTCCGTCCTGGATCAGGAGGAGGCCGTTCGTGCCGATGGCGTTGTAGTAGCGGAGAGGGGAGATCAGCGGCGCGTACCCGAAGAGTTCCGGCAGCACCGGCAGCGCTTCGATCGTGCAGCCGTTCCAGACGTCGCAGCCGAAGGTGCCCCATTGGCTGCCGATGCTGGGGTTGCTGAAGTGGTCCTGCCACAGGAACCCGTTGCCGATCGCCAGCCCCACCGGCGTGAACCCGTCGGACCAGTCCCCGTCGATCGCGACGAGCGCTCCGACGTTCTGGGCGAAGGTGTCGGTCCCCACGCCGCGCTCGACTCCCTGAATGTCCATCGACGCCCGCAAGCCGACCTCGCTGCGGGACAGGTCCACGCGGACGGCCTGGATGGCCTGGGGCGTGCCCCCGCCGGTCGTACGGTGGAGCCAGTCGACCCCAGGGCGGACGGCGGTCCAGGTGTCGGTCGCCCAGACTGGCGGGGCGGCGAGGAGGGTTGTGAACACAATCGCGACCAAAGAGGCGAGCCGAGCAGATCGAGAGAGATTCTTCATTCTGCGAGTCTGCCCCAGAAGTCCACTAAACACCCGATTAAATAGAAAAGTTTTCGCGGGTGCTCGTGCCCCAGTTGCAAGGGATTCGTGTGTGGTCTCGAAGTCGTTGTACCAGTCGCGGCGGCATGGCCTGTCTCCGCACTGAGGACAACGCTTCTCGCCTTGAACCTTTGGCTCGACGCGCGCCACACAGCATTTGATTCACCTTTCTACAGAGGCGTCGCGGTAGACAGGCGCTTCGAGCACGCGCACCAGCGTGGCGTGGCGTGGCGTGGCGTGGCGTGGCGTGGCGTGGCGTGGCGTGGCGGGCGGCGCCCTCGCCGACCTCCATGTTCAGGTAGCCGGCGATCTGGACAGCGCTGTTTAGCCAGGTGCGCTCGATCTCCTGACCCTGTTTCTCTTTGTCTCCTGATTGTCCACTTGGGTTGACGCTCTCATCGACAGAGACTCGGTCGCCAGTCAGGCCTTGGCCACCCCTGGCCCTGGGCGGAGTCGTAGGCCTGCCCGGTCTTGATGAGAGGGGCGTCGATGGTCCGTGGGGGCACGGCTTGACCGGTGTTGCCTGACTGAAAGCTCATCGCTGCCCGAAGGACTCTCCCCCAGGTCTGGTGAATTGCCTGTCTGAGTACCAGAAGGTCAGGAAAGTCCAAGAAGTTGAGCTCTTGGAAGTACAAATATATTAGCACTCCTGCCATGGGGAATGGAACTACACAGTGTTCCCAAACGAACCAACACCGTGAACGAATCGCCTATTCAGCGACGATTCCTAAGTGAGACGTGAACTACAGGCACGACGATGAGGTAGCCCACCCAGATCCACAGGCTCATGGGGATCAAGTTGGTGATAGGTCCGATATTGGGCAGACTTACCACATGCGAGGCATGCGCTCGCACGCCTCCGCGGCGTTATTCGTCCTCGAAAGGCGGGCGCATTCCTTCGTTCTCACGCCTTGTGGAGTCGCACTCCGCTGACGCCTCCCAAGGGTCCATTCTTGTAGGCCGATCAGCTCCTTCTTCTTCGTGTCCACAGAGATGACGGGTTGTCCCAACCCCTGCATCCTGGCGCATAAGGTGTTGATGTATTCAAACTGCGCGGTGCGGTCAGGGTGGTCCGTCCCTTCGAGGACCTTCCTGTTCTGCTGAAGCCTTTCTCATGCAGCAGGTTTAGGACGGATCCACGGCTGATCTTGAAACCCTGGGAAACAAGCAGCGATGCGATGTTCCTCGCACTCCCAGAAAGCCACCGCAGCGGGGACTCGGGGTCTCCCCGCGTGCTCGGCTCTATCAATCAAGGCTTCCAACGCCTCGTTTAAACCCGTTTGCTTCTCGATCAGGGGCTTCCGTCCGCCCCCTTGTGACCGCTGTCGCGAGTCTCCCGGCTGCAGACGCTCCAGGTCTGCGAGGGCACGAACGCCACGCCGAATCGTGCTCTCCGCCACTCCCGTGGCTCGGTGGAGTGCCGTGACCCCGCCGTATCCGACGGCTGCCGCCTCGTTTTCCACGAAAAGCCGGCGCCCCCGCTCATCCAAAGTGGGCGAGAGCCGCGTCCAGCGATCTCGGATTTTTGCTTCGAGTCTTGCATTCTGACGGGCCATTTCGGTACTATGGACGAGCTGGAATCCAGGAAGCAAGTCAGCTTCCGTTCAGACTGATGAAACCCGAGGTTCTTCGATCCAAATCACGTGGCCCCCCCCCCGCGACGAAAATCGAGGCCCTTCGGAGCTCAAGGCGAGCGTTTATTTTTGGTCAGACACTTGCCCGGCATGACCTAAGATACCGATCGCGCATCACCGCTCCAGGGACTTGATCTCGGCTAGAATTTCATCGATGTGCGCTAGGCCATTGGGCATGCGTGGAAAGTCGTTTTGCGTTGTCTCGCCGCGTGCGCGTCGAGCCGCGCGCAGTGCGACGAGCCGCGTGAACGCACACCAGCCCGGAAAGCCAACCCGCTTGTCCCATGCTGTGCCAAGTGCATACAGCTTGCGCAGCGCCTCGGCGCACTCGGCGAAGGAGTCCTCGTAGCGTCCGCGTCGGAATGCTATCTGCGCAAGCAGCACGTGCGGCTCGCCGACGAAGGGGTTCAGACGCACGGCGGCGCGGAGTCGTCTCTCGCGCTCGTCGTCTCTCATAGTGGGCTTGTCGGTTCCCCCTTTCTTGTCGTGCTCATCCACCGCATCCGGGTCACCGTCGATGTCTTTCTCGTCGATGTACACGTCGTGGTCGTCGAAGTCCTCGGCGCGGACGACCTGCCAATACAAGTTCCGTGCCTTTGTCTCAGCGCGCTCCGACAGCGTTGCAGTGCAGTTCCCGAAGATCGGTGGCACTGTGGCGCCGTCTGGCAGATGCATTCGCGCGGCGCGTGCGAGTTGCGAGAGCCAGTGCATGCACGTTGCTGGCTTGCCGCTGCCAGGCCACAGCGTTGTC
>JBLHMA010000122.1:0-13195 GCA_047621545.1 Cognaticolwellia sp. | reverse complement strand
TGCTGGGCGATGCCCGAGCCGTGCGCGCTGAACACCATGCCGGCCGCGTCTCCAAGGGCCACTTGCTTGTCCCGTCCTACGCAGGGCAGGGGTGCGCCCAGGGGAACCACTCGGGCCCCTCCGTCCAGCTGTTCGCCAACCCAGGGATGCTCTTGGGCGAAGGCCTCGATGATCTTGAGACCCGAAGGATGGCCCAAGGCCGGCACGCTGCCCGCCAACAGGGAGACCTTGCCGCCATGCAGCTGCACGTTGAGGATGGAGTACCCGCCCGCGATACCGGTGAAGCAGAGGGTCTGGTCCCGCGGAACGCCATGGGCATCAAAGAAGGCTGCTGCCCCTTGAGGGTCCAAGAGAGCCCGCTTTTGTTGGGCGGCTGCACAGAGGGGGCCGGGATCCTGCTCACCCCGCAAGAGCTTCAGGCCCTTGAGCCCGCTGGCGTCTACCACCGTCTCGGCGACCCACTCCAGCGTCGAGGTCTCCACTCGGGCACGCACGCATCCGTCCTGTACCTGGACGTCTCCGACCTGGTCCAAGAGCACAGCGCCGTGTCGCTCGGCTTTGTCGAGCAGCCGCTGGGTCAAGGCGGGCATCTCTACTTCCATCAGGTCGTGTCCAGTGATCACGTTTCGAACTGGGCCGCGCTGGGCCAGCATGTGGAAGGGCACTCCGGTGGCGTGGCCCTCGCCGGGACCTGGGCTGGCCAGTCCGCAGTGCCCAAAGACCCAGCGGGGCACACCGTTTACCCAGCGGGCGCCGCTCGCGTCCAGAGACCTGCGCTCTATGCCGACCACCCGCAGACCGCGTTCGGCGCAGAGGGCCGCCGCTGCAGCTCCGGCCGTCCCCAAGCCCACGATCAGCACGTCTACTTTGTCGACGCTCATAGGGGCTGCACTTGGTGGCCGTTGACGTTCCAGACCAGGCCCTCCCCCTCCGCTCGGCTGCGCAGCCGCAGGGGGCCCACGGTCAACACGCTGCCGGGCCAGTCTGCTTCTACGGAAAGGAGCGCCTGGTTGGAGCGCATAAAGGCTCCGGCGAGCTGTTCGACTTGCTGCTCTCGCATGTCTACGAGCAGTCGCAGAGGCTGGTCCCGCTCCAAGGAAAAGTGTCCGAGGAGCCCGTAGATCCCTGCGATGCGAGGCCAGTCTCCGCTCGTAAAGCACAGGGCTGTTGGGCCTGTGGCGCTGAGTCCGGCGGCCAACCATGCCTTTGCGCTGCCCTCTGGACAGTCCACCAACAGGGAGGTGTTCCCTGAGACGAAGACCACAGCGCCGGGCAGCTCAACGCGCTGCATGGGAGGCCTGGAGGAGGAAGGTGTTGAGCATGGGGTAGACCTCGTTGGCGGCATTGTCTCCCAAGATCAGGTCCAGGTGGCCGTAGTCCACTGCGAAGCCGCTCTCGGTGCCTGCGAGGACGTAGCTGGCTTGGCCCAAGTGATCGGCCATTGGCTGGACCTGCCAAGGGGGGGCGACCAGGTCGGCGGCGCCGGCCCACACCTGTGCTGGCAACCGCACATCCGCCAAGGGAGCGAGGTGGTCTTGGGTGCCGTCGGCGCTGCCGAGCCCACCGCTCTCGGCCAGCTGTCCCAGATGGCGCATCTCCCCTCGGGTCATCGGACTGGAGAGTTCGGCGTAGAGGGTGGGGCGCTGCTCGGGCGCGATGTCGTTGAAGAGGTGCTTGTCTACGAAGGCGTCCACCGGGGTCAGCGGCGAGCCACCGATTTGGGCCCTAAGCTGCCCGCCCAACTCCGAGTCCACCCAGGGAAGTGGGCTGTGTCGGGCGGCCGCCATGGCCGCCCGGTTCAGAGGGTCCAGTCGGTCGAAGGCCACCGGGCTGCCCAGGGCCACAAAGGCGTAGAGAGGGGGCTCGGGGGTCGTGGCCAAGTAGATCGCGCCCACCATCCCGCCCATCGAGTGACCGATGTACCCCACATCCTCGGCGCCGGTCTGCCGTTGGATCTCGGCGATCGCGGCAGGGAGATCCAGGGCCGCGTAGTCGTCCAGGTCTCCAGCATTTCCCTGTAGCCACCCTGCACTGGGGTCGCCGCGGTCCCGGCCGCGGCCACGCAGGTCCAAGAGCCAAGGGTCCAGTCCGGCCGCCAGGGCTGCCTCCGCATAGCCGCGGCCGTCGCTCAGGCGAAAGCTGTGGTGATTGCTTGAGACCCCGTGGACCATAAGAACGGGAGGCCCTTGGCTTCCGGGTAGGTGGTGCAGGTGGATTTGCACGCCGTCTTCGGCCTGGATTAGCAGCGACTCCAGCCCATCAGACCCCGGTACGGACGTTGACTCGGTGCAGCCGGTGAGACTGGCGCTGAGGCTGAGCAGCAGGATCAGAGGGACGTGCATGAACTCAAACTAAGCACCCGGAAGGTGCCCAGCTACGCCCATTGCAGCCCTGCTGTAATGGACTGTAATTTTGGGAGGGCCGCTTCACGATAGGGTTGACTCACGCTTTGAAACGGGTGTCAAGGGAGGGGGCGGACCCCAGCAGCAATGCTGGGGTCCGTTACTCAAGGGCAGGCTCAGTCTCCTGCGTTGCTGAGCGCTTGAGCCAACTCCTCCAGGAGCTCACCCAGGCCCTGTCGGCTCATGTCCAGGCTTGCCGGAGCCCGTCTGCCCGCATTCAGATGCATGGGTCGCAGGGTTCCTTTGCCGCCACGAAGCTCCAACTCCACGAAGCGATCTTTACGGAGTGGGGTGCGCATCAGCCCGCCACCCAGACCATCATCGACCTCGACTGGGTTCAGAGGACCGGGCAGTCCTGGCAGCAGACCGCCCAGGGCCTTGGCTTGGATGGAGGGTGGGGAGGCCTCCTCTACCTCCAGCTCAACCCCGAGCACGCGGACTCCGATGGGCCCGACTTCCTTCAGGTCCACCCAAGCCCTGGCGCCCTTGGCCTGGACAACCACCCGCTCCTCAGCGCCGGACTCCAGCGCCCGCTCCAAGGCTTGGCCCAGGGTCTGTTCGGGCTGTGTCTTTACAACAGGCCCTGTCTCTGCGGGCTGAGTCTCTGCGGGGTGGGTCACACCGCCTCCCTACTGGTGTTGCTGAATTTGCTGCCGTCGTGGGAGAGCAGCGTGGGCTTGCCGTCGATGTGGGTCTCGAGGTGCACCGGCCGGCCCCAGATCTTGCTCAGGTTGCCCAGAGTGAGCTCGGCCCAGTCCAGCTGGATGTCGAGGCCCTCGTAGGGATGGCTCAGCACCAGCTCGCCTCGGTTGGCGTGGTTGGCGTTCATCACAGAGAGGCGAGGCTGGCCACGGTTGGAGAGTTGAAACAGCAACTGTCTCTTGACCGCCTTGAACTCCCGGGTGTCGACGTTGAACTTTCCAGTCTTCTTGTCCCGCTCCCACACGAAGAGCCCGTGCTCCTCTACGAAGGAGGCGTCCAGGAACTCGTCGATGAAGGTGATGTCGTTGTGGGTTTTGCGCACCTCGAAGATCTTGGCCCGACCGCCCATCGTGCCCTTGTCCCAGGCCGCCCGCTCCCGGGGGTCCTCGGCGTTGTACCAGTCCCGTCCGTGCTGGCCCTTGTTCCAGCGATCCTCAATGTGCCTGAAGAGCTCCAGCCCCAGCTTGTAGGGGTTGAGCTGCCCGGGCTGGGTGGCCACGGTCCCGGAGTGGTGGTCGGCGTAGTCCACGACCTCGGCGGCAGTCAGGATGTCCTGGGTCATCATCGTGGTGTGCCAGAAGCTGGCCCAACCCTCGTTCATGATCTTGGTCTGTCCCTGGGGCACAAAGTACAGAGCCTCGTCCCGTACCATCTCCAGGATGTCCCGCTGCCACTTGGCCATCTGTGCGTGCTGCAACAGAAAACCCAGCACATCTCTCTCGGGCTTGGCCGGAAAACCCTGTTCAGCTTGTGCGGCCTGGGCAGCCTTCTCGCGCTCCGCTGCGATGACCGCTGGCGGGTTGATGTAGGGGTCCATGTAGTCGCTGGCCGGTAGGCGAGGATCCGCGGCCGTCTGCTCTCTGGGGGCGGGGTTCTTGGGTGCGTGCACCGCGTGGGGGTCAATCAGGTTGTCGATGCTCAGGCAGATGTCGATCCAGGCCTCGACCACATCGTGTCCCTGGGCGTTGATGTGCTTCTGCACGCGGGCGGCGTGGTTGGCCATCTGGTCCAGCATCTTGCGGTTGGTTGGCGCGAACCACAGGTTGTTCTTGAAGAAGTCCACGTGCCCAAACACATGGGCCATCACCAGCTTCTGGTCGACCATCATGTTGTTGTCGAGCAGGTAGGCATAGGACGGATCCGTGTTGATCACCATCTCGTAGATCTTGTGGAGTCCGTACTCGTAGCCCTTCTGCATCTGTAGGTATTCCATACCCCAACGCCAGTGTGGATACCGGGTCGGAAAGCCGCCGTAGCTGGCCAGCATGTTGATCTCGTCAAAGTCACAGACCTCGAAGATGGTCTCGAAGAAGTCCAGACCGTGGCCCTTTGCGATGCTCTGGATATGTACCCGAGCCTCCTCCAGCTCTGGAGAGAGACCCCGGCGTGCCCTAAAGAAGAAGCTATCAGCCATGGTTATCTCCCTTTTCCTAGCAGTTCTTTGATCGAGTTCATGATGCCCTCGCGATCGGGAATCTGAGTGACAGCCACCCGCTCATCGGCATCGAACTTGCCGACGAGGTCATTGAGAAACTGCCCAGATCCATACTGTGACTCCACCTGAGCGTAGGAGAACTGGTTGACGCGGGGGAGCATCTGTTTCTCCAAGAGCTCCAGGCACACGGAAGTGTCCGCACCCGACCAGTTGTCTCCATCCGAGAAGTGGAAGGGGTAGATGTTCCAGTCCTGGGCTGGGTAGTCCTTCTCCATGATCTTCAAGCACAGCTTGTAGGCTGCGGAGATCAGTGTGCCGCCCGACTCCCGGGTGTGGAAGAAGGTGTGGCGGTCCACTTCCTTGGCGGCCGCGTCATGGATGATAAAGCGGGTCTCCACGTTCTTGTACTGGTGCTTGAGCCACAGGTCCAACCAGAAGGCCTGGGTGCGTACGATCTCCTTCTGATCCTTGCCCATCGAGCCTGAGACATCCATCATGTACAGGATGACCGCGTTGCTCATGGGCTGGGTGGTGGGCTTCCAGGATCTGTATCGCTTGTCCTCCTTGATGGGCACGATGATGGGGTTCTTGCCTTTGTAGGTGCCGCTAGAGATCTGTCGCTTCAGGGCCTGCTTAAAAGTGCGCCGGGTGTGACGCAGGGACTCTGGGCCCACCCGGCTAATGCCGGTATATTTGTCCTTTTCTGAGCTGATCTGCTTCTGACCCTTGGGCTGGATGTTGGGCAGCTCGAGCTCCTCACCCATGATCTGGGCGAGCTCCTCAAAGCTGACCTCGACTTCGAGAGAGTGTTCACCGGGTGTGTCTCCAGCCTTGCCATTGCCCTGGCCAGGCTGTCCCTCACCTTCACCTTCTCCTTGGCCCACCCCACTGGGGTTCTCCCCATAGCGGAGGCGCGGGATCTGGATCTGTGGCAGGGGGATGCGAACCAGCTGGTCACCTTCCTTTCCGATCATGTCTTTGGAGCTCATAAAGCGCTTTAGGTCCTTGCGGATGCGACCCTTCACGATGTGTCGAAAGCGATACAGATCCTTGTCGATGTTCAGGGGCATTAGCCACCTTCTTCGGAGGTATCCCCCCGTGCGAAGATGGATGCCACGTAGTTGAGTACATCGGTGGCCGACTGCTCGTCATAGCCAAAGCGCTCGATCATTCGCGCCTTGACGATGTCGATCTTCTTCTGGGTGTCGGAGTCGACCACGTTGGAGACCATGGAGGAGAGACGGATGGAGTCCTTCTGATCCTCGAAGAGCTTGAGCTCCAAGGCCCGGTATAGTCTGTCGTTGGTGTGGTAGGCGAAGCTCTTGCCGTCAAGGGACAAGGCGCCGATGAAGTTCATGATCTCCCGCCTAAAGTCGTCCTTCCGAGCATCGGCGATCTCGATCTTCTCCTCGATGGAACGCATCAAGCGCTCATCCGGATCCTCGTCGGCGCCGGTGTAGGGGTTCTTGACCCGCTCCTTCTGGGTGTAGGCTTTGACGTTGTCGATGTAGCCGGCGCACAGTCGGGCGATGGCGCCCTCATCGGCGGTGATGGCCTTTTGAACTTCCTTCTTGATGATGTTCTCGTACTCCGCCTTCACCATGCCCAGCTGCTCGCGGTAGCGCTTGCGGGTGTCCTCGTCCTGAAGCAGTGCGTGGCCCTTCAGACCGCTCTCCAAGGCGTTGAGCACCATGAAGGGGTTGATGGAGCGGCCGTCTGGGTCGCGCACCAGGGCGTTGGAGATCTTGTCCTGGACATAGCGGGGGGAGATGCCCTCCAGACCTTCGCGCACAGCGCTCTTGCGTAGCTCCTTGACGTTGTCCTCGGTGTAGCCTGGGATGAGCTTGCCATCGTAGAGCTTCATCTTCTGTACCAGAGTCAGGTTCAGCTTTTTTGGCTGCTCTAGTCGGGTGAGTACAGCCCACATCGCGGCCATCTCGAGTGTGTGAGGTGCGATGTTGCGGGCCACGCGCTTCTTGTTGTAGTCACGGTGATAGATGCGGGCTTCTTCACGCCACTTGGTGATGTAGGGGATATCGATCTTGATGGTTCGGTCCCGCAGCGCCTCCATGAACTCGTTGCTCTGGAGCTTGCGGTACTCCGGCTCGTTGGTGTGGCCAATAATGACCTCGTCGATGACCGTTTGTGGGAACTTCTTGGGCTTGATGGTGTGTTCTTGGCTTGCGCCAAGCAGGTCGTAGAGGAACGCTACGTCCAACTTCAAGACCTCTACAAACTCGATGAGCCCGCGGTTGGCCACGCAGAACTCGCCGTCAAAGTTAAAGGCCCGGGGGTCCGAATCCGAGCCGTACTCCGCGATCTTTCTGTAGTTGATATCGCCGGTGAGCTCCGTGGAGTCCTGGTTCTTCTCGTCCTTTGGCTGGAACGTGCCGATGCCCACGCGGTCCTTCTCCGAGAGTACGATTCGGCGAACCTTGATGCGGTCGATGAGCTGGGTCCAGTCCCCGCCGACCTCGGCCATGATCTCCTTGTACATAAAACGGGAGACGGGATCCAGGTCGCCCTCCATGCGTAGGGGGTACTGCAGGGCCAGGTCTTTGCCCATCTCGCCCAAGACCTGCTCCCTGAGATCCAGCGGGATGAGCTTGAGGGGATCCTCGTTCAAAGGCGAGGGCACCTCGGTGCCGTCTGCGTTCACCCAAGAGAAGGTGTATAGGCAGCCCTCCGGCTGCTTGGAGTACCACTCCAGGCCCTTCTTGAGCAGGCGCGCGATGGTGGACTTGGCTGAACCCACCGGTCCGTGCAACAAGATGACGCGCTTCTCGGCGCCGTAGCCCATGGCGGCCGCCCGTAGAACGTCCACAAGCTTCATGAGGTGAACGTCGATCCCGAACACCGCGTCCTTGCCACCGTCGAAGGGGTCATCGAAGAACTTGTAGCGGATGATGCGCTTCTTGTACTCGGTGTACTCCTCGGTCCCAAAGGAGATGACCAGGTCGAAGAGACGCTGGTAGGCGTTTCGGCAGACGGTGGGCTGGCGGCGAACGATCTCCAGGTAGTCCTCGAAGCTGCCCGTCCAGTGGAGGGAGCGGTACTCCTCCATGTCCTGCATGTTCGCGATCATCCCAATGATGGGGTGGGTCATGGCTTCTCCGGGCTGGCGGTTGACATCGTCCGTGCGTCTCAAGAACCGCTCCTCCTGTGACCCCGCTTGGGGTGGCTGGAGAAGTCTCTGGGTCTGGGATGCGAGAACGAGGTGTCAGGTGTTCTGACGGTGTGTCAGGTGGTCACGGATTCTGCCAGTGGTACGGCGTGTCCGATAGGGTTATTCTTGCCGGTTGGATCTGGGGTCCGCTTGGAAGAGCCCATGAGAGCGCCATCGAATGGCGCTTCCACTTGTATAGACACCGCAATCGGAGATTCGTTCCACCGAGAGATCCGGCCGCCGCACGCTTTGAGCCGGTAAACTCCAGAGATCAAGTCTCTCTGCGTGTCAGGAATCAGTCAACGAGTGGGCCTGTGGCTTAGAACTTCACCGTCAGACCCACGTAGCCAGGGGCCAGGTTGGGCTGCACATCCACCTTGTCCCAGCGGGTCTCCGGCACGAACTCGGGCTCCGCGACTGCAGGTGCGGCTTGGACGATCTCTGGCTCGTAGTCCCATGGGATGCCCAGGGAGCTCTTGACCATGTTGTTGTAGTCCTGGATCAGGCGCTCGGCGCGCTCTCGAGACCAAGTCTCAGCTACCTCGGCGCGGTCTTCGCGTTGGCCGTCTACCGCCCATGGGGCAGCGGCCAGTGCGACCACACCGGAGCCAGCCATGACACCGGCTGCCCAGCGCATGTCGGTGTTTCCCGCGGTGTCGTTGCGGTAGTCGCCCAGGTCTGAGACGTACTGCCCGCGCTGGATGTCTACTGCATCCAGGTATTCCTCGTCGCTGGCGTAGTTCTCGCGCTCGACACGAGACTCGTAGTTGTTCCAGTCCGGGCGGACGATGTTCTCGTCGATCAAGGCCAAGGGGATCGCAGCGAGACCGATCAAGAGAATCCCGCCGCCGGCAACGCTCAGGGCCTTGATCTTGGCCTGCTTGGCCTCGGCCTCGAGCAGGGCGATGGCTTTCTCGTCCTGGGTCATGCGGGCGAAGTTCCGTGTGTCGACGGGGTTGCCCATGCCATCACGGACCATCCAGGGAACCTTGTAGTCGTAGGGGGTCTCCACCACGAGTAGGCGACCGGACTGGTAGGCGGCCCAGGACTCCTCGGAGACCACGATAGGGGGTTCTTCCCAGGCCTCGTCGCCAGTGATCACTGGACGGCGCTCTACTGCACGAACCGGGCGCGCAAAGCTGTCGGATTCCTGGATCAGACCTGTGGCGGTCCATCCGGGGTTGTCGGGCAGTTCGTTCCAGTCCGCGGATTCACGCGAGAGGGTGAGCTTCGCCCCCAGAGGGTTGCCCTCTGGGGGGAAGAGCAGCTTGCTGCCGCCGAAATAGGCGTCCAGGATCTTGATCTCACCCCAGTACACACTGCCGTCGGGCAGCAGGATCAAGTCCGGGCCCGCAGCCCAGTCGGGCTCTTCCTGGCCAACGACCAAGGGTTGCTCGATCTGCGTGGCGAAGGTCAGAGGGGCCCTCTCGATCAATGCTTCCCAAGTGGGGTCGGGCAGATCGGGGGTCACCAGCTCGAGGGATTCCTCGGCACTCTCACCCACGACCTGGTCCAGGACATCTTGGAGGGCGTCGCTGCTCTCGCTGTCCTGTTCCGGGGACGCAGGTTCTTCCCAAGCCTCCGAGGAGGGGTCTTGGGCAAATACGGCAGCTGCGAGAAGAATCCACATGTCTTCTTCTCTACAACCCTGTGGCCCTGTCCGCTACCCCCCCAAGAGGGAGGCTGGCGGTGGAGAGCCTACTTGTGCCGGAAGGTAATGCGACCCTTGCTCAGGTCGTAGGGGCTCACAGCCACCGTGACGCGGTCACCAAGGACCACGCGAATGCGGAAACGACGGAGTCGTCCAGCCAGGTGCGCCTGTACGGTGTGGCCTTGCTCGGTCTCTACCGAGAAGGTTCCGCCAGGGTGGACCAAGCTAATTACGCCTTCCATGTCGATTAGGTCATCACTTGCCAAGCTTTCCTCCGGGGTTCAGCCCGCCGCAAGCTAATCAACCAGCCCATCAGGCACAAGGGGGGATATGCTGACGGCATGCTCCTTCTTATCTTGGCCTGTACGCGAAGTGTCCCGGACGACAAGGTCCAGGACAGCCCCAAAGACACTGCGAGTGACACGGCGGACAGTCAGCCGAACGACACCGGAGAGACGGGGGAAGTGGACTGGCCAAGTGAGGGTCTGGTGTTGGACCACGTCACTGTTTTTGACGCGATGGCACACGCCGCCGATCGTGCAGTGGTGCTCTCCGGTGGGGAGATCTGGGGGGTGGTGGATGCTGGCCAGGACTGGCCCGAGACGCTGGTTGTGCGGGATTTGACCGGTCACACTGTGATTCCCGGCTTGATCGATTCCCACGTTCACCTGTCCTACAGCGGCGCCCCTTGGTGGGCCGGAGACACGGTGGGTCAGAACCTGAGCGCGACCTTGCGTTGGGGGGTGACCGCGGTGGTGGATTTGGGGGGGCCCCAGTGGAGCCTGTCGCTGAGGGACCGGGTGAACACTGGGGAGCTGGTGGGCCCGCGTATTTTGGCAAGTGGACCTTTCCTGACCGCTCAAGGATCGCACCCCTGCGAGGTCAGCTTGGACCCCTTGTGCATCTTTGTTGATGGAGACGGAGCTGCTCTGGCGCAGGCTCAGATGGATCGCGGCAGCGATCTGATCAAGGTGGCCTTGGCTGACGAGGGGATCGATATGACCTGGCCCAGGTTGAGCCCCACGGATCTGGCGGACATCGCTGGTGTGGCCTTGACGGTGGTGCACGTAGCGTCCCCGCAGGACTGGGCCGATGCCCAGGCGGCTGGAGCCGTGGACCTGGCGCACACCCCCTTCTCCGACTCCCTGACGCCCGAACAAGCCGGGCTGGTGATCTCCTCGGTCTCCAGCACGGTGGCGGCCAACGAGGGCCTTATCCGCGTGGTGGATGGCGGGTTGAGCGAGGCGGAGTGGGCCACCGTTCCTGAGAAGGTGGCGGAGAGTTGGAAGCTCGTGCAGGGGCAGCCTAGCTTGGTCAGCGCGGGGTGGCCCGCTGCTGCCCGGATCTGGTCTCAGCAGACCCGGGAAAACCTGGCGATCCTGCACGCGGCCGAGGCTCCGATTTTGGCAGGCAGCGACGCTGGCTACTACTTTGTGCCCCATGGAAGCGCTCTGCACTGGGAGCTTGAAGCCTTGGTGCAAGCCGGAATGTCCGAGCAAGAGGCCCTTGCTGCAGCGAGCTGGTTACCAGCGCAGGTCTGGGGCTGGGAAGATCTGGGTTTGGTAGCAGCCGGCTACAGCGCGGACCTGGTGATTTTGAGCGCCGATCCCTACCTGGACATCGCCAACACCCGCAGCATCGTGGAGGTGTTGGTGGCCGGCCAGACGCCCTTGGAGCAGACTTGGCAGCAAGAGGGGGGAACCTTCTGCCTGGATGACCGAGACTGCAGCGCGGAGTCAGCCTGCGATGCCATTGATCACGTGTGCTTGGATGCCTGCCAGATCCCTTGGGCGATCTCTGGGCAGTGCGACGATGAGAGCTGGTGTAGGCCCCAAGACGGGTTCTTCGACGACGCCGAAGGGGTGTGCACGGCGGAGGCGGACTGTGATCTGATTGGCCAGGACTGCGATGCCTTCTACAACCAGGCCTGCATTCCTCGAGACATTGACTCCAACGCTTGCCTAGAAGCGGGGCCCAAGGTGCCCGGCCAGAGCTGTGACTGGAACAATCCGGCCCTGCGCTGCGAGGCGGGCAGCTACTGCAGCACGGTCAGCAACGTGTGCCTGGAGATCTGTGAGTTGGACGCGGCAGACACCTGTGGGATCGGCCAGTGCCGCACCCAGTTTGCCGGTGGAAAAGCTTGGTTCGGGCTGTGCTATTAAAATCAGCACCGCTGAATAGCTGTGCTGCTGAGTAGCCGCCTATCAGACCAGTGCCGCCTCAGGAATACTGTCGTAGATCTCGGCCTGGTCGCGCTTGACCATCTGGGTCGAACGCCAATTCTGGCCTGGCTTGTACTCCTTCTCTAGCAGGCGTGCCCAGGCCTGAAAATACAAAACGACGTCCTGCTTCAGGTTGTGGCTCAGGCTGTGTCGGCCGGGGATCTGCCGGAGCACCTCGGGGTGGCTGAGGTACTCGATGTGCTGGATGTCCTCGAGCTGTAGACCCTTGGACAGCATGATCTGGATGACTTGGTCGATTGGCAGGCCGCTGGTCTCGCAGTACTCCTGGGCCGTCTCGCTCCAGTCTCCGTTTCGCTCCAGCGCCCAGCGGTGGATCTCGGCTTTGTCGAAGCCGGTCATCACCTGGGCCAGGTGCCCACAGTTGCAAGCTCCCGAGTTTCCCCACTCGTAGTGGGAGGTGCCCTCCAGCAACTCGATGGTGCCGCGCAGGTAGGTCGCGAGCTGCTCTCTTCCAATGGCCATGGGCGCTCCCTTTGGTCCGCCTGAATTGCGGCCCGTACGTCAGCCATAGTCAGTGGCGGGTCAGGCGGTTGCGCTTTGCTTGCTCAGCTGCGCCGTCAGTCGTCTGAAGAAGGGCGATCCACCGGCGGCCGAAGTGTCAGCGGCTGCTCCGCCAGAGACCGCGCCGTCAGAGGGCATCCAGTGTGGCTGCGTCCAGGGCGCCGCTCTGAGGTAGGCCCTTGCTTCGCTGAAAGGCCTTCAGGGCTTTCTCAGTGCCTGAGCCAAAGTCTCCATCTACGCCCAGCGTCTGTCCGGCCTCCTTGAGCTTCTCTTGCAGGGCGGTCACGGCCATCTCGGCCGCCTTGCCGCCAACCCCGCGCTTGAGCAGCAAAGTGCCCGCCTCAACCCGCTTCCAGGCAGTGCTCGAGGTGAGCTTCTCCAGGGAGATGTCCATGCCTCCGATGGCCCCCATCATGGTGATCACGCCCAACTGCTTGTCCACGGCGCTGCTGGAGTACTGGCTGTCAGCCACGTACTTGCCCGAGGTGTAGGCGTCGGTGCCGCTGTAGACGTAGGGGCTGGCCGTCTTCTTGTTGTGGTAGCCCAAGCCGTTGTAGGCCTCGGCGTAGCTGGCCAAGGTGGCGGGATCTTCGGTGCCGGCGTTGACGCCCAGGTTGTCTCGATTGGCCGCCTTGTCCTTCATGGTCAGCGCGTGCACGGCCGCCTTGTGCCAGTCGTGGAAGATGGGGATGTTGGTGGGCACATTGACGGCCTGCTTGCCCAGCGGGTCCCCTTGATGCAGGTACTTCTTGAAGCTCCCCGAAGACTCGCGCCAATGAATGGCAGCGATCAGCTCGGCAGGCACACTGGCCTCGGCTGAGACCGCCAGGTACTTGGCTTTGTACTGGATCCAGTGCTTCTTGAAGGACGCCATCTCGTGGTTGAGCCCAGAGCTCATCGTTAGGGCTAACCCTCCCTTCAGGCGCTCGGTGTGGGCGTCTTTGACCTGGGCCAGCTTACCGGTCGGCTGCTTCTGAGCCGGGGTTTCCACCGAGACGTCTTCGCCTTCTGCTCCGCCCGAGGACTGCTCGGTGCTAGTCGTGCCCCCCAGCATCTCCGTGGCTGTGGCCTCGTCTGTCTTGGCGCCAGTGATGA
>JBLHMA010000121.1:0-13196 GCA_047621545.1 Cognaticolwellia sp. | reverse complement strand
CGGCTCCGGCGGCTCAGGTTCCGGTGGCTCTGGCGGCGGCGGCGGTGGCTCTGGCGGCTCCGGTTCCGGTGGGTCTGGCGGCGGCGGCGGTGGATCGGGTGGCGGCAAGCCCGGCGGTGGCGGTAGCTCCGGCTCCGGCGGTGGTGGGAAGCCCGGCGGCTCCGGCGGCTCCGGCGGCTCAGGTTCCGGTGGCTCTGGCGGCGGCGGCGGTGGCTCTGGCGGCTCCGGTTCCGGTGGGTCTGGCGGCGGTGGCGGTGGCTCTGGCGGGCCCTCGGGTCCTTCGGGGCCCGGTGGTGGAGCGCCCGCCTCCGGACCGTCTGGCGGTAGCGGCTCCGGTCGAGCGACCCCTGGTCGTGCAAGCCCCGGCCGTGCGAGTTCTGGCCGCGCCGCAAAGGGATCGGGGGTCAAGTCTCCGGATGCGCCTTCCGCTAGCGGGAGCGGTAAAGCGGCCGCTGGCCGCAGTCCGAAGGGCGGTGGCGAGTCTGCACCCAGAGGCCCACGCAGTGCTCGCAGCCGTCCAGGCAGGGCCATTCCCCGGGTCAAGGTCCCCAAGCCTCCAAAGGAGGATTGAGCTCCAGGGCCGATCCGAATGGGTACCTGGCTCAAGGTCTGGTTGGTCCGTCCGTGAAGGAGAGTCACGACGGAGCAACCAACGGTGACCCAAATCGCTCGTTTGCAAATCCCCCGAGACGCTGAAGGCTTGCACGAAGCCCTCGCTCTGCGTCTGCAGGATTTGACGCAGTTCTCGGAGTCCGAAGTCCTGGCCGTCGGGGACCGCGTGGCCCACATGGTGGAGTTGGCGGAGTCGCATGCGGCCAGCTTGGCCTCTCTGCAGGAGAATCTGCGACTGGATGAACTCGCACAGCTCAGCACCAGCCACAAGGACCGTTTGCTGGGGCTGCTCGAGAGAGTCAACGTCTGCCTGGTCGAACAGATGGAGCAGGTGGAGGCGCTCTCCGAGATCGCCAGTCATGTTCTCGCGACCCACCTGGCCTTAAGGCGTGGCATTCAGTCCGCGCGACTGCTTGGGGTGCATGTGCGCGTCGAGGGAGCTGTGCTGGACGTCGACGGGCTGGAGGTCAGTGATCTGGCCGACAAGCTGGAGACTCTGGGCAAGCGCATGGAATCGGCCAGCGCCGATGTCGTGACCTTGCTCTCGGTGCTTCAGGAGGCGCTGCCAGCTCTGCTGCGGCGCTTGCGTGACGGGCTGGTGCACACCGAGGAGCTGCGTCGGGCCATGGTGCGTCACGGGCGTGCCATCTCTCAGGCCAGCCACAGCCTGTCCAAGACCTTGACCGAGCGCTTTGGCCGGTGTCTGACCCAGGTGGAGAAGGCGGTGAAGGCGTGTCATCGCGCCCTGAGTGCACTCCAGTTTCAGGACCCGGTCATGCAGACCCTACAGCGCCTGGATCCCCTCGCAGCCGAGGCCAGGGTGGCCGAAGGTGACTCCCACGCCACGCCCTACTTCTATGGTGCTGGCTTTGCGGCAGACGCGGCCTGCGCCCTGGATAGTGAAGATGACGAGCTCGCGATGGTAGGTGGCCAGAGTTTGTTCTTTTAGGACCCGTACTTTTGGAGTGGACGATGCCCAAATCAATGGCGTCTTTGGGGTTGGAGATCGGCGTGCGCTGTACCCGTGCACGCAGGGATTCCCAGCACGCCGTCGCGGTTCTCATCGGCCAAGTCAGCTCTGTGGAGCTTCACGCGGGCAACGCTGCCTCGGAGCTCCAAGTTGCGGTGACTTCGGCAGACCATGCTGCAGGCCTGCGGCGGGCGCTGGTGGAGCAACGGCGGAGCATGCAGCTCTTCGGTCGTGAGCTCAACACTCTGCTTGAAGAGCAAAACCAGCTCGTCCAGGACTTGGAGAGCGGCTGCGGTCGGATCGAGAACGTACACAACGACATGGAGGATCTCGCGCACGAGGCCAACATGCTCGCGGTGAATACCGCGGTGAGTGCGGCACGGCTGGGGACGCGAGGGGCCACGGTCGGGAGCGTTGCCCGGCACATGCAAGATCTGAGCAGGCAGGTGGCCGAGACCGCCCAGGAGCTCGCTGGGCGGGTGACCTCGCTCAAGGAACGCTTGCCCGCCTTGAGTGATGGGAGCGAGCAGCTGCGGGAGCTATCTCTCTCATTGAGCGGAGAGATCGCCCTGATTCAGTCGGAGTTTGATGGCCACACGGAGCAGCTGGGTCGTTGCCTGAATCAAGCGTTGGAGGAGTCCAAGGACCGCAGCGAGATGCTGCGTCGGGACGGTCGGTCGGCGCAGGGGCGCTTGGAGATGTTGCATGGATTCGAGAGCCGCTTGGATGCCATTCAGGAGTTGGCGGTGGAGTCCATGTTCATGGGCGGGCCCGAGCGCCTGTTGGCGGCGCTCAGCGGTCAGGACGCTATCGGCAAGCCAGACGAACGGGGTGCCCCCGAAGCTGGGGACATCCTGCTCTTCTGAGTTGGGCCCTCTGAGCTGGGCCTTCTGAGCGGGCCCTCAGGCGGCTTGCTCTTCGGCGGCCTGCTCCTCCGCGCCAGCCATTGGTACGTTGGCTGGCAGCTCGTCCAGGGGTACCATGACCTCGTTCTCGGGAAGACCGACTTCCACCTGGACCTTGCCGGACTGGTAGATGAGCACGCCGGCCCCTGCGAATGCGGAGAGCAGGCTGGCCCCCAGAATCCCGAGCTTGGCCTGGTCCACGGTTCCGGGCTCGCTAAAGGCCAGTCCGGTCACGAAGAGACTCATGGTGAAACCGATGCCGGCCAACAGGGCGGCGCCGTAGATCTGGCCCCAACTCAAGCCCTTGGGCAGCTCCGCCAAGCCCGTCTTGACAGCGATCCAGCTGGCTGAAAACACGCCGACCTGCTTGCCGACGAACAGGCCCAGCATGACACCCATGCCCACGTTGGACGCCAAGGCTTCTGCGGGGGAGCCGTGCAGGGTCAGACCGGCGTTGGCCAGGGCGAAGATGGGCATGATGAGGAAGTCGATGTAGGGGAGCAGGGCGTGCTCCACCCGGTGCATCGGGCTCTCGGTTTGGTGCAGGGTGTGGCCGATGTGGGCGTGGTCGTGCTCTCCTTGGATGAGCTCGCTCAGGGTGAGGCGGCCTTGGAGGGGCAGGTGGTCGGAGTCGACCAGGTACTTGGTGCTTGGGATGGCGACTGCGGTGAGTACACCGGCGATAGTGGCGTGCACGCCCGAGGCCATCACAAGACCCCAGAGGGCCAAGCCCAGCAGGCCGTAGATACCCACGTTGCGCAGGCCCATGCGGTTCAAGGCGAGCATGCTTGCACAGACGCCCCCAGCGGCGCCTAAGGCCCAAAGCTTCACCTCTGAGGTGTAGAAGAAGGCGATGACCAGGACGGCACCCAAGTCGTCGACGACAGCCAGGGCGGTCAAGAAGAGCTTCAGGCTGACCGGGACGCGCTTGCCCAGCAGGGAGAGCACGCCCAGGGCGAAGGCAATGTCGGTGGCGGTGGGAATGCCCCAACCAGCGGCTGCCTCCGTGCCTTGGTTCACGCCGTAGAAGATGGCTGCGGGCAGCAGCATGCCTCCAACGGCAGCAGCGACTGGGAGCGCGGCGGCCTTGAAAGTGGAGAGCTCTCCTATGAGCAGTTCTCTCTTGATCTCCAAGCCGACCACCAAGAAGAACAGGGCCATCAGGCCGTCGTTGATCCAGTGGTGCAGGCTCATCTTCATGTCTAAACCGGCGATTGCAAAGCCGACCTGGGTCTCCCACACGTCGTGGTAGCTGTCGTGCCACGGGCTGTTGGCCCAAAGCAGAGCGATGACCGTGCAGGAAATGAGCAGGATGCCGCCAGAGATATCCAGCGCCGCGAAACGCTTGATGGGCCTGAGCAGCCGATCCAGGGGTGTAGGTGACAAGGTTTCTCCCTCCGTGCTCCGGAGTCGGAAGAAGGGGGTGCTGGCGTAAAGCTTGCGCCCTAGTTCACCTGCACGACCACCTTGCCCACCACGCCGTTCTTTAGCGCCTGGTGCGCCTCAGCCAAATCACGCCAGCTCCAGACCCCTGCCAGAACCGGCTGAATGCGCCCGGCCTGGACCTGAGACCAGTAGGCCAGCAGATCCGCGCGCGTTCCCATGGTGCTGCCGATCAGGGCCTGCTGCTTGAAGAACAGAGCCCGCAGGTTGATCCGTACATCGGCGCCGGTGGTGGCCCCGCAGGTGACCAGGCGCCCACCCCAGGCCAGAGACTTGAGGCTGCGCTCCCAGGTGGCTGCGCCGATGTGTTCCATGACTACGTCTGCTCCGGCGCCCCCTGTTGCAGCCTTGACCTGCCGGTGGAAGGGCGCATCGTCCCGGTGAGGAAAGGCCTGCTCGGCGCCCAACGCAAGGCACTGCGCGCGCTTCTCGGGGGTGCCAGCGGTGGCCAGAACCCGGGCTCCTCGGCCCACTGCGATCTGGATGGCCAGGGAGCCCACCCCGCTGGTGCCGCCCAGGATGAGCACTGTCTCGCCGACTTGTAGCTGTGCTTTGCGCAGCATCTGCCAGGCCGTGAGTCCCGAGAGCGGGAGGGTCGTGGCTTGTTCGAAGCTGAGATGTTCGGGGATGGGCAGCAGGTCGCGCTCCGGCACCACGATGAACTCCGACAGACCTCCATCTCCGCCCTCTCCACGGATCTCGTAGTTTCGGCAGAGGTTCTCCTGGCCGCGCTGGCATGGCGCGCACTGACCGCACCCAAACGCCGGCGCGATGCAGACCCTCTCTCCAGCTCTGGGGCCCTCTACAATCTCGCCCGCGCAGTCGCTGCCAGGAACCAAGGGGAGTGGGAAGCGGTGACCGGGAACGCCCCGCCGCACCCACAGGTCCAAGTGGTTCATGCCCACCGCCCGGACCCGGACCTTCACCTGACCTGGATCGGCGCTTGGCTGTGGTACCTCCGCCCATGTCAAGGCTTCGGGACCGCCGTGCTGCTCAATGCGGATCTGCTTCATGTCAACTCCCAAGTTACGCTGGACTAGTTCGGCGGGGTTTCGGGTTAGCCTTGCCCGCAAGACTCGTGCGCAGGAGAAGTCTAATGCAGGCCAAGAAGTGGATTGCAGGAGCCGTGGTGACCTTGGGCTTGGGGGCTCTTGCCATAGGGGCGCCCAGGACACAGGCTCAGGGCGGCTACACGACCTTGGGGGTGCAGAACGTCATTGTCATCTCCATTGATACCCTGCGCGCTGACCACTTGGGTCCTTACGGAAATACCCGTGTCAAGACGCCGAACTTCGACAAGCTGGCGGCTGAGAGCATCGTCTTTGAGAACGCTTTCTCGGCGGCTCCAACCACCCTGCCCAGCCACACCAGCTTGATGACCGGCAGCTACCCTCACACCCATGGGGTCTCCAAGAATGGGGACATGGTGCATCCGGACAACCAGATGCTGGCCGAGGCCCTCTTGGAGGGGGGCTTTAAGACTTTGGGGGTCAGTGGGGCCTTTCCACTGAATCAAAAATTTGCCTTTGACCAGGGTTTCGAGACCTACCACTCCAACGTGGGAGACAACGCCGAGGTCACCGATGCGGTGCTCAAAAGGACCCCTCAGCGGGCCGGCTCGCGCATGTTCCTGTTCATCCACTACTGGGATGTGCACTGGCCCTACGCGCCCCCCGCGCCCTTCGATACCTTGTACCGCGAGGACCTGATGGGTCTGGTCGGGTCGATGGACGAGCTCAAGGAGATCCGTGCTGGCATGCACAGGGGCGAGGCCGATGCTTTTGCCCGCTCCGAGGTGATGAAGGATCTCTACGCCGGCGAGGTCAGCTGGACCGACCAGCAGATCGGGCGCTTGCTGGAGGGCCTGGACAAGCAGGGGCTCTTGGACAAGAGCATGCTCATCATCACCTCGGACCACGGGGAGGCCTTCGACGAGCACAAGGACTACTGGGACCACGGGCCGACGACCTACAACAGCGTGACCCATGTGCCGCTCATTATTCGGCTCCCTGGCGGAAAGGGCGGAGGTACCCGGGTGTCGTCATTGGTGAGCAACATCGACGTGATGCCCAGCATCCTGGAGGTGCTGAACTTGAGTACGGCGCCCCGCAGCGAAGGGGTCTCCTTTGCCCCAGCCTTTATGGGCCAGAGCCTGCCCCCCAGGACCGCCATCTACAGCGAGGCCACCAAGCCTGAAAAGCCCGAGTACGAGGATGGTCAGGACTGGCCGAACACCCTGAAGTGCAAGGGGGTTTGGACCGCGAGCTGGAAGTACCAGAGCTGTCCCAAGATCAAGATGCGAGAGCTCTACACCCGCGCGGACGAGACCGAGCAGAAAGACCAGCTCAAGGCCCAGGCCGGCGTGTCTGCCCAGCTTGAGAAGAGCGTGCAGACCTGGGTGGCCACCGGCGACCCTCTGCAGGGCGGGAAGGACGAGAGCCAGGACACCATCGATGCGCTGAAGGCGCTGGGGTACATGGAATAGTCGTTCTACTTACCCGATTATGGGCACGGACCGTCCGAAGGTTGGTGGGCTCCAATAGAGTGGTCGTCGAACCGACACCTTTGATGGGGGAAGTCACGAATGCTCTCGCCGATTCAGCTCACTCGCACTGCGGTGCTCCTGCTCCTCGCCAGCTTCACGATTCTCCTTGGCAGCTGCGCAGCCTCGAAACCGGGGGTCCAGCCATCCTGGCTGCCGGACTCAACAGGTTGGGAGATTCGGAAGGTCCACGCTGGCGAGCCACTGGACTGGGTGATCTACGAGCGTGATGCCCTGGTTGCAGATGTGAAGGAGTTTCGCATCGTTGGCGTAGTCGATGCGCCCCCCAAGGACGTCGTTCGGGCGCTCAGGTTCCGACTGTTGGATGACCAGTACATACCCGAAGGCGTGCAGAGGGAGATACTGACTGAGTCCAAGACCGAGATTGTGATTTATGGACTGATGTCCTTGCCATTTCCCTTGAATGATCGAGAAGCGACGGAACGCACGACCTTCAGCCACGATCCGGTAACCGGCGTTTTTCGTGTCGATATACGAGAGGTAGATCCAGGTGATGAGCCTGCTGGTGGGGTTCTTCGGATTCCGGTTGTACGCAACGTATTTGTCATTGCACCGACGGGGTCGGGCAAGAGCGTCGTGACCAACGACAGCGTGCATGACATCGGCGGCCACTTTCCAAACCGGCTCATTTACTCGCCTGTCTGCGACCAACTAATTCTGGACTTGTTGACGCTTAGAGAGCTCTCCGACTCGAATGAATTGCACGTGTCCGAGTAGGCTCAGCTCAGCTCAGGCCCGCCTGGATGTGCCCGTCGCAAGAGCAGCAATCGGGTGAGGTTAGAGCCCTGTTTGTGCGGGAGCCACTGCAGCTTCATCGGACTGCTCCACCACAGCAGGTGGGTTCAGCTTGCTCCAAGCGCCTACCCGGGCCACGGCGTTCTCACGGATGTCGACGGAGAACAGCTCAAAGTCCATCAGGTGGTAGTTCCCACGGGTGGTCTCCTGTGGTGGATAGTCGGTGATGGAGAGATCACTGATGTGGAGGAAACCGTGCACACAGGCACTGTCGAAGAGCTCAGGCACCGGCGCCTGCAGGCCACTGGTCTCTAAACCGAGGGGCTCAGTGGCCTGCATGATGGCCATGAAGCTTGGCTGGGAGCCTACCGACACTACGTTCACGGCCCCCTTGTGCTCAGCAGCCGTCGCCGTTCCATCGTCTCGCCATGACACAGGATTTGTACACTGCGGTTGCTCCGCAGGCGTTCGCTCAAGTGTGTCGTTTTTCCAGTGCCAGATGGTGTCGGTACCCCTTGTAGATGCGCCGTCCTGGTAGGTGTCCCAGGCGCTGATGCAGCCCACCTGTTCTGGGCTGTCGCAGGCCTTGAGCTCTGTGTAGGCGGTGCCAAAGCGGCTCTCAGGGTGAATGCCCCCGGGGATGTATGCCGCCACAAAGCGCTTGCGCAGGGCTGGGTCAGCATCCACGCGCTCCAGGAGGCGCATGGCATGCAGGCTGCCTTGGCTCTGCCCGGCGATGAGGAAGGGGCGGTCGCCGGTCTGTGCCAGGAACTCGCTAAAGGCCCTGTCCACGTCGCTGTAGGCGAGCGAAAATGCCTCTTGGGCGTCCGCTTTGTCGGCGTAGAAGGCCCCAATGGTGGCCTGCCGGTAGCGAGGCGCCCACACGGCACAGCAGCTGTTGAAGATGGGCGCGCTCTTGGCCAGCGCGACTTCGAGCAGCAGCTCGGTGGATGGGGAGTCTGCGGCGATGGTCTCGTTGAAGGCATCGGTACGGAAGAAGGTGGTGGGGTGCAGGAAGAACACGTCGGCAGGAGGGGCCTCCACTGCGCTGGCCCCAGGCAGCAGCCAGTCGGCGGCATCCTTCGTGTTTGGCTGAGCAGCCCAAGAGTCTGCGTCCGCGTAGTCGGGTGCGGGAGGCGTGATCACGTCCGCGAAGTCGACCTTTGGCTTCATCAGCATGGCCTCGATCGAGCAAGACGACAGCGCAAGGTGCAGAAGGGGGAGGAGTGTCATGCGGTCTCCGAGCGAAGAATCCAGATCACACACGAGCGTAGGGCAGCACGTTGTTGATCTGGGTCGGGAAACAGGCCATGCAGGCCCGCGATGATGGTCATGAGGTGCACGGCGTACACCATGAAGCCGAGCTGACGCGGGTCGGTGCCGTCTGGAAGCTCAGTGGATGCAGCGATGGCTGCTCCAAGACTCGCGATACGGTCTGCATTCAGCTGATTAATCTCGCTGGCCGGCCCTGCATCTGCGAAGGTTGCCGCCCGTAGGAGCGCTCGACTGCGCTCCGGATGCGCCGCGTAGTAGGCCATAAAGGGCTCGAGCTGGGCCATCACGTGGTCTGCAGGCGACGCTGTGGGCGACAGGTCTGTGGTCGCGACAAGCGTACGGACATCGGCTGCGAGCACTGCCATGAGCAACGCATCGGCATCTGGGTATCTGCGGTAGAGCGTCGGCCGAGAGACGCCTGCCATGCGGCTCACTGCGGCCAGTGTGACCGCCTTGGCGCCCTGCTCATCGAGCAGCTCACGGGTAGAGGCGACGATTCGTGCGTCGACGTCTGGGTCTCGGGGTCGGCCGGTGCTCGTCATTGGTTACGCTGCGTAACGCAATAGAGAGAACGTGCCAGGGGAGCGGATTGGCGAGTGTTCAGTCTTTTTAAGTTACGGTAGCGTAATGATAAGTTACGGTACCGTAATGAAGTGGCAACTGCTCGGTCCGAAGATTCCCATCCCCGTCTGGTTCAGCACCTTGTGGCGCGCCCGAGGCATGGACGATCCCGAACAGGGCATCCGCTGGTCAAAGCTTCAGACCCAGGATTGGTCAGAGTTGGACGCGGCCAAAGGCCGCACTTTGCTGTTGGTGCACGGCACCGGTCTGCGCACGGTCCCGGGCTTTCTGGGGCTGACGCGAGAAGAGTACGAGCACCTCAACTCGGTCTACGGCGGGCGCATCCTGGCCTATGAGCATCGGGCCCTAGCCCACCACCTGGACCGAAACGCCAGGGAGCTTGCCCAGGCCTTGGAGAGCGGCGGGGTCCCCCTGGAGCTCGATGTCTTTGGCATGTCCCGTGGAGGGCTGGTCACCCGCCGACTCGTAGAGGGCTGGGAGCCGCTGCGCGAGGACATCCACGTGCGGCGCCTGGTCATGTTGGGCACACCGAATGATGGGACGCCCAGTGCGCGGCGGGACACGGGCAGGCACCAGGCCCGGCTGATGAAGGACTGGCGTCACGACGTGCGCCGGTTGGCGCTGACCAACTTCAGTGAGAGGGGGGTTGAGCTGCATGCAGATCCCTTCAGCATCCCGGCCTTCGATCCGGATTCCTGCCCCAAGGTCACATGGCCCATGCTGTGCGGCTCTCAGGACCAAGTCCCCGGCAGCCCCATGCTCCAGCAACTCAACGGCTTTGCCGGTGCTGCGCCCTTCGCGCGCCGGGACGTGACGTACTTTGGTTTGGCCAGCATCTTCTCCTTTGACCATGGGGCCCCCAACGAGATGCTCACCAAGAGCCGCCGCAGCGAGGTCTTGGAGCACGCCATTCCGAGCACCCCAAACGACCTAGTGGTGCCCACCGCCAGCGTCTTCAAGCCGGTCCAAGGTCCTCACGCCAGCGGATACTTCCCCTTGGTCCGTGAGCGGCTGGTTGTGCTGACACCCAGCGCCAATGGATCTCACGTGGGGTTGTTCCGGCTGGATGCGGTTCGTCGTCAGCTGATTGAATGGCTGACGGGCTGAATTCCGACTTCGCTGATTCCTACTTCGCTGGGATCCCAGTCCCTGCGTCCTCGACGGGCACCGGCCCGATGACTCCGGGCACCCCATGGTCCTTGAAGATGACGCGCGCAGTGATCTTCGCGGACATCATCACACTTGGCGTGCCGGCACCAGGCTGCGCTGAGGCACCGACCAGGTACAGGTTCTCGATGTCCTCGCTGCGGTTGTGGGGCCTAAAGAAGGCGCTGTGCTCCAGCCGGGGCTCAACGCCAAAGGCATTGCCCAAGTAGGACTGGAGGGGTCCCTCAAAATAGTCCGGCGTGATGTAGCTCTGGGTCACGATGCGGGACTTGAGATCGGGGATGTAGCCTTGGACATCCAGCATGGTGAGTACCTTGTCCACAAAGCCGGGACCGACCTTGTCCCAGTCCACGTCGGCCCCCTTGTGCGGCACAGGAATCAGGGTGTAGCAGGCGTGGTGTCCCTCGGGGGCCAGGCTTGGGTCGGTGAGAGTCGGGATGTGCAGGTACTGGGAGAAGTCCTCGCTGAGCACCTTCTTCTCGAAGATGTTCTCCAGCAAGGCCTCGTAGCGGGGGCCCAGGATGATGTTGTGGTGCCGCAGATCCAGGGTCTCGCCTTCCTTCTTCTTAAAGCCGAAGTAGATGACCACCAGGCTCATGCTGTACTGCATGAGCTTGACCTTCCAATCGGGGTTCCAGCGCCGGTGCTTGGCGTCGATCAGGTTCATGTAGGTGTGGGCGTAGTCGGCGTTGGAGACGACCAAGTCGGCGTGGAGCTCTTCGCCGCCTTTGAGCCGAACACCGGTCGCTGTACGCAGGTCGTCGACCAGGATCTTGTCCACGGGGCTGCTGCAGCGGATAGTGCCGCCAAGCTCCTGGAACTTATTGACAAAGGCGTTGACCAACGCACCGGTTCCACCCATGGCGAAGTGGATCCCCCAGGTCTTCTCGACGAAGTGAATCATGGCGTAGATGGCGGGCACACGCAGGGGGTTTCCGCCCACGAGCAGGGTCTCAAAGCTGAACACTTGGCGCAGCTTGTCGCTCTTGAAGTAGCGGCTGGTAAAGCCGAACAGCGAGCGGACAGCGTCCAACTTGAACAGGTCCGGGATGACCTTGATCATCGTCCACGGGTCGCCGAAGTAGGTGTAGCCCAGCTCCAGAAAGCCCCGTTCAAAGATGGCCCGAGCGTCCGCGTGGAAGCGCTCGTAGCCCTCTAAGTCTGCAGGCTCGATGGCTTCGATCTGCCGACGCGTGCTCTCGGGCTCGCCGTCGTAGTCAAAGTAGGTACCGTCGTCGAAGTAGATCCGGTAGAAGGGCAGGATCGGACGAATGGTCACGTACTTGGAGGTCTCTGGACCACCGGAGATGCCCTCGTTGATGCGCAGCTCGGTGGCGTGCGGGGTCTTGGGCAGCATGTGGTCGGGGAAGTCGCCGCTGGGGGGCTCACCGGAGTCGCCTGGCTGCAGAGCGAAGAGCTCCTCGATGAAGCGGGGCACCGTGAGCACAGTCGGGCCCATGTCGAAGGTAAACCCGTCCTGCTCACGCACGTAGGCACGTCCCCCGGGCTTGTCCAAGGCCTCCACCACGGTGGTGTTGTATCCGGCGGCTTGCAGGCGAATGGCCAGGCTGATGCCGCCGATGCCGGCTCCGATGATGACTGCGCTGTTGGCCATGGGGCACCCTCTCATTGCGAACTGTGTATCACCCTGTACAGAGTGTGTACACAGTCCATTGGAGGCATCGACTCCGGTGTTGCGCAGGGGGATCCATTTGGATCAGGCTCAGCGCTCCAGCCAGCGCTTGCTGAACACCTCATCCTCCAGCTCGATCCCGTACTTCAGCTCGCTGGTGACGATCAGAGTGCTGCTGCCTGGCCGGAGGGCGTCCGTGATCTCGGTGCGCATGGGGGTCATCTGGCCGCCCACTTCCTTCACGTCGGTCATGGTCCAGGTCTTGAGCAGCATGCCGCTTAGGGCGTAGAGCTCTTGCTTGCTGGGAATGCGGTACGCATCGTCGATCCACATCATGCGCTTGGGGTAGGTCACGGAGCTGTTCTTGGCGACAGCCTCCACCTTCCAGTGGAGGCGGCCGTCGAGCTGCTCGGAGCCCACCACGGTGGCGGTGTACATCTCCTCGAACTCAGCGCCGGCCATCATGTCCTCGTAGGAGACATCGCTGCCCATCATGCCCTGGCGCATCATGTGGCCCGAGATCTTCTGAACCCGCTCAGCGCGGGGCAAGTAGAGCCAGAGCGCATCGTCGATCTTGAGCATCTTGGTGCCCTTCTCCCGCTCGGGGGTCAGGTACTCCATGGCCGACTCGTTCTCGCCGCGGCCGTAGGTCATCATGGTCATCACGCGCTCGCGCTTGCCGTCGTTGACGGTCATCGTGACCATGGCGCTGCGGGTCTCAAACTGCAGGTTGTTGTCCATGCCGCGGAGCAGCTCTTCGGCGCTTGGCTGGGCGGGGGTTTGCTGGGCCACATCCGCCCCGGCAAAGGTAGCGAGCCCAGCCGAGCTGACAGCGAGCAGGAAAAGTAGGTTCTTCATGATCTATCTCCGAGACCGCATTGCGGCGGAAGGCGAGATGGAGGCGGCGCGCAGCGCTGGGAAGAGGGCGCCCAAGCACGCGGTCACGACAGCCAATAGGAAGCACTGAATCAAGAGTTCGGGGGTGATGTCCCCGTAGATCACGCTGGCGACGGGGAAGGTGCCGGCTTGGTCCACAAGCTCCTGGCCCAGATCGAAGCCTTTGACCTCCATCCACAAGCCGCCGAGTCCGCCAACCAGCACACCCGCGCCGCCACCGATGATGCCGATGCTGATGGCTTCGACCAGGAACAGGCCGACGGCGCCCACTCGGGTCTGGCCCATGGCGCGCATCACGCCGATCTCGCCGGTGCGCTCCAGAACGGACATGGTCATTGTGTTGAAGATCGCCAGCACCATCACGAACATCATCAAGCCCGAGAGGCCGATGTTGATGCCGTCCATGATCGGCAG
>JBLHMA010000120.1:0-13199 GCA_047621545.1 Cognaticolwellia sp. | reverse complement strand
GTCGCGTTGCACCCCAAACTGGTCGCGAACCTCGGAGAAGATCTCCGCCTGCTTGACCGTGTCGATGCCTAAGTCCGCCTCGAGTTCATAGCCCAGATCCAGGTCCTCCCGCTCGTAGCCAGTCTTCTCGCCAACAACGCGAAGCAGGGCCTCCAGGACCTCGGCGGAGCGGGTGACTGGGGCCTGAGCCTCCGGGGTGGCCTCAGTCGTGGAAGGCACTGCAGGAGAGACTTCCGGGATGGCCGCCTGAGCGACCGGAGGGGTGGCCGCAGAGGGACCCTTGGCTACCTGACCACTGAGCCATCCCGCCAGAGCGCTGATGGTGGAGTAGTCGGCCAATGAGAAGGCGTCGTCGCGCTCGACACCGTAGTGGTCGCGCACCTCGGAGAAGATCTCCGCTTGCTTGACCGTGTCGATACCCAAGTCCGCTTCCAGCTCGTACTCGGGGTCCAAGTCCTCGTGCTCGTAGCCAGTCTTCTCCGAGATCACGTCGAGCAAGTGCTTGAGCACCTCGTCGGAGCTGGCCTTGGGTGCTGCTGCCTCAGGGGCTGGTGCAGGGGCTGGGGCTGGGGCTGGGGCTGGTTCAGCAGCCACCGGAGCATCAGCGCTCACAGGAGCCGCCCCCATCTGAGAGCTCAGCCAGCCGGCCAGGCCGCGCACCGTCGGGTAGTCCGCCAGGGAGAAGCTGTCGTCTCGACCGATCCCGTAGTGGTCGCGCACCTCAGAGAAGATCTCCGCTTGCTTGACCGTGTCGATCCCCAGGTCGGCTTCTAGCTCGTAATCTGGGTCCAGATCCTCCTCTTCGTAGCCGGTCTTCTCGCCGATCACGTTGAGCAGGTGGGAGAGCACTGCGGCGTGGTCCATACCGACTGCGGGGGCCGGAGCCGCCTCTGCTGGAGCAAGCTCAACGACCGGCTCAACGACCGAGGCCACCGCTTGGGAGGGCCCAGCTTCCGAAGCCTGCCCTTCCGAGCCGCCCATCTGGCCACTCAGCCAGCCGGCCAGACCGCGTACCGTCGGGTAGTCCGCAAGCGAGAAACTGTCGTCTCGGCCGATTCCATAGTGGTCCCGCACCTCGGAGAAGATCTCCGCCTGCTTGACCGTGTCGATACCCAGGTCGGCTTCCAGCTCGTAGTCCGGATCCAAGTCCTCGGGTCCGTAGCCGGTCTTCTCACCGATCACGCCCATCAGATGGGCCAGAACGTCGCCTGCGGGCACGGCAGATTTGGGGGCTGCAGCGGCCTGGGGCCCCGGAGTGAGAGTCTCGGTGAGAGCCGCCTGCGGTGCAGCATTGGGAGCAGTTTTCGCCGCGGTCGTTGCCGCCTGAATCACCTCGCCCTTGGCCTTGAGGGTCCGGTCCTCGACCACAAGCTCGGGCTTGGCGATTCCGGTGACTCTGGAGAGCCATGCGGCCTGCACGGAGGCGTTGGCCACGCGCTGGTCGCCGTCGGCGATCTTGCGCCACAAGCCAAGGGAGAGCTGTGAGCCAAAGCCAGCAGCCAAGCGCAGTGCGTACTTGGCGTTGTGGCTGCCGCCCTTGGACAGGTTCAGGTCGCCCAGTTCAGGGTCGGGCTGCAGCAGGTTGGGGATGGGCGGGGTGCGCCCGTATTGCAGCGCCTTGATGGCGATGGCGTCTTCGATGCCCGCGCCCATGGCGTGGCCCGTGAAGCCCTTGGTGTTGGTGATGATCACTTGGTTGGCGCTGGCCCCAAAGGCCGCACGCAAGGCCGCGATCTCGGCAGCAGAGGAGCCTCCACGGGCCGGTGTGTAGGTCTCATGGGACATGAACAGCGCTTGGCTGCCCATCTCCGCAGGGGTGATGCCCTCGGACTGCGCGCCTTGAGCCACCAGGGTGGCCACCTGCGCAGCGATGTGATCCAGGTTCAGGCGGGTGCCGTGGAAGGCCGAGTTGGCCGTGCTGGAGTTGACCAGCTCGGCGATGGGCACGATTCCGCGACCACTGGCAGCGTCCTCGGTCTCAATGACGAGTCCGACAGCGCCCATGCCCAGGATCATGCCGTGGCGGCGGGCATCAAAGGGCAAGGCTGCATTCTCAACCTTGTCCTCGGTCGTGGCAGCGCCGGCTGCCAAGAAACCGCTGCCCATCCACTCCAAGAGCTCCGGCGTAGTCACATCGTCGGCTCCGATCACAATCACGCGCTTGCAGCGCCCCAGGCGGATCCAGTCTTGCGCCAAGCCCACCGCTTGGGTGGTGCTCGCACAGGCGGAGTTGACCTGGGTGTTCGGTCCGCGGGCGCCAACCAGCTGCGCAAACTGGCTGTGGCCCATGGCCAAGACCTGGAAGAGGAAGCGCCGGTCAAAGTGACCATTGGCATCCAAGCCGCCCCCCATGAGCTTCTTGGCCATCAGGTTGTAGCCGGGGAATGCCGAGGCGAAGATCACACCGGTCTCGTCCCGCAGGGCTTCGGGCAAGGCCCAGCCGGTGGGCACTTTCTTGCCGGTAGAGGTCTCGTGGTAGGTGCGCACCAGGGGGATCTGAGCGTCGCGCAGAGCCTCCAGGCCAGCGGCGATGGCGAGCTGGGTGGCCCGGTCAAAGGCCACGCTCAGACGCTCGGGGATGCCGTACTCACTCACGTCGAAGTGCTGCGCTTGGCCAGCCAAGCGGATGACTTGGTCGTCGCGCTCCACGGGCAGGAAGCTGCCTTGACCGGAGGCGTCCTTGACCACGCGCACGATGTTCTTGTCCAAGAAGCGCTTGCGGTACTCGGGGTCCACTGGGGTGATGCGGTTCTCACCGCGCAGAATGCTGGCGATGTTGTCATCATCAAAGACCTGGGTTCCGCCAGGCAGGCCCACAGACGCCCCGGTACAGACCACGCGCACTTGCTGGGGCATGGGCTGAATCGCTTGGGCGACCTGAACCACTGCGCTTGGAGGCATGAGACGCTGGGCTTCCTTGAAGGACGCCTCCAGCAGGTTCTGCACCATGGGCAGCATGGCCTGGGCGAAGAGCTCGGCGTCGGCACCCTTCAGGCCCATCTTGGCGGCCTGGGTCAGGAAGCGGGCTACGGCGTCGTCGGAGACAATGGCCTGGGGCGAGGGAGCTGCTGTCCGAGGTGCAGGAATTGGAGCGCCGCCTCGGGGCTGGGTAGCCACCGCCGGTGCGGAGCGATCCCATCTGGGCTCGAACTGGCCCAGGCGACTGGCGAAATAGTCCACCAGATCGCGGATGGCGTTGTGGTCGGAGAGCAGAAAGCCGGATTCGCGCTCCAGCTTGAAGGTGGTACGCAGCTCGGCGACCAGCTCAGCCTGGCGCACCGTGTCGATGCCCAGGTCGGCCTCCATCTCTAGATCGTTCTCTAGAGAGTCGGCGTCCAGGCCGGCACGTCGGGCGATGGCTTCCTTGACGGTGTCGATGACAAAGGGCGTGGCCTGCAGCTCGCCGCCTGCACTCTTGGAGGCCAGGGCCAGCGCTTGGCTGGTGGCCAGACGGGGACGCGGGTCCTGCAGGTAGTCGACAATCTCGGTGCCGGCGCTCTGCTTGAGGGGGAAGCCCAAGACGATCAAAGCCGCCAGGGCGTCACGCAGGGAGCGCTCGCCGCCCACCTTGGGGTGGTTGGTGTTCAGGGAGCGGTGTGGGCGTCCCTTCAAGATGGTGCTGATCATGCCGGCCAAGGCACGCTTGGGTCCGATCTCGACGAAGATGCGCGCGCCCTCGGCGTACATGCGCTCGACCTGATCCACCCACTCCACAGGAGCGGCCACTTGCTTGGACAGCAAGTCGATGATCTCAGTGGGATCTGTCGGGTACCAGCGCGAGGTCACGTTGGAGGTAATCGGCCGCACGGGGGACACGATCTTCACCCGCTGGAGCACCTTCTTGAGAGGGGCACTCGCAGGAGCCACGATGGCGGAGTGGAAGGCGTGGGAGACCGGCAGGGGCACCACGGTGATGTCGCGGGACCGGAAGACCTCGCTGGCGGCTTCTACGGCCAGGGTGGCTCCAGCGATGACCGTCTGCTTGGGGGAGTTCTTGTTGGCCGCGATGACGTAGCCCTCGACCTCCGCCAAGACTTCGGAGACCACCTCAGCGCTAGCGGCGACGCCGGCCATGGCTCCTGGGTCCTCGATCTTGATGCCCGCCATCTCCTTTCCGCGGGCAGTCACGGCCTGCATGGCGCCGTGGTAGTCGGTGACTCCGGCAGCAACCAGAGCCGGGTACTCGCCCAGACTGTGCCCTGCGACCATGTCAGGGAAGAGCCCAAAGCCCGAGAGCACCCGCAGCAGACCGATGTCCATGGCCATGGTGACGGGCTGCGCGATCTCGGTGGCCCGCAGAGCGATGAAGCTCTCCTTGGGGTCAGGGGAGATGCCCTTGATGTAGTCGATGAGCGAGCGGCCCAGCTCGGGCACAGCGATCTCGTCGGCCTCGGCAAAGGCGCCAGCAACCAGCGGGTACTTGTCGAAGAGATCCAGGCCCATGCCCAGGTACTGGCTGCCCTGTCCGGTAAAGCAGAAGGCCAGCTTGCCGTCGGCGGGGGTGTCCTCGAGGTGGATGTTGCGCATGCGCAGCAACTCCCAGCCTTTGCCCTTGGCTGCAGCCTTGCGGATCTTCTCGATCTGACTGAGCTGCTCTGCGTGGTCGTTGTAGGCAGCGGAGACGCGCAGCGGCAGGCTGGGATTCCACGGCGCCAGCTCACCGCGCTCGATCTTGTCCAGGTTGGCCATGAGCTCCTGCACATCCCGACCGGAGGTGGCCCAGACGCCGTCGGGCAGCGCCGCAGCCTTGGGGAGTCCTACCGCAGCGGCGCCCACAGGCTTGGGTGCCTGGGCACGGGGCCGATGCTCTTGGAGAACGGCGTGGAAGTTGGTGCCGCCAAAGCCAAAGGCGGAGACACCGGCGTAGCGGGTCCAGCCTTGGGTCTCCCAGGGCTCAGCCTGAGACTGCACCATGAGCGGCACCGAGTCCATTGGCACGTCCTCCCGCGGGGTGCGGAAGTTGATGCTGGGCGGCAGCACTTTGTGGTGCAGGGCCAAGGCAACCTTAATCACACTGGCGGCGCCGGCGGCGGACTTGAGGTGCCCGATCTGGCTCTTGACCGAGCCGATGCGGATGGGCCCACGGGCACCACGGCGGCCAGTTCCAATCACATCGCAGAGCGCTGTGGCCTCGATCTTGTCGCCCACGACCGTGGAGGTGCCGTGGCACTCCATCAAGTCGACCTCGACCGGGTCCAGGTTCGCTTCGGCGTATGCGCGGCGCAGAGCCCGGCGCTGGCCTTCGATGTTGGGCGCTGTGATCCCCTTCCCCTTCCCGTCGGAGCTCGCACCCATGCCGCGCAGCACGGCGTAGATCTTGTCTCCATCACGCTCCGCATCTCTGAGGCGCTTGAGAATCAAGATGCCAGCGCCCTCGCCCATGACAAAGCCGTTGGCTCCGGCATCGAAGGGGGAGCTGCGGTCGTGAGACAGGGCCCCGATAGCAGAGAACTTGGCGTAGGTGGGAGCATCCATGGAGCGGTCTGCGCCACCGGTCACGGCCACATCGTAGTCGCCGTCTTGCAGTCCCTTCATGGCCGTCTGAATGGCCGCCATAGAGCTTGCGCAAGCCGCATCCACAGTGAAGTTTGGTCCGCCCAAGTCAAAGGCGTTGGTCACCCGACCGGCGACCACATTGGAGAGTTCCCCCGGCATGGAGTCTTCGGTAATTGGGGGCAGCGTGGCGCGAAAGTCCGCCTCGAAGGCATCCAGGAGTGCGGTCTGCTGGGCCTGGGGGAGCGCTTGTACTTCGCGGGTGCGCGAGAGTACCTGGCGCATGGTCAGGGTGTAGACACGCAGCGCGCTCTTGTCCCGGGAGTCGTTGCCACCCATGGCGTTGCCCAGAATGACCGCGATGCGGGAGCGGTCCACCTTGGCGTCCTTGCCCAGCCCCGCGTCCTCCAGGGCCTCCTTCACAGCAACCAGGGTCATCTGCTGCACTTTGTCGATGAAGCTGGCCATCTTGGGCGGGATGCGGAACTCCCGGGCCTTGAACTTGAAGTCGCGGACAAAGCCGCCGATCTTCGAGTAAGTACGGTCCGGAATGCCGCGTTCGTTCACCCAATAAAGGTCGGCATCCCAGCGGTCCGGTGGCACCTCAATGATGCTGTCCCTGCCGGTGCGTAGGTTGTTCCAGAAAGTGTCGATGTCGGGTGAGTCTGGCAACACGCAGCCCAAGCCCACAATGGCGATGGCCTCGCCGCTGTGGTTTCTGGGGCCCAGCTCGTCGGAGAGGGGCATGGGCACGTCAGGCAAAACTGGGGCAGCGACTTGGGGCGGTGCGGTGGCCACATCTCCCTCAAAGGCGGCGCGCCCAGACTCCACATCGGAGATGGGTGCGGCGACGGGCTGCCCTGTTGCCAGAGCACCCACCAGAGGGCCACCTGCAACCGGCAAGCCTTCCCAGGCCGCGAGCTGCCAGAGCACCCCAGAACCTACGTTGCCGCCAGTGGTTGCGATGACCGCCTTGCCGTTGCTGGCGCGAAGCGCGCTCAGGCTGCGACCTGCAGTACCGATCTGGGTCCATGCGCTGGCAACACCTGCACGGGCACGGGCATGGGTCATGGCCGTCTTGTAGGCCCGCAGGATGCCCTCAAGGCTCCCGTGGCGCTGCACAAGTCCAGCCGCGAGGGCCAATCCCTGGCCAGCAGGGAAGGCCTTTTCTACGTCGTCGTCGGCGCTGTCCCAGTTTGCCCAGAGAGTGTGGGGATCCGCCCCCTCCACCAACCTGCGCACGATCGGAGCCAGACTGGAAGCCGTCACGCGTACGCCCGCCACCACACGCGAGGACAGGTCACCGCTTCGCAGCGCCTTGGCACGCAGAGTGGGCCCCAGAATCTCCGGAAGTCCGTAGAGCTGCTCGCGGATGAGCACACCTGCCGCGCCCATGGCAATCGCCGAGGCGGCCGTATCGGGACCCAGGCCCGCCTCCAGCATGCAAGCCCCCTCAGGCTGGGCGTCCTGTTGCTGGGCCAACATCTCTAGACCGTCGTACTCACCGCTGAATCCACCAGCCTCCCGTCCGCGCAACAGCACCCCGGCAATGCCCTGTGGCGCGGTCACGGGCTCCTTAGACTCCAGCCACGTGGCCCGTCCAGGCACCGGGGCCGCGCTCCCAGTGAAGAGAATTCCTCCCTCCCCAGCAGGCTCCTGACCAGGCTGCACGCGCACCCAAGCACCTACGGGCCAAGGACTGGGAGCCTGGCCTCCTTCGCTCAGATCGATCACCGGGGTTGCGCCTGCAGCGAGCACGCGAGCGGAAAAACCGGCGGCACGAGGAGGGAGCAGGACCAGGAGATTTGGGGTCTGGGAGGACATGGGCACCTAGGCAGGAGAGGTGGCAGTGCGTAGAGAATTACGCACCGCAGAGGAGGGACAGGACTCGCAGAAGCCGATCTTAGCGCGCTCTGCGAATCGTAAGTGGGCTGATGCACGGCCAACAGCAAGCGCCGTGCCAGTTCGCTGCGATAGGCATGAGGCATGGCCACCTACCGTGACGATTTCTACCGACTCCCAGCGCTCTACGACTTGGAGTACGCAGAGCACACCGAGGACCTGGCTTTCTACGGGGAGTTGGCCAAGAAGGCGGGCCGCGTGCTGGAGCTCGGCGCGGGCACCGGCCGGGTGACCCAAGCCATGGTCGATGCAGGTGCCACGGTCGAGGCCATCGATTTGAGCCGGCACATGTTGGACCGCCTCACGGAGCGCTTCGCCAGCCAAGGCCTTGCGCACCGAGTCAGCGCCCGCCATGGCAGCTTCATAGAGTTGCCAGACGGGCCCCAGATGCCCCTCGTACTGCTCCCTTTCAACACCATCCACCACGTCTACACCGCCAAAGATGTGCTGCGTGTATTTGAGCAGATCCAGGCTCGGCTCGCGCCTCAGGGTTGTTTTGCTATGGACATGCTCGTCCCGGATCCAGCTTTCTTCGACCGGGACCCGGACGGCGTACACGAGCTGCGTCACTTCCCCGACCCGGACGGCGGCACACTTAAGACGTGGGAAAACGGCTGGTACGACCCGATCACCCAGATCAACCACGTCCGCTACCACTACCTTCGCGCCAACGGCACACGCCAACTGATCCAGGTCCCCATGCGCATGTTCTACCCCGCCGAGTTCCTGGGCTTGGTCGAACTGGCCGGATGGAAGATGCTGCGCTGCGACTCGGACTTTGTAGGCACGCCACTAGCCGCGGGCGCACACAAGCTGATCCTGGTGCTGCGCAAGTAGCTACAGCTACACTTAGGCCCGAGAAACAAGAAAGGCCCACCGGTTGGCGAGCCTTTCGAGAAGCGGCTTTCCCGCTCAAGAGGTGCGGTAAAGACCGGGCCTCCTCAATGCCGAATGTGGGGGGGGGGGACGCACTCGGCACAACATGGAGGAGGTCCCGGTCAGAACCTCACGGGGCGAACCCCGCGTTTACAAACACTATATACAGCGCCGATTTGCCTGCGTCAATGCAAAAAGACGCAAGCACTTTGAAAGCGCCTTCTACTGCCCCTAAATGGGATCGGTCTGGCCGCAGATCTCAGTCTCATTCCGCTCGATAAGCTCTTCTTCCAGACTGCCGTAGGTCCACTTGTCCCCACCAATCTCAGGAACCTTGAAGGTACCCTGAACGATCATCGCGCTGGCGGAGTCGAAGGACACCATGTGAATCTGGAATTCTCCAGTGGCGGAGCCTCCCTCTTCGAGGGTGGAGCCATCGTTGATGATCACGTAGTTGGGGCTCCGGTAGACCCAGCTATCCAAGCCCGTGGTCAGGCTGTCTCGTGAGCGCCAATCGTTGTCTTCAACGCGGAAGTTGAAGCCCTCGTAGTCCATGCCAGTCCACGCCTGCGCGTTGCTGGACCACCAATCGGACTGGGCCCGGGCCTCTTCTGCGAACTCCGAGTAGAACTCATCGGTTGCGGTAAAGACCGTGTACGTGCCGACGCTGTCTGGGATGTCCAGCTCGTACACGTAGTCAAAGTCGCCCGTACCAACTGAGGAGAAGTTGTCCGAAGCGAAGCGTGCAGCAGCAAAGCCGCTGAGCCACTCCTGGGGCAAGGTCCAAACCTGGTCGTTGTCGTTGGGGTTGACCTGGTAGGCGCCAGCGTTGAGGTAGTAGATGTCTCCATCTTCATCCGCCGACATCTCAGCGATCCAGTCCGCCTGACCATAGGAGATGAGCCTGGGCTCTCCCGGGTCGTCCAGCTGCTCGAGGTTGTCCAGGGCGTTGGTGCACTCGGAATCCAGGCTGTCAATGGCTCCGTCTCCGTCGTCGTCAGCGCCGTTGTTGCACTGGGCGTTGTCCACCGCGCCGTCTTCCAAACCGTTGGCGCTCAGGAAGCAGTCAGGGTCCTCGATGTCCATGTACCCGTCTGCGTCGTTGTCGATGGAGTCGCTGCACTGGTCAGGGCGCTCCAAGCGCGTTCCTGCGTTCAGGCACTCCGCATCAGCGGCGTCCACGTCGCCGTCACCGTCGTTGTCCAGACCGTCTGAGCACTCGCCGGTATCAAAACCGCGCTCGTAGCCCAGGTCGCTGCAGTCCAGGTCCTCGAGGTCGACCCAGCCGTCTCCGTCGTTGTCCAGGCCATCAGCGCATGTGTCATTGGTCAACTCGTCCACGTCCAGGCTGTTTGCACAGTCCAGGTCCGCAGAGTCGATGTCGCCGTCAGCGTCGTTGTCCAAGCCGTCAGAGCAGTCGGTGGTCTCGACAGTGAACTCCAGCCCAATGAGCTGACAGCCGTCGTCGTCCAGGTCGATCCAGCTGTCGCCGTCGTTGTCCACGCCGTCATCGCAGTCGCTGCCCAAGGGCAGATCGTCCTCGGTCACGCGAGCCGCGTCGATACAGCCTGGGTCGGCCGAGTCCACCAGAGCATCGCCGTCGTTGTCGATGCCATCGTTGCAGGCGCCGCCAGCAAAGAAGCGCTCGACCTTTCCGCCGTCGAAGCAATCGGGGTCTTCTTCGTTGACCCAACCATCAGCGTCCTCGTCGAAACCGTCCGTATCCGTGCAGCTCAAGGAGACAGCGGTCTCCTCCAAACCCTGGAAGGCCGACTTACAGTCCGAGTCCGCCGAATCGATGGTGATCTCGACGTCGTCGGGCTCATCTTCCCCAACATCGTCGTCACGGTCGTTGTCGATGCCGTCGTTGCAGCCATAGACACCGAAGAAGCTATCGTCCTCGACCAAGCCGAGGATACAATCAGGGTCGTCCTCGTCGCTGTAGCCGTCACCGTCGTTGTCGTCACCGTCCGTGCAGGTCACGTCCAGCTCATCCTCGGTCGCGGTCGCCTCGCTGCAGCCAACATCGTCTACGTCGACATCGCCGTCGAAGTCGTTGTCAATACCGTCGTTGCATTCGAGCAGCGTCCAGCCGCTCTCGTCGCCGTAGAGACCACAGTCGGGGTCGTCACTGTCGACCCAGCCGTCGTCGTCATTGTCCGTCTTGTCGGTGCAGTCGTTGGAAGTACGTGGACCGGCGGAGCCTTCGATGGTGTCCAGAGCGTCGCCGCAGCTGGCGTCGTCGTTGTCCATGTCTCCGTCGCCGTCGTTGTCGACGCCGTCGTTGCACTGGGTGACCGTGAAGTTGCCGTTCTCGCTGCCGTCGAAGCTACAGTCGGGATCAGCGAAGTCGGTCCAGCTGTCGCCATCGTTGTCCTCGCCGTCCTCGCAAGAGACGTCGCTGCTCTCGTTGTCGTCGAAGCCGCTGCTGCAGTCCACATCGTCTGCGTCCACATCACCGTCCGCATCATTGTCGATGCTGTCGTTGCAGTCACACACGCCGGTGCAGTCCAACAACTCCAGTGGAGCCAGCGAAGAGTAGCCGGCCTCGTAGCCGCCAAACACGCAGTCCGGATCGGCTTCGTCAAACCAGCCGTCGCCGTCCTCGTCCTGAGGCTCACCGTCCAAGGTGTAGCAAGTCTCTCCGCTCTGGATGCATTCCTTGGGCTGGAACTGAGGATCGATCACGAATGCGATCCGGAAATCCTCGCCGTTGCCAAGCCGCTGGTGCAGGGTGACCTGAAAGTCTCCCTCCGAGGTCATGACCGCTTCGCTACGCCAAGGCTCAAACTTGTCTTCCTTCAGGTAGAAGGCGTCGTTCATCAGCCAGCCAAAGGGCCCTTGGTAGGCCGTTGGCTGAATGTAGTCGTAGAGCTCGCTCTCGTAGCTGGGCAACAGACCAGTCTGGTTGGGCAACTGACCATTCTCGTCAACCGCCACATCGCACTTGCTACCCTCGATGCGCTCGTCGATTTCTCTGTCCAAATCGAGCGTGTTGTAGCAGTCAATGATCGGTGCTTGGCCGATCCCGACCGCCCCTTCAGCGATGCTCGCGGACGAGTTTGCCGCCAACCACACGTGGTAGGTGCCGTCGACCTCCACTTCGTTGGGGGTACAAGCAGTCGCGGCAATGGCCAGGAGCAGAAGCCCTGGGGCCAGGCGAAGAGACGTACGCATGCAGAACCTCGGAGCCCACTTCGGGTGGGCGGATACAGCCATATAAATGACGCTGGGGGGCGGGGTCAAGCTTCTCGACCCGTAGAGGCGGCGATTCCACGCTCATGATCCGCGTATCGCCAGGAGAAACCCAGCTCCTCTTTCAAGCGTTCCGTGCGCAAGCGGACGGACGAAGTCCACAGTTTCAGGGCGTCGGGCGACACTTTTGGACGCTGTCCTGTACGAGAAGCGACCCGCTCCACCTGCTGCGCCAGGTAGACCTGGACATAGCTGGGGACGTAAGTGCTCCAGAAGCGAACCGGAGTCCCCCCAACCTGGCGATGAACAGCCTCAAAGAAGGCGCCCGTCGTGGGCTGTGCACGATCCGCCACGTGGTAGATCCCCTGCTCCTGCCCGCGTTGAGCAACCGCTATGAACCCGCGTACCGCATCGTCGATGTGAACAGTCGGAATGTGGTTGCGGCCCTCGCCGGGCAGCCATGCTTTACCTTGGCGGATGCGTTCATCCATAAGGAAGGGAAAGCCGGCCCCGTACACGGCAGCCAGACGCACGACCTTTCCGCCTCGAGCGAGCACCAAAGCCTCGCTTGCAACCTTGGAGGCCCCGTAGCGGGTGTTGGGACTGGGCTCGAAGTCCTCTTCGATCCAGAGGTTCGAGCGATCGCCATACACCGCACCCGAGCTGGCAAGGACGACTTGGACCGAGTCTGGGACCCGCTCCAGCAAGGCTTCCGTCAAAGCTCGGTTGATGCGATCTGGGGTGTCCTGCCCCTTCCCTCGCACGCCACCGGCCAGGTGGTACAGGGTCGAGACCCCATCGAAAGCCCGAGAAGGGAGCTGACCCAAGTCCCCGTCGAAAACTTGTGCCCCCATACTCTTAAGGGTGGCGGCGGCCTCTGCCCGTCGGGCGTGGACCCGCACTGTGGCACCGGTGTCTATCAGGGCCTTCACCAGAGGTTGGCCCACCCGCCCACTGGCGCCACTCACAAAGATGGTCTCCGACACGAATCCTCCTGCTGGCTTTGCTGCTATCGCGTCGGCCCAACCGATTGCGAAAAGGCCGTGATCTCCGTCTTAATCGGGTAATCATCCAACCCGTGATAAACGGCGTTTTCCGGACTGATCCGGTAGTGTTCCACCAATACGGACACCGTAGCGGCTCCCGGAGGCATCGCGAAGCTGAGCGGGAGTTCCCGGCGCTCATCGGGTCCGATCCGGTTGTCGGCCAGCTTCTCAGCCTTGGGCCACCAGACCCAGCGCTGACCAATCCGCGCGATGCTCTGCGTCAACAAGCCCCCCTCGGCGTCGCGCACCTGAACCGTCGTGAGCAGGTAGCGCTCCGGGTCGCCACTGGGCACGTAGTGGTCTGCACGGACGTTGTGAAGGCTCACCGTGCCCTGAACCAAAGTGCCGGGCGCTGCGCTCTCAGGGAGTTGTAGGGCCACGTCGATCCCGGGCTTGAACTGCGCGTAGTAGGGCGCCTCGTGGGGCTCAATGCTGTCCTTTGGGATTCCCGAACCCAGAAAGAGGTGTTGGCGCACCTCCCGAGCGGGGCCGCCGGGAACCAAGGCCCGCTCCACCTTTGGCATGTGACAGGACTGGCAGCTCTGCTCCGAGCCGGACTCCTCCCACTCCACACCGGTGTTGAAGGCGCACACCAAGGTGTCCTCGACTTGGGCAACCGCCTGGTGGCAGCCCATGCAGACCTGACTGTCCTGAAGACCGGGATCGTGCTGCACGGGGTGGGGTGCG
>JBLHMA010000119.1:0-13218 GCA_047621545.1 Cognaticolwellia sp. | reverse complement strand
CTCGGAGAGTGTGTCGGCCACCCCGGGTAGTAGGGAGAACACAATCACGCTGAGGCTGACCAATCCAGGGAACAGGAAGCCCTCAACCCAGCTCTTCATTGCGCTCTCGGCATCGACCACGAAGCTGGTCAGGGTGACCTGTAGGTAGACAACTGCGGCGGAGATCCAGAACATGCGGAACAGGGTCCAGCTCAGCTCTTCGTCGATGGCGTAGAGTACCAGAAGGCTGGTTGTCGCTGTAATCTGGAATACGGGCATCAGGAAGATGGAGAACCACAAGGCAGCCATGGACACCGAGCCCAGAGTTGGGTGTGCCCGCTTGTTGAACCATAGACGCCGAAAAACTTTGGTGATCTGTACGTTTCCTCGGGCCCACCGCAGGCGCTGCTTCCAGAGCATGTCCAGGTCGCAGGGCTCCTCAGCGTAGACGATGGCGTTTGGCTCGAAGATGGCCTTGCGTCCGCGCAACTGGGTTCTAAATGTGGTGAAGGTGTCTTCGGCCAAGGTGTCGTCGAAGATCTTACCGCCGATCGCCAGCAGGTTCTCTCGGCTGTGCAGCTGTGCGCCGCCGGAGAGGCAGGCCAAGAAGCCCAAGACGTTCTGTGCCCGGCGACTGGCACCAGTCGCGGTGATGTACTCAAAAGTGATGAAACGCTGGATCAGGTTGGGGTCCGCGGAGCCCTCCTTGATGTACGCTGTCACCGCACCGATCTCCGGATCCACCAGGTGCCGGGCCATCTGGCGCAAGCTGTCCCGTGTGTAGATCACGTCGGCGTCCATGATCAGGATGGCTTGCGTCCACTCCGATCGCCAGAGAGCGTCCAGTCCGTAGTTTAGTGTGTGCGCCTTGCCCTCGCCGCCGGCCACTCGGCGAATGTGAATGACATTATCGGGGTAGCACTTGGTCTTTTCGATGACGATGTGGGGCGTCTCGTCGCTGCTTCCATCGTCGATGACGTAGATGCGCAGGTGGTCCAATGGGTAGTCCAGTGCCATTAGGCGCTCGATGGTGGTGGCCACCACCGCATCCTCGTTCCAGGCTGGAATCAGAATGCTGACCCTTGGGAGGTCCTGTCCTGCGTGCTCCAGATGCGTTCTGAAGAGCGAGACTGCAACCAGCAAGAACTGGTACAGACCGGTGAAGACCGGCAAGGTGGCCAAGACCACCAAGAAGGTGAACACGCCGATGGCGGCCAAGCGCAGAACCTCCATGGCGCTCAGGCCACCCGGTGGCGGCGCAGTGGAGCTGAGGCGTTTGGGACGCTCTCCAGAGCCCTTGGTGAGACGAGGATCTCTTCCCACCGGCGCACGATTGCGATCTCTTCGAAGGGCGCCAATGGATGGATGGCGTGGCCCATCAAGGAGGCGGTGGAGAGCTGAGGCATGTCTACGCCGGCGGCGATGGTCAACGGCATGGTTCCGGGAAAGCGCGGATTGACCTCGAGTAGGGCAGGGCGTCCATCTGCCCGGCGACGCCATTGAATGTTCCCTACGAAGCGCAGACCAATGACCCGTGCCACACGCTCGCTCAAGTCCATCAGCTCAGTATCGCGCACTGTGCGGGCGGTTACGGCGACTCCGGAGTCCACCTTCATGCGCAGTCGGGGAACGGCCGCATGGAAGGTGCCATCGGCATCGATGAGTACGTCCACGGAGTACTCATCACCGGGCAGGTACTCTTGGATGAGCATGCTGCCGTCTCGGGGCTGGTCAGCCCAGTCTATGGGGGTGTTGATGATTTTGAACCCGCGTCCGCCGGCGCCGTCGCGTGGCTTGACGATGCAGGGCAGGGGAATGGAGGAGAGCTCCAGGTCCTCGGTGAGCACCGCGCTCTGGGGAACCGGCAGCTGGGGTCCGCAGGCCTGCATCAGCTTCCACTTGTCTAGGCAGAGCTCCAAACAGCCCTGTGGCGCCAAGAGTAGCTTGGTGCCTGCCGCCTCAAAGTCGGCCCGCCGCTCCGAAATGGGCAGCAGTTCCATGTCCACAGTGGGCACCAGGATGTCGATCTGCTCGCGCTCGCAGAGCTCCAAGATGCTCTCCACGTAGTTGGCAGCAGACGCCGGTGGAATCAGGAAGCGCTTAGTCGGGCCGACCATGTACAGGCCGGTTGCATTGGAATCCATGTCGGCGGCATAGAGGGAAAACTGGTGTCCCTGCATGGCGCGGAGGTAGGAAACTGCGGCGGCGCCGCCAGCACCAGTGACGAGGATTCGGGTACGCATCGTTGAACTCCAATAGGGTTGCTGGTCATCGATGCAAGGGCGGTGCCAAGCCGGAAATGGTGACATTGACCGGCTTTGAACCACCTGGGTGTGCCGCGCTGGCACAGTCTTGCGCCAGGGTGGTGCACCACGGGCGTGGCGGGGCGGGTGGGGGCTTGGCATTGGGTTTGCATTGGTGGAGGTAGACGGATTCAGGAGTCATAAATGAACGCCACAGCCCGCATCCTCTTGGTGGAGGACGACCCCTCATACAGCCGCTTGGTCCAGCACTGGTTACGCAGGGCTGGCTATGATGTGTACTTGGCGACCAACGGAACCGATGGGGCCGAACTAGCGCGCAATGGCGGCTGGGACTTGGTGCTCTCGGATGTAGAGATGCCAGGATGTAGCGGCTTTGTGGTGCTTGGTGAGAGCAAGCGCGCCCACCCAAAAGTTAGTGCCATTCTTATGACCGCCCACGATGAGGTGTCGCTTGCCAGCGCAGCGGTGGACTGGGGGGTGGATGCCTACCTGCTCAAGCCGGTCTCCCGGCCCAAGCTCTTAGAGCGTGTTGAACAGCTCGTGGCTCGGCAGCGCAGCCAGGCCACCCCTGTACGGGTAGTACTGGCCATCGGTGCCCACCCCGACGACATCGAGATTGGTTGTGGTGGCACGCTCTTGGCGCACCGGGCTGCTGGGGATGAGGTTGTGTTGCTCACCTTGTCCAAGGGGGCCCATGGGGGACAGCAGGAGGTCCGGGTGGAGGAGGCACGCCAAGCGGCGCAGATCCTGGGGGGAACTCTGGTCTTTGGTGACCTGCCCGACACAAGCATTCGGGTCGACCGCAGCAGCATTGCCTTGATCGAGGATGTGGTTCGCCGGTGCAAGCCTTCTGTGGTCTACACCCATTCTCAGAACGATCTACATCAGGACCATCGCGCCGTTCACGAGGCCACGTTGATCGGTGCGCGACAGGTTCCGACGGTGCTCTGCTACCAGGCGCCGTCCAGCAACATTCAGTTCTGTCCCCGTCGCTTTGAAGATGTGGGGGCCCACATGCAGGAGAAGCTTGCGCTCCTAGGCTGCTACCACTCCCAGAAGGAGCGCTGCTATCTGGCACCGGACATGATCGAATCCACGGCCCGATACTGGGGGCGCTTCGCCAGCTTTGGAAGCGTAGAGCCCTTCGAGGTCCTTCGGGCCGCCGGAATGGCCGCGGCAGTAAGTTGAGTGAACTCAGTCGGTGAAGGTGACCGTGATCTTGGACAGGTATTCCTCCAACTCGTCGGTGCTCTTCCTGAGTTTATCTGACGCTCCGTCTCTGGCTTGGCGCTCGATTTGGTCTCCCAAGCGGCTCACTTCGTGGAAGCCGTAAGAACTTCCGTTGCCCTTCATGGAGTGGCCGACGCGCTTTATGGCCTGCAGGTCTTTACTCTCAAGGGCTGTACGCAGCAACAAAACGTCGTCTGAGCGGTCATTCAAGAAGGGCTTGATTAGGTCCTTGAGATCCAGGTCCACTTCGACGATGTGACGCTCGGATACCCAGGGAACAGGCGGGAACCACTCTCGCAATGCTTTCCAGACTGTGTCGCGCCGCACGGGTTTGGTCAGCACCTGATCAAACCCGACAGCGAGCAGCTCTTGGTGTAGGGCGGGCTCGGTGTGTCCGGTCAGAGCGATCACCGGTTTCCCGAAGCCCTGGGCCCGCAGCTGCTCCAAGGCTTTTACGCCGCCCATTCCGGGCATCTCAATGTCCATGAGCACCAGGCTCACCGGGTAGTTTGCTACCGTCTCCAAACACTCTTCGCCGGTACACGCTGAGAACACCCGATGCCCTGCGGTGCGGATGTAGTGGGTGACTAGGCGCTGGATATCAGGGCTGTCGTCTACCACCAGCGTCCGGCCGGGTCGTCCGACAGTGCGCTGCATCGACTCTAACAGCTGTTCACGCTGAACCGGCTTGGTCACAAAGCCCAGTAAGCCAAGAGACAAGGCGCGGTCTCGCACTTCGACTGTCGCGTCTGCCGTAAAGGCCAGAATGTGGGTCTCGTCCTGGCCCATTCTGGCCTCGTTCCGCCAGATGGCCGAGGAGGCGGTCAGGCCATCCATGCCCGGCATGTGCAAGTCCATGAGGATCAGATCGAAGCGCTCCTGTCCCGCCAGCACGATTCCGTCTGTGCCGTTCTTGGCCAAGACCACGCTGTGACCACCAGCCTCAAGCAGGCCCCGAGCGACCGCACGGTTGTCGGCGTTGTCGTCCACCACAAGCACCCGAAGACGCGTGCTCTCGACCTGTGGGCCTGACGGGTTGCTGCTCTGGGGCAGCTCCTGCATGCAGGAGCGTAGCATCGCGGTTCGTAAGCGTTGCCATTGCACGGGTCGGAACACCCGTTTGCACCGCTCCATGGGGGGAAGCTTGTGTCTCCCCCCTGTCGATGGGGCGATGTGTACCAAGGGAAGCCCGCTCTCCAAGGCCCAGCGTACCTGCTCGTTGCTGGCTGAGTCCTCGATCAGGAGCAATCCGGCTCTGTCCAAGTTTGGAGCGGTCTCGTTCAGTCTCCAGCAAGGCAAGCTCTGACCGAGAATACTCTGGATGTGGCGAATCTCGTAGGGGGCATCGCCCACCACCAAAAGGGGGCGCAGGAGCCGGGTGGCTTCTAACAGGATCTGCTCAGCCTTGTTGTGGTACTCGGAGACCTGGATGGGCACGACTGCTGTGAAGCTGCTGCCTTTTCCCAGAGCGCTAGAGAGAGTCAGCTTCCCACCCATCAGCTCCACCAGGTTTCGGGTGATGTGCAGTCCCAGGCCTGTGCCGCCTCGTACGCCCTCTTCGACTTGTGCGTACTTCTGGAAGATGCGCTCCTGCTCGTGCAAGGGGACTCCCATGCCGCTGTCCCGAACCTCCATCTTTAGGGCATTTCGGCCCTGGAGAAGTCGTTGTGAGAGCTTGATCTCAACACCCCCGTCGTCCGTATATTTCACGGCGTTGGCAACTAGGTTGGCCAAGATCTGTCGCAGACGAACCGGGTCACCCACTATGCGGCTGGGAACCGATGGATCGATGGTACAGATCAGGCTGATGCCTTGTCCGGCAGCCCGAGACGCAAAGCTCTGAGCAATCTCTTCGGCGAGCGCACGTGGGTCCACGGGCAGGTGGTTTAGACTGACCTCGCCAGCCTCAATTCTGGACATGTCTAAGACGTCATTAATTAGATACAACAGCGCGTTTGCGTTTGCATTGATCCCGCGAAGCCAGGCCTGCTGAGAGTCTTCCAGTGGGGTGTCCAAGAGCAGTTCGCTCATCCCCAACACCGCGTTGAGGGGCGTGCGAATCTCGTGGCTCATTCGGGCCAAGAACTCGCTCTTTGCCGCGTTCGCTGTCTCGGCACTAGCGACGGCCTTCTTCAGCGCTTCGTCGCCAGCTTGGCGCTCGGTTACGTCGGTGTACTGCCAGAGGTGCCCGCCGCTTTCTGCCCCCAGCAAGATGGGGGTGTAGCTTCGCTCGAAGAAGCGGCCATCGGCGAGCTCAACGAGTTCCGCTGTGCGCCGAAACCGCTGCTCTAGGGCCTCCTTTACGTCCTGCAAGAAGAGGGACGGATCCGCGAAGTGCAGCTTGAGGGTCTGGGCCATCACGGCGCAGTCCCCACCCACCATTTCCTCGGGTGCGAGAGGAACCCTAAACATGGTGCAGAGCGCCTGATTGACCAACACGATGTGACGGTTCTCGTCTTCCAGCAGAATGCCCGCTGGGCTCGCGGAGAACAGGGTTTCCATGCGGCTGTTGGACCGTATCAAGTCCCGAGCGGCGTGTACCCGCTCGCTGATGTCCGTGAAGTAGAGGTTGATGTAGCCGCTCGCAAGGAAGGGCGAGATGCTCGCATGGAACACCCGACCCCTGATGTGCACTTCGGTCTCAATGGTGGTCGCGCTGTGACGAGCGGAACGTATCAGCGGCATCCAGGTCTCGGGCACGCGCTCCTCTTGGCTCTCCGAGAGGTTCAGCAGGCGCTTAGCGGGTGGGTTGGCGTAGAGAACGTTGCCCTCAAAGTCGCTACGGAAGACGGGGCGCGGGTTCTCTTGAGGAAAGCGAGCTAACCCCTGGAGCTCAGCTTCAGCTTTGCGTTCCCGAGCCTGAATGGCCGCCATGGTCTGGGCGAGCAGGGGTCCCAGACGCTTGAGTACGGTGTGCTCACTCTCATCGAAGGCGCCGCGCTTGGGGTTGAAGAGCAACAAGGCGCCAACGCCGTTCATCATGTGCATCGGAGCCATGAGCAGGCTGGTACCAAAACGCCTCAACTCCGCCAGCTCTGGTGCCCGTCGAATATCGAAGAAGTACAGCGCGCCTGCCTGTACCGAGCGGTTCAACGCAGATGCGATGTCAAAGCGGCGATCACGCTCGTTGGCATCGGAGGACCACAAGATGCTGAGCTCGTTCTCCATGGGGGCCGCGACTACTGCAGTCTCGAAGTTGAGCAACGGCTTCAGGACCGGGATCAGTTCTTGAAAGAGCACTTCGGTGGTCGTCGAGCTCGTGATCACTGCCAGGGCGGCCAAAACGGTCTCTGATTCGACGCGTGCTCTGTTTTCTCGGGCCCTGGCCCGCTCCAGGTCCATCAGAGCTTCTCGGAGCAGCTCGTTCTCGCTCATTGGGCCTCCCCCATGCAAACAACAGAGATCATCAGGTTGCCATGACGGCTCCTTCCGTCGAGAAAACAGCCCTGTTCGCCGAAGGTGAACACCCCCAAGAAAGGCATGTTGGGCATGGCTTGCCGCAGCGAGGTCACCACCTCAGGCATCTGATTCTCTACGGCCAACATGCAGCCTGCGCAGTAGGTCACCAATCCCCCAGCGGAGGGGCCGTCTAGACCTTCCTGCGCAACCTGTGCCACGCGGCCTGCCCGGGTAATCAGGCTCTCGGGGCTGCCTTTCATGAGCACAAATTCGTCCCCAACGCTCACGTCTGTGAATAGGTTCAACCCGCCCTCCACGGTGACCGACCCCGGGTGAGAGAGCAGGTAGGTCTGCAAATAGTCGACCGCGCCCACGGCCCTTCCCAAGGGATTAAGAGTGGTCTTGAGCAGGACTGGACCGCCTTGGGCGTTCTCCCCAAGACCGCCGTTGGTCCAGCGATCGTAGACAACGGCTGCAGGCTCTCCATTCAGGGAGAGCAGCGTACGTCCCCGGGCTGCGGTCACGCGGGCGCTCATGTCTGTGGGAGAGTAGCCACTGTGAAAGTGGGAAGACAAGCCGTTGTGGCTCAGTATGGCCACCACGACCACACTGTTGTTGCCCTGGTGTCCGGATGCATATTGCAGCCATCGTCCATTCACGTCTTCGTCTGCCGAAGAGCCCCCCACCACAGGGACCCTTGCGCCCACGACTTCGCGGATCCCCTTGAGCACCCGCTCCTCGTCACCCGGTGAAGAGATCAACCAGAGCAAGCTCGGCTGCTCTCCCGGGCGGCCGGTTGCGTTGAGGGCCTGGTTGGTCGCCTCTACGGCGGCTGCCCGTGCGGACTTGCCTTTGGCGCAGGCGCCGACTCCATAGGCACCCAGGGGGTCGTACAACCCGAGCATGCCCACGACGTTTTCGCCTTCATGGAACCCCTCCTCCGTCATCACACCACGGCAGCTAGTGCCTCCGGCCCATGGCACGGCGCCGGCAAGGTCCTGCATGGCGGCGCTCAGATCGGAACTGTCGTGGGCCTCGGTTCCGTAGACCAAAATCAGACTTGGGGGACCTGGCAGCTTGGCGCGAAGGGTTTCCCAACATGCGACGAGTGCGCGGGAGGTGTTTGGATCTTTGGACCAAGCGCTCGCCAAGCTCATTTCGGACTCCAGAATGTACCTTTTTTTCCGTGCAAAGCGCGTGCCAGCTCAGCGGATTCCGTAGGTTCGGAGTCGACGGTACAGCGTGCTCCGCGGAATGTTCAGGCGCCGACAGACCTCGGAAAGGTTCCCGTCGGAAGATTCCATCGCGTCCAGGATGGTCTGGCGTTGGATCTCGTCAAGCGTGGTGGGCTCGGCGACAGAAAGGGCCGCAGGGGCCTCAATCCTGGTGTCGAGTCGCGCCGTATGGTCCGTGTCCTGTTGCCTGGCTACGACCGCGATGTTTAGCGCCGGGGGCAGGTCCTGGATGTCAATCACACCTACCTCGGCCAACACCGTCGCCCGCTCCAGTGCGTTTCGCAGCTCTCGAACGTTGCCTGGCCAAGGGTGGGTCGCCAGTATGTGGGCTGCCTCTGGGCTGAGCGTGACCGGGTCGCGACTGTGGCGGATGGACATCTCTTCAAGAATGTTTTGGGTCAGCAGGAGCAGGTCGCCTTCGCGTTCCCGCAGAGGTGGTAGCCGGAGCTCGAAGACCGCTAGGCGGTAGTAGAGATCCTCGCGGAAGGTGCCTTGTATGACCATCTCGCGTAGGTCCCTGTGGGTTGCGGCGAGAATGCGCAGGTCTGCGCGCTGTTGTTGTGAGCCGCCTACACGAAAGTAGGTTCGCTCCTGTAGGACCCGAAGAAGGCTTGCTTGGAGACTGGGGCCCAGCTCAGCCACTTCATCCAAGAAAAGCGTGCCGCCTTCGGCCTGCTCAAAGCGTCCCTTGCGCTGTGTGGATGCTCCAGTGAAAGCACCCTTCTCGTGTCCAAAAAGCTCCGACTCCTGAAGATTTTCCGGAATCGCACCGCAGTTTACTGCCACAAAGGGGGCTGCGCTGCGCCGGCTACATTCGTGCAGCGCCTGAGCCACCAGCTCTTTCCCAGTGCCACTCTCGCCACGCAACAGCACTGTGATCTCGCTTGGTCCTACCCGGTCCATCTGGGCAAAGAGGCGCATCATGGCAGGCGACTGGCCGATGATTTTTGGGTGTCCGCCTTCTGCCAGGCGGGAGAGCTCGGCCAACTTCAGGGTGGTCTTTGAGCGGTCCACCGCGTTGCCCAAGGTTGTGAGCAGCTTGGTTCGCTGCAGGGGTTTCTGGAGGTAGTCCCAAGCCCCCAACTGCATGGCCCGCACAACGGTCTCCACCTCCCCCTCTGTGGTCGACATGAGCACCGGCACCTGCGGACAGCGTTTGCGGATGGCCTGTAGGGTTTCCAGATCGCTCTGATCCGGCAGGTTCAGGTCCAGCAGGATCACATCGGGAAGCGTGTGCTCCAGCAGCGATAGGCAGGTGCCGGCACGAGTCGCAACGCTGACTTTGTAGCCTTGCTTCTCAAGCCAGTGCGTAAGGAGGCGCAGCAGGCTTTCGTCGTCGTCAACAATCAAGATGTGGGAAGGCAACACAGAACAACCCAAGATTAGAGCTGCATCTCTTCAACGGTTCGTAGAGGGGCAATCCTTAGGGATTGACTCGCGAGGATGGCTTGTTCACAGTTTAGCCCCCATTGTGTCGCAGACTGCTATTCCCCTCTTTCTTGGCAATCTTAGGCCCAAGGCCTTTGAAAGGAACTGCCTGACACCGTCACTGTCCTAAGAGGCTACTCTTGGAGGGTCCATGCGTCTGCCACTGACCCTGCTGCTGTTTTTGGATGTGCTCATCGCCACCGGTGTGTTCATCAGCTTGGCACGCCCGGATGTTGTGATCGCCTTCTGCCTGCGCACCTTCGGTATGGGCGGGGACTGGTTCCAGGAGCATGTCTCCGAAGAGGAACTCGTGCGTCTGCGTCAAGTCATGCGCTTGGTGAGTTTGGCGGGACTGGCCCTGATCTTCAGCGCGAGCTTTGGACTCGGGCTGTCTCTGGCGATGATCGGTTGAGCAGGCCGATCCACAGGCCCGGAGACGGAGTGGTGCTGGGCGCGCAAATGGATTTACGGCTGCTGAACAACCTCTCCGCCGAGTGGCCTTGACAGCCTGAACGGAGCGATTAGAAGGCGTGGGCTTTGGCTCCGTAGCTCAGTTGGTTAGAGCACATGGTTCATACCCGTGGTGTCACTGGTTCGAATCCAGTTGGAGCCACCATCGCGACCCCACCCGGAATTCCGGGTGGGGTTTTTTTGGGCGGGCTCAAAGCAGTGTAAGCAGCTCGTCTACCGGGCGTCCCACAACAGCTTTGTCGCCAACCACCAAGATGGGGCGCTGGAGCAAGCGCGGATGCTCGGCCATTGCAGCGATCAGCGCAGCATCGTCCTGGTTTGGGTCCAGCTCCAGGCGCTTCACGTCTCGACTGCGCAGCAGCTCCTTTGGAGACTTGCCGAGCTGGACAAAGAGCTCGGTGAGCTCCGCGACGCTCAGAGGGTCCCGCGTGTACTCGCGGTAGACGAAGTCCACGTTGTTGTCATTGAGCAAGGCGACCGCCTTGCGACAGGTGCTTCAGGTCTTTGTGCAGATCAGGGTGGCCATGGGGCACCTCCAGCTATTTGGATTCTCTGTTTCTATGCCGAGTCCCCTATACGCCACCCTCCGAGGGTTTGGGGGGTGGCTGATCGTCGATCCCGCCTCAGTCACGTCGGCGCAGGAGCAGGGCGCCCAGCAGCAAGAGCAGCCCGGCACCGAGTCCTCCGTTCGAGGTCTGGGTGCTGCAGCTGATGCCGCCGCCGCCCGTATAGATCGGGTTCAACAGGTCGCCGGTGTCGCCGGTGTCGCCCGTGTCGCTGTCGCTGGGCTCAGGGTAGTCGTCGCTGCCGTCCAAAGGATCAGTGCCCGCCTCGACCTCGTCGCCGTCGTTCACGCCGCCATCGTCGCTGTCTGCGTCGTTGGGGTCGGTGTTGGTCTCCAGCACCTCGGTGCCGTCGGTCAATCCGTCGTCGTCAGAGTCTGCGTCGTCCGGATCGGTGCCATAGGTGTTCTCCTCGGAGTAGTCGCTCAATCCGTCGTTGTCCCGATCGCTTAGGTCGTCGCTGGGATCGAAGGGATCGGTGCCGTCTTGGTCTACCTCTTCCCCGTCGCTGCGGCCGCCATCGTCCGTGTCCTCGTCCAGGGGGTCGGTCCCTACTTCCAGCACTTCGCGGCCATCGCTCAGGCCGTCGTCGTCGCTGTCCTCGTCTGTGGGATCCGTCTCGGTGTCGTTGACCTCGCGGCCGTCCTCTAGGCCGTCGGCATCGGTGTCGGTGTTGAGAGGATCGCTGCCAAAGTCATTGACCTCTGCGCCGTCCTCCAAGCCGTCACCATCGCTGTCCTTGGAGAGGGGGTCGGTGCCCTGGGTGTTGACCTCTTCGCCGTCGCTCAAGCCGTCTTCGTCGGTGTCCGTGTCCAGGGGGTCGGTCCCCTGCTCAAGCACTTCTACGCCGTCGTTCAGACCGTCGCCGTCGGTGTCGGCGATGTTGGGGTCGGTGCCGAGCACGCTCTCCTCGTCGTCCGTCAGGCCGTCGCCATCCGTGTCGGTCGCATCCGGCACATCGTCGCTGCCGTCCAAGGGATCGGTGCCGTCTTCGAGCACCTCTACGCCGTCGGAGACCCCACCGTTGTCCGTGTCGCGATCCTTGGGATCGGTGCCGTAGGTATCGACTTCGTCGCCGTCGCTCAGGCCGTCGCCGTCCGTATCCTCGGCCAGTGGATCCGTGTCGGTCTCCAAAGCCTCGCGGCCATCGCTCAGGCCGTCTTCATCGGTGTCCGCGACCAGGGGGTCGGTGCCGTAGGTGTCCACCTCCTCAGCATCGTTCAGGCCGTCATCGTCGCTGTCCGAGTCGAGGGGATCGGTCCCAAAGGTGTCGACCTCTTCTCCGTCATCTAGGCCGTCGCCGTCCGTGTCGGCGTCTACGGGGTCGGTGCCGGTGGTCAGGACTTCCTCACCGTCGTCCAGGCCATCGCTGTCCGTGTCCGCGTCCAGGGGATCGGTGCCGTAGGTGTCGACTTCTTCGCCGTCGCTCAGGCCGTCGCCGTCCGTGTCGGAGACGCTTGGGTCGGTGCCCAATGCGACCTCTTCTTCGTCCGTCAGGCCGTCTCCATCGCTGTCGGTCTCGATGGGTACGTCGTCGCTGGCGTCCAGAGGGTCTGTGCCGTCAGTGACCTCGGCGCCGTCGCCCACTCCGCCGCCGTCGGTGTCGGATTCGTTGGGGTCAGTCCCGTAGGTGTTGACCTCTTCCCCGTCGTCCAACCCGTCGGAGTCCGAGTCGGCGCTGTTGGGATCGGTGGCCGTAGTGTTCACCTCGGTGCCATCGTCCAGGCCGTCTCCGTCGCTGTCGGAGTCGTTTGGATCGGTCCCGGTGCTGTCCACCTCGGTGCCGTCGTCCAGGCCGTCTCCGTCCGAATCGGAGGCCAGGGGATCCGTGCCGGTGGTGTTGACCTCTTCACCGTCGTCAAGACCGTCGCCGTCGGTGTCGGAAAGCAGGGGGTCGGTGCCGGTGGTGTTGACCTCGGTGCCGTCGTCCAAGCCGTCGTTGTCGGTGTCGGAGTCGGTGGGATCGGTGCCCAGGGCATCCTCTTCGCCCTCGCTCAATCCGTCGCCGTCGGTGTCGCTGTTCGTGGGATCGCTGCCGTCAGTGAGCTCATCGCAGTCGCCCACGCCGTCACCGTCCGTGTCGGTGAGCAGTGGATCGCTGCCAGCAGTGACTTCGACAAAGTCATCGCAGCCGTCGGCGTCGGTGTCGGGAAGCAGGGGGTCGGTGCCGGTGGTGTTGACCTCGGTGCCGTCGTCCAGTCCCTCCCCGTCTGTGTCCGACAGGACCGGGTCGGTCCCATAGGTGTTCACCTCATCCCCGTCGTCCAACAGGTCACCGTCGGTGTCCGTGTCCAATGGGTCGGTGCCGAAGGTGTTGACCTCGTCCCCATCACTCAGGGAGTCACCATCGGTGTCTGAGTCCAGCGGGTCGGTGCCAAGGCTCTTGACCTCTTCCCCGTCTGTGAGTCCGTCGCCGTCGGTGTCGGCTACGTTGGGATCGGTGCCCTCGGTGATGACCTCACGGTAGTCGCTCAGCCCGTCGTCGTCGCTGTTCTTGTCGTTGGGATCGGTGCCGTAGGTGAGTACCTCTTCGCCGTCCGTCAATCCCTCACCGTCGGTGTCGGCGTTGTCCGGATCGGTGCCGTAGATCAGCACCTCGTCGTCGTCGTCCAGGCCGTCGCCGTCACTGTCGTAGCCGCCTAGCAGGCC
>JBLHMA010000118.1:0-13298 GCA_047621545.1 Cognaticolwellia sp. | reverse complement strand
GGGGCTGCAGGCCAAGGTTGGCGGTCGGCTGTTAGCCGACTGGGCTCAGGACTTGGTCGACATCTCCGCCCGCGGATTGTCCAGGTCTCGCCCCACGGAACGCGCCATGCTCGATCCCATCGAGGCCTTAGTGGCCCACGGCCACTCCCCAGGCGAAGCGGTCCTCCGCATCTGGAATGAATGCGAGTCCGGAGCCGAGCGTTCGTGCTTCCTAAAGCGCGTCTTGTACTAGGCCCATTCCTCCAAGGCGGGGGCGGCAGGTGTAGAATCTGCGTCCCCGCCTCGAGGTCCCAATGAACCAACCCGTCCCCACCGTCTTGCTTGGCTTTGGCCCGGACGAGACTCGCGATGTCGAGAAGGTGCTAGGTGAGAATCTCCATGTCCTCCACCAGAGTTCGGAGATTCGAGACGGCTTGACCCAGCTAGTTCCACTGCAGCCCCAAGCGGTACTGCTTTACTTCTCTCCAGACGACCTGCGCATGGTGCTCCAGTTCGCCAGACGTGCGCGACACGATGCGCCCGATGCTGCGCTGATTCTGGTGTCTTCTCAGGAATCGGTGGAGGCTACCCGGGAGGCTGTACGCCTTGGCGCCCGAGCGGTGGCTGTCTTGGGAGTAGACGACCGCGATCTGCTCGCAACCTTCGAGCAGCTTCGCCGTGAGGTGCACGAGACCGTCAAGACTGGAATCGTGGTCTCCTTTATGGGCGCAAAGGGCGGCATGGGAACCACTTCCATCGCCCTGAATGTCGCCTCGGCGCTGGCCCAAGACCCCAAAAACCGCGTCCTGCTAATAGACTTTGCGTTGTTCATTGGGGAGGTGGGCGTCTACTTAGACATGGCCACACCGTACAGCTTAGGCGACTACATTCTGGACCTAGGAAGGCTCACGGATGCTTGGATCGACGAGCGCATCCCAAAGCACCGAACGGGTTTCTTTGTGCTCTCTCAACCGCCCGAGGTCAACGAGATAGCGGCGCTCGAAGCGCACCAGATCGTGGCCGCAGTCTCGACCTCCAAGCGCTTCTTCACCCACGTGGTTCTGGACACTGGCGCACAGGTGTCGGAGGCGTCCCTTGGGGGCATCAACGCCTCGGACATGGGCATCATCATCACGACTCAAGAGCTGCCCGCCATCGTCAGCACCGGGCGCCGGGTGAACCTGCTCACCCAGCTACACGGTGACCGCACACGCATTCGCGTGGTCGTGAACCGCTTCCAGAGCAAGGACACCTCAAGGAAGCGGATCGAGCAGTTCGCTGGCCACGGCGTCGGCGCGACGGTCTGCAACGACTACGCCAGCATGAGCAGGTGTATCGAGACCGGTCAGCTGCTGCTGGAGTTGGCCCCAGAAGCAGAGATCACCGCAGACATCGCCAAGCTCATTCGCCTGTTCGACGACGAGACTACGGTGGAGACAAAAACTCGAAAGAAGCTCTTCGGGCTGTTTTAGCAGCCCCTTCGAAGGAGGCCGCTCGCTCCAACGAGTTGGTGCGAGTTGGGAGAGTCAGCTCTGGAGTGACAACTGGCGGGCACGCTCGAAGAGCATGATCCCCGCGGTGACCGAAACATTAAGGGACTCAAGCTCTCCCTGGAGTGGCACGCCCACAATCGCATCGCAGCGTTTCCGAAGGGTAGAGCTAAGTCCCTTGGACTCCCCACCCAAGACTAGCGCCGTCGGAATGGTCCAGTCCAGGTCCCAGTGAGCTACGCCTCCCATATCGGCCCCTACGATTCGCAGGCCTGCCTTATGGCAGATCTTTAGGGCACTTGAGAGCCCTTCTCGCACCAAGGGCACCGCCTCAGCTCCACCCATACTCACCCGGTGGACCACAGGTGAGAGGCCCTTGCCACGCTTTGTGGGCACAACAACGCCATGCACTCCGGCTCCCAGAGCGGAGCGAAGAATGGCGCCCAGGTTGTGCTCGTAGGAGATCTCATCGGCCAGCACCAAGAAAGGCATCTCGCCCTTCGCATAGACTTGGTCCAGCAGCTGCTGGACGGTCAACTCAGGGAGCTGATCGGCGTGGGCAATCACGCCATTATGGACCTCGCCCGAAGCCATACGGTCCAGCTGGTCTCGGTTCACCCGCTCGATGCGCACGCCGTCCTCCTCGCAGAGCGAGATCAGCCTACGGACCTTGTCATCTTCACGGGCCCGCTCGTCGAGCAGCACTTTGCGCACCTTGCGGCGCTTGCGCAACAGAGCCTCGATGACTGGATTTCGGCCCTCGAGCTGCTCCAGTCCATTGTCCAAGCTTGGTCGCTTGGCGGGTCGGTACTCAGTCTTTGCAGGGCGTCTGTCCCGCTTTGGAGCCGGGCGAGTCTGGGCTTGGGCTTGGGCCTGAGGTCTTGCACCAGACTTGGACTCTGCCCTGACTGGGCCAGACTTGTTGGGGCCAGACTTGTTGGGGCCAGACTTGTTGGGGCCAGACTTGTTGGGGCCAGACTTGTTGGCTCCAGGACGCTTCGAAGGACGCTTAGGTCCTGCTTTCCCCGAAGGGCGACGACCACGGGACATCAGAGAAGCTTCGCGGCTTGCTCAGCCAGCTCGGAGCGCTCGCCCTTGCGGAGGGTCACGTGGCCCGCCAAAGGGGAGTTCTTGAATCGCTCCACGACATAGGTCAGGCCGTTCGACGTCGCATCGACATAGGGGTTGTCGATCTGGTTGGGATCACCTGTGAGGATGATCTTGGTTCCTTCTCCGGCGCGTGTGAGCACTGTCTTGACCTCGTGGGGGGTCAAGTTTTGGGCCTCGTCCACGACAAAGTACTGGCGGGGCATTGAGCGACCGCGAATGTAGGTCAGAGGCTCCACCTCGATGACGCCCTGATCGATGAGCGGCTGATAACGAGGCGCCCCACCCCGCTTGTCCTCCTCCTCACCCATCAAGAGCTCGAGGTTGTCGAAAATAGGCTTCATCCACGGGTTGAGCTTTTCGCTCAGATCCCCGGGTAGATAGCCCAGGTCGCGACCCAATGGGAAGATGGGCCGGCTCACCACCAAGCGCCGATAGGCTCGGTCATCCGAGACCTTCTTGAGCCCACAGGCGATGGCCAACAGGGTCTTCCCGGTACCGGCCATCCCATCGATGGTGACCAAGCTGATGCTGTCGTCCAGGAGAAGGTCCAAGGCGAAGAGCTGCTCTTTGTTCCGAGCAAAAATTCCCCAAACCCCTTCCTTGTGGCGACCGACCAGGCGCAACTCTTTCTTGACCGCGTCATAGCGGCACATGGCTGTCTGGCGTGCATTCTCCTCGGAGAGAAGCATGACGAACTGGTTGGCATGCAACCCGGTTTTTTCCTCCCAAGCAACGGCGCCCTTGCTGTAGATCTGGTCCACAATGCCAGCCTCCACAGTACGCTCGATGACCCCTAAGTAAGCATCATCCACATCGATATGGGCGTTCTCATAGTCCTCGGCCATGACCCCCAGGGCGTCGGCCTTGATGCGCATGTTGGTGTCGCGGGTGACCAACACCACTTCGCCCTCGTCCGCTTGGTGCAGATGGAGCACCGTTTGGAGGATGAGGTTGTCGTTGCTCAGCTTTCCAAAGCCGTGGGGCAGGCGGGCTTGGCCGTCTCCTGCCAGGGCAATACGAAGCGTACCGCCGCCGTCCAGTACCACCCCATCGCTCAGAGAGCCCTGTGCACGTAGCTGATCCAACTTTCGGGAGACGTAGCGTGCGTTCCGCCCAGTCTCCGAGAGGTCCTTCTTGAAGGTGTCTACCTCTTCGATGACGGTGATGGGAATGACGACATGGTGCTCGTGGAAAACGAACAGGCAGTTGGGGTCATAAAGCAGAACATTCGTGTCCAGCACGAAGGTACGCGACTGGCCATCACTGGCAAGGGATTCTAGCAAAGGAAGGTCCGCGGCATGAGGAAGGAGGGACTGTCCGCAAGGAGGGCTGGCCGAAGAGGCCAAGCAAACTCAGGGGATGCTCAGCGTGCGATGGAACATCGCGCCTGCTGGATCGTCGCTGGCGCGGCGAGAGAACACAAGCACCGGCTCCTCCAACACCAGCTCACCGTTCTGGTTGGCTCCGGGAGCCACATAGACATGCAGGACCCCACCACCCAAGGCATCGCTGTCCTGGGCCAGCACATCCACTTGGTTCTCACCTGGGTGAAGGAAAGGCGCCAGGTCGATCATCACCGGAGCGCTACCACTCTGATAGATACTCACCGGTGTGCCGTTGACCGAGATCTCAAGCACGTGGCCCTTTGAGGCGTTGTCCTCGATCACCAGCCACCAGCGCTCAGGAGGAACTGCGTTCTCAGGTGGGGCGGCCAAGACCGCAGACGGCGCAACTGCAGTTGCAGCAACCTGAACAGTGGCAGACGGCACGGCTAAGTCACTAGCCGGAGGTTCGGCCTCAAGAAACGGGCGAACAGGCTCGGGGGCCAGTGGCTCCGCTGCCCCAGTGCCACGCACCCCAGAACCCTGCGCAACGGGCACAGCCGAGTCAGACTGGGGTGTAGTTTCGGCAGGCGGTGCACTGGTGCCAGCAACCTCCACAATGAGGTTCGGCGCCGTGATGTAGACGTTGCCGTAAGCATCAATCTTAATGTCGACGTCCTCAATCTCGAAGTTGCGCAGGCTGTTGGCCTTGACTCCGTTGATATAAACGGAGCCGCCCATCAGCAGCGCGCCCAAGATCCAGCTCATCAAGGCTCCTCTCCCCCGTTGACCCGGACCCGAAGCTCCTTCCCTACCTTGAAGACAGGGAGGACTTTCGGGGCGACCTCGATGGTCTGGCTCGTCTTGGGGTTTCGCCCAGTGTAGCCGTCGTAGTGACGGGTCTTGAAGCTCCCAAAGCCCCGGATCTCGATGCGCTCCCCGTTCACAAGGGCCTCGCGCATTCCGTCAAAGATCAGGTTGACCACCTCCTCGGCTGTACGCCGAGGGAGGTTGCGGCTCAGGGCGACTTCGTCGATCAGCTCGGACTTGGTCATTTCTGCTCCTCAGGCCTGGCCATCTTCGGCCATCTCATCTTTGGCGGACTCATCTTCTACAACATCATCAACCGTCGCACTTTCCTGTCCATCAAAGACGACGCCTTTGCTCGCAGGAGTGAGCCACTTCACCAGTACAGGCTTGACCTTCTCCATGACCAGGATGGACGGGGTCGCCACCACGATGGAGGAGTAGGTACCGACGATAATGCCGATACACATGGCCAGGGCGAAGTTCCGGATGACCGGGCCACCAAGCAGCAACAGCGCTCCGATGCCCAACAGCGTCGTGATTGAAGTAGCCAGGGTACGACCAAGGGTCTCGTTCAGCGAATCGTTGATGAGCTTCGGAGTATCCGTACGCCGATAGCGCCGCATATTCTCGCGGATCCGGTCGTAGACCACGATGGTGTCGTTGAGCGAGTATCCGATGATGGTCAGCAGGGCGCCGATCATCGACAGGTTGACCTCGAGCTGGAGCACTGTGAACAGGCCCAGGGTCAATGCAACGTCGTGAACCAAAGCCAGGATTGCGCCCGGAGCAAAGACCACATCAAAGCGGAAGGCGATGTAGAGCAGGATGAGCCCCAGAGTCGCCCCCATGGCCAGAAGGCCTTGGTTGCGCAAGTCTCCGCCGACCTTTGGACCCACAGAGTCCAAAGAGCGAACCTCGAAATCGCGGCCGGAGAAGGCCTCCTTGATGTTGCTCTCAATTTTGGTACTCAGGCCTGTGAGTTCCACCTGGAAAGTGTTCTCCTCCGAATAGGACTTAGCCTTGGCGCCTTCGATTCCTTCCAGGGCGACCCCTACCTTCTCCATGTTCACGTCTACACCGGGCTTGTGCTCGATGATGATGCGGGTGGTGACCTGGGCGTCCAGCCGTGGATTTACGACAAAGTCGGCACCGTAGAGCTCGGAGAGCGCGGAGAGAACCTCGCCCTCGACCTCTTCTGCACCAACCGTCGTGTCACGCACTCGGATGCTGTATTCGTTGTCCGCCTCGGCGTTGATCTGCTGGACGGCGTCGTCCCCCAGACCCAGAGTGGTCAGCGCAGTGCGAACCTCTCCGATTCCGATGTCTTCATCGAACTTGATGGTGATCTCGGTTCCACCGGTGAAATCGATGCCCCAGTTGGGCTGAATCACGACGGTGAGGACGATGGACAGAAGGACCAGGAAGGCGCTTATGGATCCGAAGATCTTACGCTTTCCGATGAAGTCGATGCTGTTCTTGGGCTTGAGAAAGTTCATGTCCGCCTCAGAATGCCAGCCGCGCGGTGGATTTCCTAACCAGGAAGTCCATCAGCGTGCGGGAGACGAAGATCGCCGTGAAGAGGGTCGTCAGAATGCCAATGAGCAGGGTGACCGCAAAGCCCTTGATGGGGCCGGTACCGTAGCTGTAGAGCACCACACCAGCGATGCCAGTGGTGATGTTGGCGTCCAGAACGGCCGAGAGAGCATGCGCGTAGCCAGCTTCCACCGCCTTTCGAGGGTTTCGACCAAGCTCCAGCTCCTCTCGGATGCGCTCGTAGATGATGATGTTTGCGTCCACTGCCATACCGACGGTCAGGGCAATGCCTGCAATGCCGGGCAAGGTCAGGGTGGCGTCGAAGAGGGCCAAGAGCGCGAGAACAAAGAAGACGTTCAAGCTCAGGCCCACCGTCGCGACCACACCAGGCTTACGGTAGTAGAGCAGCATGAAGAGCACCACCAGGATGCCGCCGATGATGACTGCTTCCGAGCCAGCGTCAATGGCGTCCTCACCGAGCGAGGCACCAACAACGCGGACCTCGCCGACGGTGATAGGTGCCGGCAATGCGCCGGTGCGCAGCACCAGGCTGAGCTTCTGGGAGTCGGCTTGCTTCTGCTCAAAGCCACCGTTTCCCATACTGATCTGCGCGCGGCCACCCGTGATGGGCTCGTTGATGACCGGAGCGGACTGAAGCTCCCCGTCAAGCACGATTGCGAAGCGCTTGTCCACATACTCGGTGGTGACGCGGGCGAAGATCTTAGAGCCCTGCGGCTTGAACTCCAGGGAGACCACCGGCTGGTTGCGTTGGTCGAAGGAGGTCTGGGCGTCGTTTACGTCGTCGCCACTGAGAATGACCTCGGAATGCAGGATGTAGGGCTTTGCAAAGCGGTCCCCACGGTCTAAGCCTTTGCCGCCCAGCTCAGCGAGCTCCTTGGCGTACTGCCATTTTACGACGTTCTTGGCTCCGATTTTCGCGTTGTCTTGGAGCCAGTAGTTCAAGAGTTCGTCGTCGACGAACTCCTCGGGGCTCATCTCGGTGCGAGCGGCCTCGATTGCAGCGTCCAGTGCGGCCTGCTGAAATTCCTCATCGACCATGAAGAACTCGAGCAATGCGGTCTCGCCAAGCACGTCAACAGCCTGTGCGGCATCGCTCACGCCAGGCAGCTGTACATTGATCCGCTCGTTGCCCTTGCGCACAATCTGCGGCTCTTTCACGCCCGTCTCATCCACGCGGTTGCGCAGCATCTCAACGGCTTGCTCGATGGCACCCGTCTCGATCTCTGCCCGGGCGGTGTCGGTCAATGCGAAGCGATGGACCCCGTCGACTTCGCCCTCGTAGCTGTAGTCCTTGTACTTGCTCATCACAGCGCTTCGAAAGTCGCCCACCTCGGTCTCCGCAGGCAGGGTCACCAGCAGAACTGGCTCGCCGCGCTCACGACGGATGTCGGTGATGACGATCCCCTCTTCCTCGGACGTTGCCTTGAGAGGCAACACATCACGGGCCACAGAGGACAGGACTGCCTCGTCCATGTCCACGTTGAGGGTCAGGTCAATGCCACCCTGAAGGTCAAGGCCAAGGTTGAGGCGGGTCGAGGGCATCAAGCCCTGCCACCAAGTCTGCTCAACCTCCTCTATGTCATCGCCCGACTTTACAGCGTCGGCGACGGCAGCCATGTCTGGACCACCCATAAAGGTGGGAGCCAGCAGCCAGGCCGAGAGGATGAGACTGAATAAGACGGTGCTTAGGCGCACCCACCAGCTGCCGCTCACTTGCTCTCCTCCTCTGCTGGCTCACCGAACTTGCCGGAGATCGACTCTTTCTTGATGCGCATGCGATTCTTGTCCGAAACCTCTAGCACAACGATGTGCTCCTCCACTGCGGCGATCTTGCCGACAATCCCGCCTTCAGTGACGACCTCGTCTCCCTTCTTTAGAGTCGTGATCAGCTCCTCGTGCTCCTTGCGCGCCTTGGACTGGGGACGCCAGACGATGAAGTAGAAGACTCCCAAGAAGAGCAGAATCAGGGGCGCCTGGGCGAGCAGGCCGCCACCACCTCCCTCTGCTTGCAGAGGCACGGTCGCAAGGACCGCGGTGTTGAGGACTTCGAGGGTCATGAGGTCTCCTGGGGGTCCCGGTAGGGACCTGACCAGATCAGCGCCTTGTCCCTCAGCGCGAGCAGCGCGTCGGGCCCTTGGTCGATGGCTTCGCGGATGCGTGCCATGAGCCGTTGGTAGAAGACGAGGTTGTGAAGAGTGAAGAGACGCGGAGCCAGCAGATCCCCCACTTGATGGAGGTGCCGCAAGTAGGCCCGCGAGAAAGTCGCCAGCTGGTAACACGTCGCGCCAGGGTCGATCGGGCGCGGATCGTCCTTGAATCTTGAGTGTTTGATGGCCAAACGACCGTGCTGGGTGAAGAGATAGCCGAAGCGTGCGGTGCGAGATGGGAGCACGCAGTCGAACATGTCCACCCCCCCGATGACTGCGTCCACAATGTCGATTGGGTAGCCCACCCCCATCAGGTAGCGCACCTTGTCCGCAGGCATGTGCGGCGTGGTGGCTCGCACCATGGCCTGCATGCGCTCTTTGCCCTCGCCCACGGATAGACCGCCCAAGGCGTAGCCATCAAGGTCCAATTCAGCGATCTCTTGAGCGTGCTTGGCGCGAAGATCCCCAAACATCCCCCCCTGCACAATGCCGAAGAGCGCCGTTGTCTCAGCCTGGGTCCGAGCCTCTTGGCAGCGCTTGAGCCACCGCGTGGTCCGGTTGGTGGCGTTCTCGACGTACTGCCGGTCCTCGGAAACCTTGGGGCACTCATCCAAAGGCATTGCCACGTCGACCCCCAGCGCCTCCTGGATCTCGACGCAGACCTCGGGGCTCATGAAGCGCCACTCACGGTCGTGAGGAGAGAGAAACTTGACCCCTTTCTCGCTGAGCTTGGCCTTTTCCCCAAACGAAAAGACCTGAAAGCCCCCGCTGTCCGTAAGAATGGGCCCCTTCCAGCCCATAAAACGGTGCAGTCCACCCAAAGCCTTGACGCGCTGGTGCCCGAAGGTGTCCCAGATGTGAAAGGCGTTGCTCAGGATGATGTCGGCACCAACCGGGTCCTTCAGCTCCGCTGGATGCAGTCCCTTGACCACGGCCTGGGTCCCAACCGGCATGAAAGCAGGAGTGGGAACCGAGCCATTGCGCAGGTGGAGCTCGCCACGCCGGGCAACCCCTGCAGTAACTTGGAGTTCGAAACGGGCGGGAGATGGGACAGCAGTGCTCAAGACGACCCGGTGGGTAACGGATGGGTTGACAGTGGGGGCAACGCTTCACACGATGCAAGGCGGAGACAAGCGCAAATCCCAGAGATCACGAAGATTGTGGGGTTAACTTTCCCGGTTCTCGGGCAGCAGTAGCATGGCATCTCCGTAGGAGTAGAAGCGGTAGCCATCCTGTACTGCGTGCCTGTAAGCCTCCAAGAGACGCTCCCGGCCAACCAGGGCACCGACCAACATCAACAGGCTGGAGCCAGGCAGATGGAAGTTGGTGAGTAGGCCATCTATGACCTGGAAGGAAAAGCCTGGCTGGATGAAAAGGCGGGTGCTCCCCTCCCCTGCTTTCACGCCCCCCTTCCCATCTGCGCAGCTCTCCAAGGTCCGGGTAGAAGTGGTGCCGACCGCGATCACACGGCCCCCTCGGGCCTTGCAGTCCGCGATAGCTTGGGCTGTCTGCTCGGAGATTCGGTAGCGCTCAGGATGCAGCTCTCCACGCTCCAAGTCTTCCGGCCGCAGGTTTCGGAATGTGCCAGCTCCTACGTGCAAGGTGACGGCAGCGATTCGGACCCCTTTGGCCTTGAGCCGATCGATCAACGGATCACTGAGGTGCAGCCCAGCAGTTGGGGCCGCGACCGCACCGGCCTGACTGGCGAAACGGGTCTGATAGCGGTTCTGGTCCGAGGGTTCCGGCTTGCGCTGAAAGTAGGGAGGAAGTGGAATTTCCCCCATTTCCTCCATGAGTTCCATAGGCTCCGGACTGCACTGGACCCACCAGGCACCGCCATCGGCTTTTCCCTGCAAGGTCAGGCTTCCAGCACCGACGTCCAGCACCTCACCAACCTTCAGGCGGCGGCTGGGCCGAAGCATCGCCTGCACGGGTCCAGGGCCTGGTCCCAGTAGCAAAGCTTCAATCGCACCGCCGCTTGCTCGATGGGCACGAAGGCGTGCATGCAGCACTTTAGTATCGTTGACCACCAGCAGGTCCCCGGGCGCCAGGAGTTGATCCAGCTCCCGGATCTGGCAGTCTTGCCACCCCTCTTTGGGCATGAGGAGAAGGCGTCCGCCATCCCGCTGCTCAGGGGGGAAGCGCGCGATGCGGTCGTCGGGCAGCTCAAAGTGCCATCGGTGCAGGGGCTCAGACACGTTACAGCGCGGTCCCTTTGGAGTGTTCAGCCATGAGCAAGTCGACCCGGTCCGTAACCCGCCATCGCAAGGACAAGGCCCCAGCGGCCCAGCCAGCGGCCCCAAACGCCTCCACGGCGGCCCCCAACGCCTCCGCAGCGGCCCGCCCTGCGGCCCGTCCCGTCGGCACACGCAGCCACGGAACCGCGCGCCCCGATCACCACCAGCCAAGCGGCCAGGAGCGCGATCGCACGCGCCAGGACCAGAGCCGAGACCGCGGCCCCACGCCTCAAGGCCCGCCTAAGAACTTGGTGGACGAGCAGGCCCTGAACGATCTGGCAAGCATGGACTCCGACGCCTTCGCAGCCGCTATGGGCGGCGTGATGCAGGGCCAGCGCAAGCGCTTCTCCAACGGTGACCGGGTCTCCGGAAAGATCGTTGGCGAGTCTGAGCGCTACTGGTTCTTGGATGTCGGCGACAAAGCCGAGGCGGTGTTCTCCAAAGAGGAGCTGGCGACAGCCGAGATGGGTCAAGTCTTGGAAGGCTTTGTCATGGGCCGAGATGAGATGGGGCTGCGCGTTGGCACCAAGCTCACCGGCGAGGGCGCCAAAGCACACTTGGCCGTAGCCGCAGAGACCGGCATCCCCTTAGACGGCAAAGTTATCGCGCGGAACACCGGCGGCTTTACGATCGAGGTGGCCGGAATCAAGGCCTTCTGCCCTGTCTCTCACATCGACCTGAGCAGCGGTGGCGACCTGGATCGCTTCATCGGCAAGTCCGTCATCGTCAAGGTGCTCGAGCAGCGCGGCAAGGACCTGGTGGTCAGCGTACGCAACTACCTTCAAGAGCAACGCGCTGCGCAGGCAGACAGCCAGTGGGCCACGCTGCAAGAGGGTGACAGCCTGAGCGGCATCGTGAGAAACGTTCAGACCTTCGGTGCCTTTGTTGACCTGGGCGGCGTTGACGGTTTGGTACCGCGAAGCGAGCTGAGCTGGGATCGCAGCGCCAAGGTCGAAGACCTGGTGAGTGTCGGCCAGCAGGTGGAGGTGACCATCATCTCCCTGGACCGCGACGCCAAGAAGCTGACTTTGTCCCTCAAAGACCCAGCGGCGTCGCCTTGGAGCAAGGTGGGCACCGACTTCCGAGTCGGCGGCAGCTACTCCGGCGAGGTCGTCCGCATCACCGACTTTGGTGCCTTTGTGCGATTGGCGGCCGGTTTGGACGGACTGGTGCACATCTCCGCACTCAGCGATGAGCGCGTGGAGGCGGTGGAGGACGTGGTCAAGAAGGGCCAGAAGGTGCAGGTGCGTATCCTCTCGGTCGACCGCGACGCAAAGCGTCTGGAGCTCAGCATGAAGGCGGGCGGCATGCCACAAGGCGGCCGCAACTCCAAGCAGGCCAGCGCCGGCAGTTCTTCTCTGGGTACCTTCGCGGACCTGTTCGCCAAGGCCAAGAAGTAGTCCCTCACTTACTGAGTCAGGGAGCCTAGTTCATTGGACCCTGGGCATGCTCAGGGTCCAATCGAGCTTCCCGATATCTTGGGCTCCAACGCGAACCAAGCCGGGGTAGATCCCCATGGCAGCCCAGGGTCCGATTCCGTCCCTTTCCGGGTCAGACCCAGCGCGAAGGCGCAAGGGGCCAGTGCCAGCAGGCACTGCAAGTTCAAAACGCCCTGGCCCATCCAGCGTGACCGAGCTGACCACCAGAATTTGGCCCTCGCTGTCCTCGCTGAGGGCTTCGATTCGAACAGGTCCAGCCCCGGACCACTCCACGCGCCCTGACAGGGTAATGGTCTGTGCCAAGGCAACTGCAGCCCAAAGCAGGAGCATCATCTCAGCCCCCCTAGCTCTTCGTAGCGCGCCTTTAGGGCCACGAGATCTTCCATGGCCAGCCGCTTTTCTTGAGGGCGGCGCAGCAGGTACTCCGGATGAACGGTGGGCCGAACGGGGATGCCCTTCCAGTAATGCCAACTGCCCCGAAGCTTCATGATCTCCTCTTGGCTGTTCAGGAGGGCTTTGGATGCGGAGCTGCCAAGGGCCAAGATCACCTTGGGCTGAATCGCTTGGAGCTGTGCCTCCAGGAATGGCCTGCAGGAAGCAGCCTCGTCTGGCGTGGGCGCCCGGTTCCTGGGGGGCCGGCACTTTACGATGTTGAGGATGTAGACCCGCTGTCGATCCAGCCCAAGCACGCCTTGCAGCATCCGATCCAGCATCTGCCCGGCGGGACCGACAAAGGGCAGCCCCCGACGGTCCTCCTGTTCTCCGGGCCCTTCACCCACAATCACCAAGTCGGCCCCCGGGTTTCCCATCCCGTAAACGATGTGGGACGAGCGCTCACACAACCCACAGCGCTCGCACTCACCGAGTTCCTTGCGGGTCGCCAACAAGCCATCAGCGGCCTTTCGGGCCCCACTGCCGACAGCCAACGGCGGAAGCGGGCGTTTGCCAAAACCCCATGACCCAACGACGTGGTCGTAGGTGTACGCAATCTCACGCTTCTTGGGCCGCTTGTAGACCTTAGGGAGAGGAGCGAGGGGAACGCCCAGGTCTGGGGGGGGGCCCATCGCCTCTGCCTCCACGATCCAGTCGGGAGCTTCGGGGGGCGGTGGGCCCTCCATCTCCATCGGAGGGCCCAGTGCTTGAGGAGGAGAAGCCGATGAATCCAGCCGCTTGGGGCTGCTCGGCGAGCCACCCCACTTGCTCTTTCCAG
>JBLHMA010000117.1:0-13310 GCA_047621545.1 Cognaticolwellia sp. | reverse complement strand
CTGGGTATCAGCTTGGCTGTGGCGCCCCAGGCCTGAAGTTGCTCCACCAAGCGGGCGGCGCTGCGGCTCTTGCCGGCTACAACAATGGGGCTGGGTGTCGGAAAGCAGATGGGGGGCTCAAGGGCCGTGTGGGGCATATGGGCCCGAAAGATGCTTCCTTGGCCGACCGTGCTGTCTAGCTCCAGGAAGCCGCCCATGGCTCGTAGAATGCGCAGCGCGATGGTCAGGCCCAAACCCACCCCGCCGTAGTCTGCGTGTCGGCTGCCTTTGAGCTGGGTGAAGCTCTCCATGATGCGATTGTGATCTCTCTCGTCGATGCCGGAGCCCGTGTCGTGGACCTCGATGCAGAGTCCAGCGGCGGTCCACTCCGCGCGGAGGTGCACCTCTCCTTCTTGGGTAAACTTGATCGCGTTGCCCATCAGGTTCACGGCCACTTGCCGGGTGCGATCTGGGTCGCCTTTGAGCACCGCTGGCAGCTCCGCGCTGGCCCACATGCTCAGCTCCAGCCCCTTGTCGGCTGCGCTCTGGGCGAAGAGCAAAAGGGTCTCCTCGAGCAGCGCGATGGGAGCGTAGGGCCGCGGGTGTAGCTCCATGGCGCTGGTCTCGATCCTGGAGAGGTCCAGAACGGCGTCGATGAGGTTGAGCAGAGTCTCGCCGCCGGCTCGGATCACACCGACCCGCTCCGCTTGCGCTTGGGAGAGCTCCTGTGCGTCCAAGAGCTCCGCGCTGCCCAAGATGGCGGTCAGCGGTGTTCGGATCTCGTGGCTCACGGTGGCCAAGAAGTCTGCCTTGGCGTTGTTTGCGGCCTTCTCCATGTCCCGCACGGCGTGGACCTGCGCGAGAGCGGTCTCCAGACGCATGCCCATGGCTTCGGCCGACAAGATTCGGCGGCGCAGAACGAGCAGCAGTCCCACGAGCGCCAAGGCCATCGCTACGCTGGAGATGCTGATGGCCTGGAGGGCGTTGCCGCGATTGTTCAGGGTGGCGGTCAGGTCGGTGGCACGCTGATCCAGTGCGTGGTCCAAGGCTGTGCCGGCTTTGGCCAGGGCCACGTGGCCCGCTCTGCTGCTCTCAGAGTCTACTGCAGCAGAGCGCAAGCCCACTGCAGCAGCCATGACATCGGGGTTGTTGCTGCCCTTCTCGATGCGATCGCTAAGCAGGATGAGGGGCTCGCTGCTCGCAGGGGTCGGCGATAGCTGGACCAATGCCAGCTCATAGTGCAGGGCCTGGCCCCACTCAAGGTGCTCGGCGAGCCGGTTGTGTTGCTTGGTTGAGCCAAAGACGGCCAGCACCACGAACGCGGCAAAGAGAACGAGGAGAAGCGCGCTGCCTAAGACGACGCTGTTCCAGATTCGGCGTTGGCTAAGGGTTGTCCTTGCTTTTTCCAATCAGGGCTCGGGAAGAGGGGGCGGCAAGGGAGGTGGGGCTGCGCTCTGGAACTCCAGCACGGTCTTGGCTTCGGCCCATGCCGGCATGCCGTCTTTCCAGACCATGTGCCGGCCGCTGGGGTTCCCAGCTATCCGGGCTTGGATTTCCTCGGCGCTGTACTCTCCACGTTGCCCAGCGGGGCCGGCGTAGTGGTAGCTGCTGGCGCTGGGCGCCGGTGGCGCCGGCGGGGGCAACAGGGATGCCACCTGTGGCACCTCGTCCCAGCTCTTCCAGCTTGGCCAGCCCGGTGCCCAGACCTGGTGGTTGGCCGTGCGGTCTTGGGCCACGCGCTGGGCGATCTCTTGGGCGCTAAGCTGGGCCTGGCCGCCAGGGCCGGTGTAGTGCAACTGAGCTGGCCCAGGCGGGGGCGGAGGCGTGTGTTGGACGGGGGGCGCGCTCATCTGGGCGCCCATCATCTGGCCCATTCCCATGCCCACGCCAGCGCCCATCATGCTGCCCGCCATACCGGGATTTTGGGCCGCGTCGCGCATGGCGTTGGCGGCCTGGAAGCGTGCGAAGCGCTCGGGATCGCCGAGCATGTCCATCTCACGGCGCTTGTTCAGGATGGCCCGAAGGTCATCGGGCAGGTTCAGGCCGCCGATGGAAAAGTCGGTCAACGTCAGGCCGTACTTCTCCACGAAGCCCGGGTTCATGCCTTCGAGGAAGGCGCCCTTGAGCTCGTAGAAGTGCGTGTCCAAGTGGTTGACGTTGATGTCTTTCTCGACAGCCAAGCGCTTGAGATTGGCCCGGAAGGCGTCGATGAGCTGGGCCTTGAGCTGGCCGTTGATCTCCGCGCTGGTGAACAGGCCCTTGGTTCCAACGACCTCGCTGAGGAATCGCCCCGGATCGGTGATTCGGTATTCAAAGGTGCCGAAAGCACGGATCTCAATGCCGCCGTACTTGGGATCCTCAAACAAGAAGGGCGCCGGGGTGCCCCATTTTTGGGCCGTCTGCCGCGTGGTGGAGATGAAGTAGACGTCGCCCTTGTAGGGATAGTTGAGCTTGTAGGCGATGGAGTCGAAAAAGCTGGAGATCGCCTTTGTGCGGGTGCTCAGCTCAAAAGTGCCAGGCCCGAAGCTCTCCGAGAGCTGCCCTTCGTTCACGAAAACGGCGGCCTGCCCGGGTCGAACGACCAGCTTGCCGCCGTCTTGGATCGCTTGGTTGAAGATGGGGAAGCGGTACACCAGAGTGTCGCCTGAGTCGTCCAGCCACTGGATCACGTCCAAGAACTGGGCGCCAGCGTGGTTCTTCAGGGTCTTCCAGAGGGACATGGGCGGCTCCAAGGGTGTTTGTAGAGCGTATCTCACCGCTCAGCCTTGTGGCTTCCATCTGGGGATCCGTAAACGAAGGCGTGGAAGCTCTAGCAATCAGCATCGCAGACTTGGAACTCGGCCCCGTGGTGTCAGCCTGGGGTGCACAGAGTGTCCGAGAGATTTTGCCATCCCTCTCCGGGGTGGGGTGTCACCTAGCGGTACGCGGTAGCAAAGCGGACTCTGTTCGCTTGTTTCGCAGCGCGCAGCTCCTCCGTGCGGATCCCAGCACGATGCTGGATCTGCTCCCTGGTGGGCAGCAGGTCGCAGTCATAGAGGCTGATACCTTGGTCTCCAGGCTGCCAAATCAGCGCCCTCTGGCGGTGGTCTCCGCCGGGGAGCTCATCGGAGTCTTGCTCAACGAGCACGCACCACCGGTACGCGGTCCACAGCCCAAAGCGGTCATCAACGCCGGCGAGATCGCCCTGCGTGAGGTCAAGCGGGCCATGGCGGAGTTCCGCCGCAAGGGGGTTCCGCTGATTATCGACGTGCGTGACAGCCGGGTACACGGGAGCGCCGATGTGCTCACAGACCTGCTGCAGACCCTCCTGGCAGACATTCTGGAGCATGTTGAGCGCACCGGTGGCGCCGGCGCTGCCCACGTCATGCTCTCCCCCGGGCGCAGCGGCACTTGGCTTGTAGTGGAAGATCGCTGTGGTCGCCTGAGCGACGAGGTGCAGGTGGCCCTGGCGGATCCAGGAGCTTGGTGCGAAGATCCGCTGGTACGCTCCTTTCGACGTCTCAAGGAGCGCGTCGAAGACATGGGGGGCTCTATGTCAGCTCAACCAGGCCCCTTCGGCATGCGCACCCTGGTAGCCCTACCGGGGCCAGGTATGCCCAGCATGTGATAGGGCACGGCGGCGGCGGCGTTTAGAGCCTGGGGCGGGGGGGAGCGCTTGGCCGACTCGCCTTTTCGCTTGTCGGAAGTACACTGCGCGAATGCTGCTCTTTTTCCTTGCTTGCGCTCCGCAGCCCCTGGTCTTTTGCCAAGGGGACGTGGGCTTTGACTATGCCCCCGATGTCCAGCTCAGCGTTTTCCCGGATGACCACTACAGCGTGCTGGACTCCAGCACGGTCACAGGTCGTCGGGTAGCCATCAGCCGCCAGGATACCGACGCTGTTGCAGACTTTCCTGAGAACTATCAGAACTGGCTGGAGGACCTGAGCACTCTGGACGGTTTCGGTCTAAGCTCCGGTATATTCCTGGGTTTTGATACTGAAATCGCGCCTTTGGAGGAGCTGGATATCGGCCTATGGGTCATGGGAGAGACCCCTCAGAGTTGGCCCCACGATCTGAGCACCACCGACGGCGGTCGGACGCTGATGCTGCACCCCACGCGCGCGCTGCCCTCGGCTGCAGAAATCCTGGTGTTGCTGCGAAATGCGCCGGACGATGCCCAGTGTGTGGCACCTGGTCCTGTGCTCTCAGACTTGCTCGACCCCCTTGGACGGCAGGTCGATGAGAGCGCCCATAGTCTGCGCGTGCATCGAGCCTTGGAGAAGCTGGAGGTACCACCGGAGCAGGTGGCGGCTCTGACGCTGTTCACCACCCAGTCTGCCCACGACCAATCCTTGGCGATCGCGCAAGACATTCGAGCTCGGGGTCCAGAGATGCGGGACATCTCGTGCCAGGTCCAGACTTGGGGTCAGCTCTGTGAGGCGAGCTTGGAGGCATGGGACTACCGCGTGGATGGTGTGGTTCCCCCTGGAGAAATCCAAGCCCGCAGCGCCTACACCTTGCCGGTGACTCTCTGGATCCCGCAGGGCGAAGGACCCTTTCCGGTGGTCATCTGCGGCCATGGTTTGGGCGGTGGGCGCGAGCAGTGCGATGCCATCCAGCCTTCCGTCGCCCAGAGCCAGATCGCCGTGGTCGCGATCGATGCGGTGGAACACGGAGACCATCCGGCTCGCACCGAGCCCCCTTTGGCCATCCTGGACAAGCTGATGATCTTCGCCCTGCAGATCTCTCCGCCAGGTTTGGCCGGCTTGGTCATGCGGGACAACTTCCGTCAGTCCGCCTGGGACAAGCTGCATCTGGTCTTGGCGCTTCAGCAAACGGTGGATCTGGATGGGGATGGTGTGGGCGACCTGGACGGCGGCCATCTGGGATACGCCGGGGTGAGTCTGGGGGCCATCATGGGGCCAGAGCTTCTGGCTCTCGCGCCGGAGATTCAAGCGGGTTGGCTGGCGGTGGGCGGAGCCCGGGTCACTCAGATCATCCATGACGGTCCTGAGTTCGCACCGCTCATCGAGCTTATGACCCCTCCGGGTATGCAGGAAGGCGAGGTTGACCGTGCTTTTCCTCTGCTTCAGACCTTGATGGATCCAGGCGAGCCGGCGATATGGGCCGCCCGGGTACAGCTGGAGAGGAGCGATGAAGGGTCAGCGCCCGACATTTACTTAGGGGCGGTCTTGGACGACCAGATCGTGCCCAACTCGACCAACGCCCTGATGGCCCAAGCTTTTCAGGCACCCGGAGTCGGGCAAGAACACTTCGCAGTCACTGGGGTAGACTTCACGCCCGGCTCGGTGTCCGGTAATGGGCCAGGGGGGGCGACCTTGGGCTTCGTTCAGTACGACCAGGTGTTCAGAAACGGCCAGTGGGAGGATGCTGATCACAGCCACCTGCATGACAGTGAGCAGGGCTTAGAGGCCTTGCTGGCGTTCTTCGAGGATGCCCTTTTTCTTCAGCAAGCGGCCACTATCATCGATCCGGATGCCGATTGACTTTAGCTACCGCGGTACACGCCGAAAGGGGTCAGAGATCATAATGTGGGGCCAACATGGGATTTAGAACCCGTTTGCATGCTTGGGTGGATGCTCCCTTGGAGGGCTTGTCCCAGGAACTCCGGGAGCTGGCCCGGACCCAGCAGCTTGGCGCGCTGATCATGTTCTCCATCATGTTGGTCTGGGTGCCCATCTTGTTTGTCATGGACCAGGTGCTCTTGAGCATCGTGGTTGGGACTACCTTGGTCATCGTGGTCGGTGCAGCCGGATTGCTCTCACGCCGGGGTAAGCCTCTGGTGGCTGGGAAGATCATGATGGCCTCGCTCAGTATTGACCTGCTGTACACCATTGGGGCCTGGGGTGGCGTGGGTGAGAGCGGCGCTGGATGGGTCGTGATGATCCCGATGAGCGCGCTGTTCTACCTCCCAGTGCGAGAGTCCGCGGTCTGGACGCTGATCGCCGGACTGGGAGTGGGAGGCCTTTGGTTCATGGAAGGCCAGGGATTGATCCCAGAGAGCGCTTTGGACTCGGATTGGACCGGCTTCCTGGACCTCTTCAGCCTGTTGATGATGGTCGCTACGATTACCGCTGCATTGTCCGTTCGCAGCCGAGCTTGGGTGCGGGTCAACCAGGATCTGCACGACACCAATGAGACGCTCCAGAAAGAGATTGGGGTGCGGCAGCGTGCGGAGGAAGAGGCACGGGATGCAGTCGCTGCCCGCACGGGTTTTTTGGCCACGATCTCTCACGAGATTCGCACCCCACTCAACGGGGTTCTTGGCATCACCGAGGTCCTGCTGGACACGTCGTTAGACGAGGAGCAGCGGGAGCTCGCTGAGACGGTCAAGAGCTCCGGAAAGCTTTTACGCACCCTGTTGGACGACGTGCTGGACTACAGCAAGATCGATGCGGGTCGGGTGGGCCTGGAGCACATCGCGCTGTCCCTTCCAGGTCTGCTGGGTCGCGTGAGTGAGACCTGGCGAACTCTGGCCAAGGAAAAAGGGCTTGAGCTTGTTGTGGAGTGTCCCCCTGGTGCGCCGGAGTGGATCTTCGGCGACCCGGTGCGCCTGCAGCAAGTGCTCAACAACCTGGTCTCCAACGCCCTGAAGTTCACCCGCTCCGGGCATATCGCCCTTGAGCTGCTCTTCGCGCACGGACGTATGCAGATCCACGTGCGGGACACGGGGGTGGGCATGAGCGAGCAGGCCCAGAAGTGCATCTTCCAACCCTTCCGGCAGGCGGATCCTAGCGTGGCCCGGCACTACGGCGGTACAGGCTTGGGGTTGGCCATCTCCAGGTCCTTGGCCCAGGCCATGGACGGCGAGCTTCGGGTGGTCTCCACCCTGGGCCAGGGCTCCGTGTTCACCTTGGACCTGCCCATCCAAGTCGCCGAAGTCCCCAGCGTCACCGAAAAGTTCACTCTGGAGGTGCTGGACCTGAGCGGTGTGCGCATCCTGGTGGCCGAAGACAACGCGGTGAACCAGATGGTGATCACGCGGCTCTTAGAGCGCTTGGGCGTGGAGGTCACCGTGGCAAGCAACGGTCAAGCTTGTTTGGACGCCTGGGAGAGCGCCGCCTCCGACCTGGTGCTGATGGACTGCCAGATGCCGGGCATGGACGGCTATCAGGCGACCGAGCGTTTGCGCGAGCAGGGCGTCCGAGTCCCCATCATCGCGCTGACCGCGAACAACATGCCTGGAGACCGGGTTCGCAGCCTTCAGGCGGGCATGAACGATCACCTGGGCAAGCCCATCCACCTTGACGCCTTGAACGATTGCCTGAGGCGCTGGCTTGGGCCCAGAGTGAGTTGAGCCGCAAACCCTCTTAAGGGCTCGCGGCTCAGCTACCTGGTGCGCAGGAGCCCTTTAGGGCTCTCAGCTCACTTCTTTTTGCGCTCGCCACGGACAACGCTGCGCATGTTGGTCGCCAGGACCTTCTTGCGCAAACGGATGCTCTTGGGGGTGACCTCGACCAACTCGTCGTCGGCGATGTACTCCAGAGCCTGCTCCAGGGAGAAGCGAATCGGCGGGGCCAAGATCAGCTTCTCATCAGCACCGGCAGAGCGGATGTTGTTGAGCTGCTTGGGCTTGGTACCGTTGACGTTGATGTCATTCTCACGGCTGTTCTGGCCGATGATCATGCCTTCGTAGACCTTGACCTGGACGCCCAAGAAGAGCTTGCCGCGGGGCTGCAGGTTGTACAAGGCGTACGCGGTGGTCTCGCCTTTGCGGTCGTTGACGATGCTGCCAGCCTTGCGAACTGGAATGTAGCCAGCGTGCTCGTCCCACCCATCAAACAGGGTGTTGAGGATGCCCTGGCCACGGGTGTGGTTCAGGTAGTCGCCGCGCAGGCCAATGAGACCACGTGCAGGGATGCGGTACTCCACCCGGACGCGGCCGGATCCAGCCATCTTCATTTCGGTCATGCGACCGCAGCGCAAGTTCATCTGCTCGGAGACAATCCCCATGAACTCTTCGGGGAAGTCCAGCTGTGCAACTTCGTAGGGCTCGGTGACCTTCTCGTCCTCATTGGTTCGGAAGGAGACCTCGGGCTTGGAGACGACCATCTCGAAGCCTTCGCGGCGCATCTGTTCGATGAGGATGGCCAGCTGAAGCTCACCGCGACCGTAGACCCGGTAGGCCTCGCGGTCCTCGGCGGGGACCATGCGGAGGGCCACGTTGTGCAGCAGCTCTTTCTGCAGGCGCTCGCGGATCTGGCGGGCGGTAATCTTCTTGCCTTCCAGGCCCGAGAAGGGACCGTCGTTGGCCGAGAAGGTCATGCAGATCGTGGGCTCATCGACCTTGGTACGGGGAAGAGGCAAAGGGTCCGTGACCGAGGTCAGGGTGTCTCCGATCTCAAGCTCAGAGATTCCTGCCAAGGCGCAGATATCGCCGGCCAGGACCTCGTCCACTTCTACGCGCTTCAGGCCGCGGTAGGTGTAGAGCTGGTTGACGCGGACCTTGGTGTTGCCTTCTTCGCCCATGAGCAGTAGCTCTTGGCGCTTGACGATCTTGCCAGCGTGGACGCGGCCGATGGCCAAACGTCCGACGTAGTTGTCGTATGCCAGGGAGAGGACCAGCATCTGCGGGATGGCATCCGAGTCGCCAGCGCCTTCGGGCACGTCGGAGACGATCATGTCCAGCAAGGGCTGCAGGGTGCCCTCGGTCACATCCTGCTCCAAGCCGCAGTAGCCGTCGCGAGCGCAGGCATAGACGATCGGGAACTCGATCTGTTCGTCTTCGGCACCCAGGTCGATGAACAGGTCGTAGACCTCGTTGATGACTTCGTCGATGCGGGCATCGGGGCGGTCGATCTTGTTGATGCACACCAGGATCTTCAGGTTGGCGTCCAGGGCCTTGCGGAGCACAAAGCGGGTCTGGGGCAGGGGACCCTCGCTGGCGTCCACCAGAAGCAAAGCGGAGTCCACCATCTTCATGATGCGCTCGACCTCACCACCAAAGTCGGCGTGACCTGGGGTGTCGACGATGTTGATCTTCACGCCCTGGTAGTGAATGGCCGTGTTCTTGGACATGATGGTGATGCCGCGCTCACGCTCCAGGTCCATCGAGTCCATCACGCGGTCGACGGTCTCCTGGTGGGCGGCGAAAGTGCCGGCCTGTGCCAGCAATCCATCCACCAAAGTGGTCTTGCCGTGGTCGACGTGGGCGATGATGGCGATGTTGCGCAAGCTGGACATGGTCTACTCCGAGGTCGCGGCAAATCACCCGCTGGAGGCCAAAGGTCAAGCGACAGCTGGGAGACGCCTTACAGGTCCACGCCCTCACAGGGCAAGGAGACGGCCAAGTCAAAGCAGCCATTAAAGGGGATCGCCGACCATTCTTGGACTGCAGTGCAGTCGTTTCGCCAAGCCCGATCCGTCGTGCGAAAGAGCTGCACGAAGGGAAAATCTACGCCCCCTTGCGCGAGCCAGTACGCGGCGGCTTCCCGTTCGGGGGTCTGGAGAGCGACCGTCGCGGCTTCAGCAGCGGCGATGTTGTCCAGCAAGCACTGGATTTCATCTGGAGGGGTCTCCTCGGGGCACTCCGAGAGGACCGCGGTCCCACAGTCCACAAAGCTCTGCTCTTGGCTGCGCTCAAAGTCATCCCGCAGCTCCTGCAGCGGCGCCGGAGAGCAGCCGAGCAGGAAAGCAATCACAGAATGAAGGGGTAGTTGTAGGTCGCAGGCTCCGAGCCTTCCCAAGGGGGAAACTGGATGGCCCGGATCGCGCCGCCCAAGCAAGTGTCCAGGCTGCTGTCCGCGTAGGCTCCACCGGCGATCTTTGCGCTGGTGGCCCTGCCCGTGGGCTGCACAGTGATGCGCACGGTGATGCGGCCGCTGGGCAAGGAGCCAGTCTCTTGGCGGTATTTACCAAAGCAGGTCTTCACGCCCTTGTTGGACTTGAGCATGGTGTCCAGCACGGTCACGGGCACGCCGACGTTGGGGCTGCTTTTGCTGCTGCTCTTGGGCTCCACTTTGGGGGAGACCTTGGGGGAGACCTTGGGGGAGGTGACCCTGGGCTCAGCCTTTGGTTCGCTCTTGGGCTCGACCCGGGGCTCAACCTTGGGTGCTGGTACCGGGTCCACCGACGCCACCACGGGGGCTGGCTCAGTTGCGGGCTCCACCTCTGGCTCGGTGGTCGGGTCCAGGGTTGGGTCCGCGTCCGGGTCGTCCAGAGGTGGCTCGATCGTTGGGAAACTGGGCTTGGTCGGCTTGGTGTCTGCGCTGGCCACCGCAGGCTCAGTGTCCGTAGGATTGAGCACCCCGGTGAAGATCACTGTGCCGACGAAGAAAGCGGCCAGGAAGATGCCCAGGAACATGGAGAGCACGGGCTTGGCAGGCCTGCGGCCGCGGTCGCTTGTGATCAGGACCATCAGGTTGGTCACGCTGGCCGCCAGGGCCACCGCCAGACCAATCGTGGTCGCTTCTAGGCCAAGGTTGGCGGCCATCAGGCCTACGCCGACGATTGCGGCGAAGCAGCCGGCCATGACCAGGATCAGGTCGCCGGAGGGATCGTGGCTCTTGGGCTGGACGATCGGCACGCCCGCCACTGGAGCGGACGCCTGCGGTGCCATGGATGGCGCCTGGCTGGGTGGGCGCGGAGCGACCCTGGGCGGTGCTGCGTGACGCTGGGGCGTGGGTGGACGCACGTCAGCGCGCGGCATGGTCTGATCGCCATGGGGCGGCGCGGGGCTCTTGACCACCGTTGGCGGTACGTACTCTTCGTGTACCGGAGCGGAGCCAGCCAAGGCTCGGGCCCGCAGATCCGCCTCTGAGGAGATCTGCGTGGAGTCGCCATCGTTGCGTACCGCAGGTGGCTGCGAGGCCACTGTGGGTCCGCCTACACCGGGACGCCGGATGATGATGGTGTGCCCGCACTTGCGGCAGGTGGCCTTGTTGACCTCCCGACTGAGCTTGTGCTCGGGGATCTTGTAGGTTGCACCACAATTATCACAAACGACGCGCATGCGCGGACCTCCGATTGGCACAGGGATACCCTGTGTCAGCCCACCGGTGCCGATGGAGCGGGGGAAAATAGGGGCTAATGGGGGTCGCTGTCAACCACCGCAGGGTCAAGGCTCTCTAAGAATCGTCCAAGGGCTTGGACACTGAAGGCTAGCTGGGGTTCCGCGTGGCTACTCGAATGGGAAGCTCTTGGCGTCTCCCCAGCAACGAATGCGCTGGTTATCGGTCACGCCACAGGCGAAGTTGGTGCTCACGTCGATGTCTCGGAAGGTTGCGTCAGGTTGCTGTGCCTGTCCGTAGTCATCTTCGCCCCAGCACATGGCCATGCCGCTCTCAGCCATAGAGCAAAATGTGCCGGCTTCTGCCTCGAGCTTGATGCCTCCGGCCCGCCGTATTCTGCTTCCACTGTTTAAGTCCCAGGCGTCTTCGTCATTGATGAAGACCATGTCCGTGCCGTCCGTCGCGATGTCGGTCAGTGGGGCGTTGTAGAAGAAGTTGAGGCTAGGGGAATCGCCCCACACAGCGAGCTCTCCGTCCGGTGTTATTCCGCCTCCAAAGTCTGAACTGATGACCGAGGCAACCAATGACTCGGGTTGGTCGCTGATTCGTTCACTGATGTTGTCCTTGGCCCAACACCGAGCGCTGTCGTCGTCCCGAATGGCGCAAGCCGCGTCGTCGGCGCTGAGCTTCACGCTTACAAACCGGTTTCCAATTGGGCTGTCCTGAATCCAGCCGTCGTCCCCAAAGGCAGCACCAAGGCAGCTCACCTCACCGTCGTCGGTGACTCCACAGACGCCGTCTAACTGCACAAAGTCCTTGTGGAGCTTTCGCCAGATCGGCTGTCCACTGTCCGAGGAGACACAGGCCATCTTGCGTGCGGTGTTGACGCCGCAGATGGTGTTGGAGGCGGTGCCCACCCATCGCCACGGGCCATCCAAGTCGGTCCCTTCAGGGCGTTCACCGACCGCCAAGCAGCCAAGAGACAACATCAACAGGCTCACTGAGCACCTCCATCGACGTTGGATCCCGAGTCCGTAGGCTCGACCATAGGCTCGGCTTCCGTAGCATCCTTAGGCTGCTCGTCCGTAGACTCCTCGTCCGCAGCCGCCGGGTCTGTGCTCGTTTCAACCGTCGGCTCCGGTGGTGGTGGCAGTGCTGCTCCCCGAAGCAGCAGCACTCCGCCGACCACGGCGGCCGTCAAACCGGCCGTGTTCAGGACCGTCATCGTCATGTACATGCCCGGCGTGGACTTGTCGGCGACAGCCGCCCAGCCTCCAGTCCCTGCTGCTAGCGCGACTCCTATGCCGAAGGTAGCGGCACGCTTGCCCATGTTGATGTCGGCCCGGGTCTTTTGGTCCTCTAATGCAGCAAAGCCACCGGATTCTGTGCCGCCAGAGCTGTCGGGATTCGGCACCAAGTAGCTGGAGCGGTCGGGGGTGAAGCGTCGCATCGGCTCACCGCCGCCCACCTCTGATGACACAGTGGCAGCTGTCCAGTCCGTGTCGGAGGTCTCGCCAAAGTTGATGTTCAGGCTCTGTTCGAGTGCGTCCAATGGGACACCAAAGGACAAGCCCTCAAAGCCTGTCGCTGCGATCTTCCAGCTGATGATGCCGAGCAAGTAGCCCTTGGTATCGAGTAAGGGGCCCCCGCTGTAGCCGGGGTTGATCGGCGCATCGGTCTGGATGAAGGCGTTGTCGTTGAAGGTACGCAGGCCGGAAACGAGTCCCTTGGTCACCGAGAAGCTGAGCTCCTCCCCCATGGGATTTCCGATGGCCCACAGGTCCTCACCGACCTCCGCGCTCGCATCTCGGCCGGAGGTGCAGGGGTAGCCGGAGCCGGGGAGGTGCAGCAGCGCCACATCCTTCTGGTTGTCTACCCGGACAACCGTGGCCTCGAAGGTGACCCCGCTGCTTGTGCGGACCTCGACCTTCTCCTGACCGACGACCACGTGGGCGGCTGTCAGAGCAAAGCCATCTGGGGAGACCGTCACGCCCGTGCCCACGCCGCTTCCACTCTTGACAAGGAGCACGCTGCTCTTGGCCTTGGGGAGCTCTTTGGGGAGCTTGAGGGGCTCTGATGGGCAGGCCTTGAGCGTCAGCTCGTCGAAAGACTGTTCACTGGTCTCGTTTAGAGCCAGGGCTTGGGAGAAGCTGGGGTAGCTGAGCAGCCCCTCCAGGGCGCCATCCAGAGCCCCGTTGATCGCAGCCTCGCCATCCGCCTTCCAGATTCCCTCCACACGTTGCTGGTAGACCACTCTGGCGCTCAGGCTGTCGTAGAGCTGCCAATCGACCTCCACCACACAGCGCCGTGAAGGACTGTACGCGCTGCTCGCGGTGCATTCTCCTTCTACGACTTCGCCGCCTAGGACGAAGCGGGCGGAAG